>CAJXPR010000005.1 GCA_913058135.1 uncultured Gammaproteobacteria bacterium
ACGGCAATGACGGCGAAACCATCTCCCTGTATGACGCCTTTAATGAGCAGGACGAAGCACGCTTTATTGTTGACCGGCTGACCGACTGGATGAACACCGGCCATCGCCTGACCGAAGCCGCCATCCTGTATCGCTCCAACGCCCAGTCGCGCGAACTGGAAGAAGCCCTGCTGAGGGTGGCCATGCCCTACCGCATCTACGGTGGCCAGCGCTTCTACGACCGCCTGGAGATTCGCAATGCCCTGGCCTACCTGCGTCTGGTCATCAACCGTCACGACGATACTGCCATGGAGCGGGTGATCAATGTGCCCACTCGTGGTATCGGCTCGAAAACCCTGGACGGGCTGCGTGATATGGCCCGTCGCGAAGGTTATTCCCTGTGGACGGCCTGCGAACAGAGCATCGACCACAAGCTGCTGCCGGCGCGCGCCTCGGCCGCCGTGCAGGCCTTTATCCGCCTGATTGAAGCGATGGATGAGCATTGCCAGGACCTGGAGCTGGGTGACAAGGTTGCGCACGTCATTGAACAGAGCGGCCTGGTCGCTCACCATGAGAAAGAAGGCGGCGACAAGGCCCAGGCCCGAATTGAGAACCTGGAGGAGCTGATCACGGCAACGCGCAGCTTTGCCGAAGATGCTACTGACGACATGCTGGTTGATGAAGACAATCCGGTCAGTGACCGTGACGTGCTGGCCGCGTTTCTGGATCAGGCGGCGCTGGACGCTGGCGAAGCCCAGGCCTCGGAAAGTGACGACGCGGTGCAGCTGATGACCCTGCACAGCGCCAAGGGCCTGGAGTTCCCGCTGGTATTCCTGTGCGGCATGGAGGAAGGCCTGTTTCCGCACAAGATGTCGATGGAAAACCTCAGCGGCATCGAGGAAGAGCGTCGCCTGTGCTACGTGGGCATTACCCGCGCCATGCAGAAGCTGTACCTGACCAGTGCCGAATCCCGCCGCCTGCACGGCGACGTCAACATCTGCCGGCCCTCGCGCTTTATCCGCGAACTGCCGCAGGAGCTGATTGAACCCATCCGCATGAAAACCACCATTCAGCGGCCGGCGTCACCACCACCGGGCCGGCAGCCACATTACCGTTCCGGCGCCGATGTGCCGGATACCAACATCACCCTGGGCCAGCGGGTACGACACGGCAAGTTTGGTGAGGGTGTGGTGCTCAATTATGAAGGCAGCGGCCCCAATGCCCGCGTGCAGGTGAACTTCAGCGATGTTGGCAGCAAATGGCTGGTCCTGTCGTACGCACGCCTGGAACCGGTGGCCTGAAAAACCGTTTGCTACCGACCGCATTTAAGGGCTATAACGAGTCAATAATAAATAAGGGAGCCCCTCCATGTCAGTCCTGACCGTTCTCGGCATTGTCATTTTCATCGCGTTACTGTTCAGTCTCTACAAGTTCAAGAAGCCCGACACCAGCCTTGCCAAACAGGTGTTTATCGCCCTGGTGCTGGGCGCTGTGTTCGGCTTCTTCCTGCAACTTGTTCACGGCGGCGACCTGGACCAGATTCGACCCACCCTGGTGTGGACAGATCTGCCCGGCGACATCTACGTGTCGCTGCTGCGCATGATCATCATGCCGCTGGTGCTGGTGACCATGATCGCGGCGGTGGTCAAGCTGCATGAAGTGGCAGCGCTGGGCAAGATTGGCGGCTCAGTGATCGGTATCCTGGTGTTTACCACCATGATCGCGGCGCTGGTGGGCATCCTGGTGACCACCGTGTTCGGTCTGAGCGCTGAAGGCATGGTGGGCGGCGAGCGTGAAGCAGCCCGCGCGGCCGTACTGGCGACCCGGGCGCCGGTGGTCGAGAACCTGACCATCGCGCAGACCATCGTCAATTTTATTCCGCGCAACATTTTTGCGGATCTGACCGAGGCGCGCAGTACCTCCATCATTGCCGTGGTGATTTTTGGCATGCTGTTTGGTCTGGCCGGGCTGCTGGTCAGTCGCGAAAAGCCTGAGTACGCAGAGCGCATCAGGGGTGGCACCGATACCCTGCAGGCCATCATCATGCGCCTGGTGAAGATCATCATGAGCCTGACCCCATACGGCATTCTATCGCTGGTGACCTATGTCGTGGCCAGCTCCAATGGCAGCGATATTCTCAACCTGATCGGCTTCGTGCTGGCTTCCTATCTCGCCATCGCCATCATGTTTGTTGTGCATGGCCTGCTGCTGAGCCTGTCCGGCAACAACCCGATGGAGTTCTACCGCAAGATCTGGCCGGTGCTGACCTTTGCCTTTGCCACCCGCAGCTCGGCGGCAACCATTCCATTGAACATCAAAACCCAGATTGAAGAGCTGAAAGTGCCTCCTTCAATTGCCAGCCTGTCGGCATCCTTTGGGGCTACCATCGGCCAGAACGGCTGCGCCGGCATCTATCCGGCCATGCTGGCGGTGATGGCCGCGCCGACAGTCGGCATCAATCCGCTGGATCCAGGGTTCATTGTGACGCTGGTAGTCATCATCGCCATCAGTTCCTTTGGTGTGGCCGGCGTGGGCGGTGGTGCAACGTTCGCAGCGCTGATTGTGCTGCCGGCGATGGGGCTGCCCATCGAGCTTGTAGCCCTGCTGATTTCGATTGAACCCCTGATTGATATGGGCCGCACCGCGCTGAATGTCAGTGGTGCGATGACCAGCGGCAAGATAACCAGCCGGATCGTAACTGAGGGCGTTGAGCCCAAGCCGGATCTGGCCTGATTGGCAATTGCTGACCGTAAAACGCCGGCTTATTTGATCCGGCGTGTACGCCCGTTGTCATCAATGGCCACAAAGATGAACAGGCCCTCAGCCACCTTGCGCTGGGCGGCCTGGGTCAGCGAGTTGGATATCCACACCTCGATATTGATGTGCATGGAGCTGCGGCCCACTTCCAGGATTTCCGCGTAACAGCTCACCACCGATCCCACACTGACCGGGGCCAGGAATTCAACATTCTTGATTGCGACCGTGGCCGAGCGCCCGTGGGTAACCTGTTTGGTAGCGATCCCGGCCGCCAGATCCATCTGTGACACCAGCCAGCCACCAAAAATATCGCCATTGGCATTGGTGTCGCGCGGCATCGCCAGTGTCTGCAATGCCAGTTCACCGGTGGGCGTAGGATCCCTGTCCATATCGTCGTCAATCAGGCCCATCGGGAGCACTCCGTTTAGAATTGTTATTACACAGACTGTGTCGGTGGCACATGTTAGCAGCAAATGATGACTTTTTTGTTGGCCCGGCTGTTAATTCATACGCAACCAGGCACCCGCCAACTGGAAGGTCACCACGACCAGGCTCAGGCTCACCAGCAGCATGAACCACGCAAACAGGTGATACAGCCCGCGATGCAGCCGGGCTTTTACGCGGCTCCACCACGGCGCTTGCAGTTCGGCCATTGCCGGTACCCGGGCAAACATATTGAGCCCGGACGCCAGCAACAGCAGCCAGACACTCACCAGCACCGACGGGATAAGCCAGCGGTCCTGCAGTTCCGCCGGCGCACCGGCCAGCACCCAGACGGTGATCATCACCATCATGATCAGACCCGCCACTGCAGGCCATTTCAGGCCCTGAAGGCGATTCGCAAAACGTTCAAAGAGTACCAGCATAATGTTTCGCGGGTTACAATAAGCCCTGACTGACAATGAATTGACTCGTTCCTGGCACCTGCTGACGGGCTGTCGCGAGTCCGATTGACCGGGAAGCCACATGGACCAAGCACAAGATACTCTTAAGGATCCTCGTCAGGATCCTCTCCAGATACCGCTGATAGCCGGTTACAACGACAATAATGAACCCGTTGTCGAGCAGGTCACCGTTGTGCCGGTGGTCGCTGCAGGCCAGCCGCCCGTGACTGATGCGACAGCCCTGCTGTCAAAAACCGGACTTGAGCACCCGGGTGAATTCCGCCTGAGCAAATCGCCGGCATTTATTCGCGGGCTGGCTGCCGATGACCGGATCCGTTATCCGGTCGACAATGCCACCACCTACGACCTGCTTGAGCACAGCGGCAATCTGAGTATCCGTGTTTTCAGCAAGCATAACACAGAGGAACTGGATCAGGCGCTGACGCCCGAGCTGGAACTGATCGACGGTCGCATCGATATCAGCAGCCCCGGCTTACTGGTCTACACCATCCACGTGTCCATCGGTTTTCAGCAGATCGAGGCGGTGCTTAACAAGGTACTGGCCGGGTTTCCGGATACCATCTGGTACTACGGCAATGTTTACGATCCCGAAGATGGAGTCACACCTCTGAACTGGTGGCAGGACATCGCGCAATCCGTTTAGCTTCTGCAACGTATACCCCTTATTTGAGGCTTTTATGCTGTTGGTTTTATCGCCTGCCAAGTCGCTCGATTTTGAAAGCCCGGTGCCTACGGGCAAATTTACACAACCGGACTATCTCGATGACTCGGCGCAGCTCATCAACACCCTGCGCCAGAAGTCGCCGGAGGACCTGTCCGACCTGATGCATATCAGCGCCAAACTGGGCGAGCTTAATTTTGAGCGTAACCTCAACTGGCAGGCGCCCTTTGATACCAACAACGCCCGGCAGGCCATTTATGCATTTACCGGTGACGTCTATCTGGGCCTGGACGTTCATGCGCTGAACCAGAAGGATCTGGCCTATGCCCAGAACCATGTGCGTATTCTGTCCGGGCTCTATGGACTGCTGCGCCCGCTGGACCTGATGCAGCCCTACCGGCTGGAGATGGGTACCGCACTGCGGCAGGGCAAACACAAAAACCTGTATGAATTCTGGGGCAGCCGTCTCAGCGAGGGTCTGAACGACGCTCTCAAAGGTCACCGCAGCCGGATTTTGCTGAACCTGGCCTCTAATGAATATTTCCGCGCGGTCGATAAAAAGGTGCTGGATGCCGACATCATCAGTCCGGTATTCAAGGACTACAAGAACGGTCAATACAAGATTATCAGTTTTTTTGCCAAAAAAGCGCGCGGCATGATGGCCGCGTATATCATCAAAAACCGACTCGACACGCCGGCCGGCATTCGTGAATTTGACATGGCCGGTTACCACTACAGCGCCAAAGACTCTACCGATAGGGCGCCGGTATTTTTACGTAAACAGGGATGATATGAAAATTCGAATCCTGCTGATCGATGATGCGAGTTTCATTCGCGACCTGATCAAGCGAACCTTGCGCAAATATCTGCCGCAGTGCGAGATCATTGAGGGCGCTGACGGTCGTAAGGCACAGTCCATTCTCAGTCGGCAACCCATCGACCTGATCCTTAGCGACTGGGAGATGCCCGGCCTCAGTGGCGAAGAGTTGCTGCAATGGGTACGCGCCGATGAAAAACTGGCCGCTGTCCCGTTTATCATGATCACCAGTCTTGGCGGCAAAGAACACATCATGCGCGCGGTGCAGGCCGGTGTCAGCGACTACCTGGGCAAACCTTTTACCGGCGAAGAGCTGATGCAGAAAGTGCAAAAAGCGCTGATCAGGTCCGGCAAGCTCAACAAATCCGCCACCGGCCCCTCCGCCAAGGGCGGTCCGTTCAGCTCCCTGGAAATTCTAAGCGGAAAATCAGATGGCCTGCCCGGTGGCTCACTGGAGGCACTGACCGCGGCCACTAAAACAAAGGAAGCGCCAAAACTCAAGGGCACGGCCCTGGTGATCTGGGATGCGGTTGAATTCCGCTGCATGATCAAGGCCGTCAGCATTGACGAGGTGCTGCTGGTGTGCAAACGCGGAACGCAGCACCCCAGCGTCTTCGCTCCCGTCACAGTCACCTTGTCACCTGGTAACCAGGCCAGCAAGGCGATCGCTGATGTCCCTGCCTATGTGCACAGTATTTCCGCAGTAGAGAAACGCCCGGATGCAGAGTTTCTGAACCTGCTGCTGCGTTTTGATGGCGCCAGCGAAGTTCAACGCGGCCTGCTAAGCGATTTTATTCTTGAGAACCCTTGACCGGTTCTGATTGCCGGTACGGCAACTGCTCCCGTGCTGCCGCCTGATACGCCGCCACATGGGCCTTTTCCTGCTGACAAAAATCATCGATAGCGGCACGAAATGCAGGATCCTTTATCCAGTGAAAGGATTGTGTGGTAACTGGTACAAAACCACGTCGTAACTTGTGTTCACCCTGCGCGCCAGCGTCAAACAGACCGATGTTGTGCGATATGCAATATTCGATACCCTGGTAGTAACAGGTTTCGAAATGCAGTTTGTCGTAGTCCTGTTCCGCGCCCCAGTAACGACCAAACAGGGTATCAGCGCCTTTAAAAAACAGGGCGCCGGCGACATAGCGGCCACCATGCAGTGCCATGATCAGAAACAGATTCTGTGGCATGGTTGCGTCGATGCGGCGAAAAAAATCGCGGGTCAGGTAACCGTGTTGACCGCGAATCTGATAGGTATTCTGGTAATATCGGTAAAATATTTCCCACACCTCTTCACCGATCGCCCCGCCCTCCAGGCACTCAAAACGGATACCCTGAGCCTGAACATCGGCGCGCTCCTTGCGCAGGTTCTTGCGTTTGCGGGAACTGAACGTGGCCAGGAAATCATCGAAATTCGCGTAGCCTTTGTTGCGCCAGTGAAACTGACTGGCTTCCCGGCGGATCAGATCAGTTTGTTGCAGCGCGCCGGCGCTGTCACGGTCAGGGAACAGCACATGCCAGGAGCTGGCATCGATCTGCTCGGCGTATCGTTCCACCGCCTGTTTGATCAGCAGCGACCAATGCTGCACGGATTCACCGTCACCGACCAGGATACGCGGTGACTGACTGGGGGTAAACGGGATGGCCGTGAGCAGTTTCGGATAATAGCGTTGCCCGTAGCGCTGGTAGGCGTCGGCCCAGCCCCAGTCAAACACGTACTCACCGTAGGAGTGCTGCTTGATGTACAGCGGCATGGCCGCCAGCAGCTCGCCGGCCCTGTCAGTCACCACCACATGACTGGGCTGCCAGCCGGTATCCGCCTGCACCGAGCCGCTCTCCTCGAGCGCCAGCAAAAAGGCATGCGCCAGAAACGGGCTGCGACCAGCGACCAGGCCATCCCACTGCTGCGCATCAATGTCCTGCATCGACAGGCCGATGTGTATTTCCGATGAAGAGTCTGTCATGTGGTCAAGATTGCCATGAGGATGGTACTGAAACCTTGCTTCCTGTTATATTCACACCCTGATATTTACACTCTCAGTGTAACAGGAAGACAGCGGTGGATGCCCAGAATCTGATCAGCAAAATCAAGGAGCGACGCGAGTTGCTGCGCAAGTCCGAACGTAAAGTTGCGGACTTTGTCATCGACAACGCCTCCTCAGTTCTGGGTATGCGAATTGTGGACGTTGCTGCCCGCGCAGACGTCAGTGAGCCCACAGTTGTGCGCTTTTGCCGGGCACTGGACTTTGACGGCTTTCAGTCCTTCAAACTGCAACTGGCCCAGCATCTGGGCGCCAACAGCAGCTATTCCCAGTTTTCAGTCGATGACCGCGACACCATTGCTGACCTCAGTCATAAAGTGTTCGACTCAACCATCGGTTCGCTGTTAACGGTACGCGACGAACTGGACCCTGTTGCTCTGGAACGGGCCATTGCAGCCATCAACGAAGCCAACCGCGTGGAATTTTATGGCTTTGGCGCTTCCGGCTCAGTGGCGTCTGATGCCCAACACAAGTTTTTCCGCCTGCAACTGTCCAGTACTGCCTATACCGACCCTCACATCCAGCACATGTCGGCAATATCGCTCAGCCCCAGAGACGTGGTCGTCGCCATTTCCCAGTCAGGGCGCACCAAAGCCCTGATCCAGAGTGTGGAGCTGGCACTTGAGGCCGGCGCCACCGTGGTGGGCCTGGCGCCTCAGGACACACCCCTGAGCAAACTCAGCACCATTCCCATCTACGTCAATATGGAGGAAGACCTGCAGGTATTCACGCCGGTATCCTCGCGTATTGCGCACCTGCTGGTGATTGATGTGCTGGCTATGGGCGTGGCACGGCTACGCAAGGACCTGCTGAAGGATTACCTGAAGCGTATCAACAAGAGCCTGCGGGCTCTGCGAACGCAGAAGCCCAATGCCGGTGGCAGCTCAGAGTTCTAGTTCGCCTTTGTGGTCGGGTTTCTGCATCACTCCACCGTCACCGACTTCGCCAGGTTGCGTGGATGATCGACGTCTGTCCCTTTCAGAATGGCGACATGATACGACAGCAACTGCAGCGGAATGGTATAGAGGATGGGAGCCAGCACGTCGGGTACCGGCGGCATGCGGATAAGCTTGTAATCCCCATCCTCGTCAAAACCGCCGCTCTCGTCGGCGATCACGAACAGCTTGCCGCCGCGGGCACTGACCTCTGCCAGATTGCCTTTGAGCTTGCCCAGCAGTTCATCGTTGGGGGCTACTGCTATCACTGGCATTTTGTCGTCGACCAGTGCCAGCGGGCCATGCTTGAGCTCGCCGGCTGGATAGGCCTCGGCATGGATATAGGAGATTTCCTTGAGTTTCAGCGCGCCTTCCTTGGCAACCGGGTATTGGATTCCCCGTCCCAGAAACAGCGCATGGTGTTTGTCGGCGAAACTGATGGACAACTCCTGGATGGTTTTGTCCAGTGTCAGTATCTTATCGATCAGTTCGGGCAGTTTGTGCAGGTCCTTAACGTATTGCGCCTCTGTGGTTTCGTCCATGCCATTGCGACGACCCAGCACCAGTGATAACAGCAACAATGCACACAACTGGGTAGTAAAGGCCTTGGTGGATGCGACGCCAATTTCCCGGCCTGCCATGGTTAACAGGGAGAAGTCGGACTCGCGTACCAGTGAACTGGTGGCGACATTGCAGATAGCCAGCGTACCAACATAACCCGATTCTTTGGCGTAGCGTAATGCGGCCAGTGTGTCGGCGGTTTCACCGGACTGGGAAATAGTTACGAACAAGGTGCCTGGACGCACAATAATATTACGGTAACGATAATCGCTGGCGATATCGACCTGGCAAGGCATCTTGGCGATGTTCTCCAGCCAGTATTTAGTGATCAGACCGGCATGGAAGCTGGTGCCACAGGCAACAATCTGTACATTGTTGACCTGATCGAAAATCGCCTTGGCCTTGATACCGAACGCTTCTTCCAGAACGTGGCTGTCACTGATTCGCCCACTCAGCGTATTCTTGACCACTGCAGCCTGCTCGTGGATTTCCTTGAGCATGAAGTGACTATATTCGCCCTTTTCGATTTCCGACATGTCGCTGCGGATGCGGGTCAGCTTGCGTTCCACAGGCTGGCCGCCGGAAAATATGCGAATCGATTTTCTTTTTACTTCGGCGACGTCACCTTCTTCCAGATAGATGAAACGGTCTGTTACCTGGCCAAGGGCCAGTGGATCGGAAGCAACAAAATTCTCGCCGATACCAACGCCAATAACCAGGGGACTGCCGCTACGGGCCACAACCAGGGTTTCCGGATCACGGGTGCTGATCACGCAAAGTCCATACGCACCGTGCAGCGTGGGTACAATTTTCTGGACTGCGGCAAGCAGGTCCAGTTGCTCCTTGTCCATGGCCTGATGTATCAGGTGGACCACCACTTCCGTATCGGTATCAGAGTCGAAACGGTAGCCTTCATTGATCAGCTGCGCGCGCAGGGCGTCATGATTTTCAATGATGCCATTGTGGACGAGCGCAAATTCTTCATTGGACATATGCGGGTGCGCATTTCGTTCACTGGGCACGCCGTGGGTCGCCCAGCGCGTATGGGCAATGCCGGTCTTGCCACGAGTCGGATTCTCCTCGATAGCATCGACCAGCTTCCTGACCTTGCCAACCGCACGCACACAATTCAGTGTCTGCCCCTTGTCATCCAGCACGGCCAGACCTGCCGAGTCATACCCTCGATACTCAAGTCGTTTCAGCCCTTCGAGCAATATCTCGACCACATTCCTTTGTGCCACCGCACCGACAATTCCACACATGCTTCACCCCTGTCTGCAGATATTTGCAATATTATTTTTTAACCGGCCGTTTCCAGCCACTGATGTTCCTTTGTTTACCACGTGCGACCGCCAGATCATTTTCCGGTATGTCGGCCGTTATGACCGACCCGGCGCCTATGGTTGCGTTTCGACCAATACTCACCGGTGCTACCAACGCCGTGTTGGAGCCAACAAACACACCCGCTTCGATGGTGGTCTTGTGCTTGTTGACGCCGTCGTAGTTGCAGGTGATCGTGCCCGCGCCGATATTGACGTTTTCCGCGACGCTGGCGTCGCCTATGTAACTCAGGTGGTTAACCTTGCTGCCGGCGCCTATTACGGCCTTTTTGGTCTCTACAAAATTGCCAATTTTAGCGTGGCTGCCAAGCTCAGTGCCTGGCCGCAGGCGTGCAAAGGGTCCGATCGTACAGGCAGAAGACAAGGCGGCCCCCTGCAGATGGCTGTTGGCCAGAATCACGCAGTCGTCACCGATGTCACAATCGATCAGCACGACATTGGGCCCGATGCTGACGCGGTCGCCCAGGCGATTGCGACCTTCAAGAATGACGTTGACGTCCAGGCTGACATCACGGCCTACGGTTAACGGACCACGGACATCCAGCCTTGCCGGATCAGCCACCGTGACCCCCTGCAGGGCCAATTGCCTGGCCTGCTGCAACTGATAGCTGCGTTCAAGGTCGGCGAGCTGCAAACGATTGTTTACGCCCTGAACTTCATTTTCGTCGAAGGTCTGCAGACTGCCAACGGTGCATCCGCTGCGGCAGGCAATAGCGACGGTATCGGTGAGGTAATACTCGCCCTGGGCATTCGCAGTGTTCAGAGACGACAGCCAGGTTTTCAGACGCCCTGCGTTAAAGGCCATGATGCCGGTATTAATTTCGGTAATCTGTTTCTGTTCGGGTGTAGCGTCCTTTTCTTCAACAATGGCAACGATCCGGTCGTGGTCGTCACGAATGATCCGCCCCAGTCCCGTGGGATCCTCGGTGATCAGGGTCAGCACGGCAATACCGGTGGTCTGCGCTTTTTCACGTAATTGTCGCAGGCTTGCCGGGGAAATCAGTGGTACGTCACCATAAAGCACCAGTACCGTTTTGCTGTCGTCGACCATAGGTGCGGCCTGCATTACGGCGTGGCCGGTGCCCAGTTGTTCGGTTTGTTCGACCCAGTTGAGCGGCGTAGCGACCGGATGCTGATCAAAATAGGACCGTACCTGGTCCGATTGATAACCGGTAACGAGATGAATGGTGTCTGCATCAATGGCCAGTGCTGCATCGAGTACATGGCTCAACATGGGTTTTCCGCCAAGCGGGTGCAGGACTTTGGGAAGGTCGGAGTACATCCTTGTACCTTTGCCTGCTGCCAACACAATAACGTCTGTGTTCATGCTTTATCCTGTTTTAGTTCCATAAAAAAAGGGTAGCGATTAGGCTACCCTTTTTTTCCCGCATTTTCAAAGCAATGCGAAGCCTGCCTGGCAGTTATTACTTGCGCAACTGCTTGAGCGCGCGAAGCTGAGCCACTGCTTCAGCCAGCTGGGTGGCCGCGCGCGAATATTCAAATTCCGCGTCCTTGTTCGCAATGGCGGACTGTACATCTTCAATGGCCTTTTGCGCAGCGGCCTCATCGACATCGCCGGCGCGAATAGCGGTATCAGCCAGCACAGTCACGATGCCACTTTGAACTTCCAGGTAACCACCGGAAACATAGTAGATTTCTTCCGCACCGTCACGCAAGACGCAGCGTACCGGTCCCGGAATCAGCTCGGTCAGCAACGGCGCATGGCCGGGTGCTACACCCAGATCACCCAGCGTACCGGTAGCCACGACCATCTCGACGAGGCCGGAGAAGATCTGTTTTTCTGCACTTACGATGTCACAATGCATTGTCATCGCCATAAGCTTGTTCTCTTTGCAATTCTGTCAGACCAGTTATGTCTTTGGCAGGCAGATCCTATCGGGTCTGCCTGCTGGCAACATTATCAGCCTTTGAGTTTGGCTGCCTTTTCTACAGCTTCTTCAATGGTGCCCACCATGTTAAAGGCCTGCTCCGGAATGTGATCGTAGTCACCTTCCAGGATGCCTTTAAAACCAGCAATGGTGTCTTTCAAAGACACGTACTTGCCAGGGGTGTTGGTAAAGATTTCCGCCACAAAGAACGGCTGCGACAGGAAGCGCTGGATTTTACGTGCGCGGGCTACAGTCTGCTTGTCGTCTTCTGACAGTTCGTCCATACCCAGAATCGCGATGATGTCCTTCAGTTCCTTGTAGCGCTGCAGTACTGTCTGCACGCCTCGGGCCACTTCGTAGTGTTCCTGGCCGATCACCAGCGGATCCAGCTGACGGGAAGTCGAATCCAGTGGGTCGATTGCCGGGTAGATACCCAGCTCGGCGATGGAACGCGACAGTACAACGGTGGCGTCCAGGTGAGCAAAGGTGGTTGCCGGTGACGGGTCAGTCAGGTCGTCCGCCGGTACGTATACCGCCTGGATGGACGTGATTGAACCGGTCTTGGTAGAGGTGATACGTTCCTGCAGAACACCCATCTCTTCCGCCAGTGTCGGCTGATAACCTACCGCTGATGGCATACGACCCAGCAGTGCCGATACTTCGGTACCCGCCAGTGTATAGCGATAGATGTTGTCGACGAAGAACAGTACATCACGGCCTTCGTCACGGAATTTCTCGGCCATGGTCAGGCCGGTCAGTGCCACACGCAGACGGTTACCGGGCGGCTCGTTCATCTGGCCGTATACCATCGCCACTTTGGAGTTGGTCAGGTTATCCATGTCGATAACCTTGGATTCCTGCATCTCGTGGTAGAAGTCGTTACCTTCACGGGTACGCTCACCTACACCGGCAAATACTGACAGACCGCTGTGTGCTTTGGCGATGTTGTTGATCAGCTCCATCATGTTAACGGTTTTACCAACACCGGCACCCCCGAACAGACCCACTTTACCGCCTTTGGCGAACGGGCAGATCAGGTCGATAACCTTGATGCCTGTTTCCAGCAGTTCATTGGAGGCTGACAGCTCTTCGTAGGCAGGCGCCTTACGGTGAATGGGCATACGCTCCTTCTCACCGATATCGCCGCGCTCATCGATCGGGCGGCCCAATACGTCCATGATTCGACCCAGGGTTTCTATGCCAACCGGGACAGAAACAGGAGCATTGGTGTTGGACACTTCCAGACCACGGCGCAGACCTTCGGTACTGCCCATTGCGATGGTACGTACGATGCCGTCGCCCAACTGCTGCTGCACTTCGAGTGTGATTTCGCCGCCTTCGACGGACAGTGCATCATAGATACGAGGTACATCTTCCCGCGGGAATTGTACGTCGATAACTGCACCGATAATTTGTACGATACGACCGCTACTCATGTCCGGTTCCTCTTAAGTATTCCTGATCTTCTAAACTGGTTAAATAACTGGTTGTCGCGGGCGATCAGACTGCGGCCGCGCCGCTGACGATCTCTGACAATTCCTGTGTAATGGAAGCCTGACGCGCCTTGTTATAAACAAGGCCAAGCTCTTCAATCAAGTCGCCTGCATTCTCAGTTGCGTTCTTCATTGCAATCATTCGGGCCGCCTGTTCACAGGCAATGTTTTCAACGACTGCCTGATAGACCTGCGTTTCAATATATCGGGCCAGCAGGCCATCGAGCAGCGCTTCTGCCTGGGGCTCGTAGATATAGTCCCAATGATGCTTGAGCTCTTTGTCGTCCGATGGTTCCAACGGTAGCAGCTGTGACACCACCGGCGTCTGCGTCATGGTGTTGACAAAGGTATTGCTGACCAGGAATAGCTGATCGATTTCACCGTTGTCGAACTTGTCCAACATAACCTTCACGGCACCGATCACATCTGCCAGCTCGGGCTTGTCACCCAGGCCACGTACTGATGCAACCACTTTACCGCCGTAATTATTGAAGAACGAGGTAGCCTTGGCGCCTACCGCTGCAAACTCGACATCCACATTCTGCTTGCGCAAAACGGAGATCGCCTTGACGGCTGCCTTGAACGCGTTGATGTTTAGACCGCCACAGAGGCCACGATCTGAAGATATTACAATAAACGCGGCACGTTTAACTTCACGCGTGGTGAAATATACGTGACGATACTCCGGGTGCGCGTTGGCTACATGGCCAATCACCTTACGCATATGTGTTGCATAAGGTTTGCCAATTGCCATGCGATCCTGTGCTTTACGCATCTTGGACGCAGCCACCATTTCCATGGCGCTGGTTATTTTCCGCGTATTATTGATGCTGGAGATCTTGCCTCGAATCTCTTTTCCACCAGCCATAATTCACCGCCTACCGAAATTGCCAGGCCCTGTATGACAGGGCCAAGGATTACCAGGTTTGAGTTGCTTTGAACTGCTCGATCAACGACTTGAACTGCGCTGCAATTTCGTCGTTGTAGTCAGGCTTGCTGTTCACACTGTTCAACAACTCGCTGTGCTGGCTGTTGGCGTAAGACACCAGCGATTTTTCAAACGCCACGATCTTGTTCAGGTCAACATCCTTCAGGAAGCCTTCGTTGGCAGCGAACAATACCAGGCCCATTTCGGCAACTGACATCGGGGAGTACTGACCCTGTTTCATCAACTCGGTGACGCGCTGACCGTGCTCCAGCTGGGCACGAGTAGCATCATCCAGGTCCGATGCAAACTGGGCGAATGCCGCCAGTTCGCGATACTGCGCCAGAGCAATACGAATACCACCGCCGAGCTTCTTGATGATCTTCGTTTGTGCTGCACCACCGACACGCGACACTGACAGACCGGCGTTGATCGCAGGACGGATACCGGCGTTGAACAGGTCGGTTTCCAGGAAGATCTGGCCGTCGGTGATGGAAATTACGTTGGTCGGTACGAAGGCAGACACGTCACCCGCCTGGGTCTCAATAATTGGCAGTGCGGTCAGTGAACCGGTCTTGCCTTTTACTTCGCCGTTGGTCATTTGCTCAACGTAATCAGCGTTAACGCGTGATGCGCGCTCCAGAAGACGTGAGTGCAAATAGAATACGTCACCAGGATAGGCTTCACGACCCGGCGGACGACGCAGCAGCAGGGAGATCTGACGATAGGCCCAGGCCTGTTTGGTCAGGTCATCATAAATAATCAGGGCATCTTCACCGCGGTCACGGTAGTACTCACCCATGGAGCAGCCCGAATAAGGTGCCAGGTATTGCATGGAGGCGGGGTCGGAGGCACTGGCAGCAACCACAATGGTGTATTCCATGGCACCGTGCTGTTCCAGCTTGCTCACCACCTGTGCGATGGACGACTGCTTTTGACCGATGGCGACGTAGACACACTTAACGCCTTTGCCTTTCTGGTTGATAATGGCATCAACAGCAACGGCCGTTTTACCGACCTGACGGTCGCCGATGATCAGCTCGCGCTGGCCCCGACCGATCGGCACCATGGCATCGATCGCTTTCAGACCGGTCTGCACTGGCTGATCAACTGATTTACGGGCGATTACACCGGGAGCAACTTTCTCGACCGGTGCAGTCAGCTTGGCATTGATCGCGCCTTTGCCGTCAATGGGGTTACCCAGTGCATCAACAACCCGACCTTCCATTTCCGGACCAACCGGCACTTCAAGAATGCGGCCGGTACAACGACAGGACTGGCCTTCTGCCAGTGTCTGATAGTCGCCCAGTACCACGGCCCCCACGGAGTCACGCTCCAGGTTAAGTGCCATACCAAAAAGGCCACCATCAAATTCGATCATCTCACCGTACATGACATCTGCCAGACCGTGAATACGAACAATACCGTCAGAAACACTGACGATGGTACCTTCGTTTTTGGCCTGCACAGAAATGTCGAGATTATCGATTCTCTGTTTGATAATTTCACTGATTTCTGACGGGTTCAGTTGTTGCATGCTTATTCCCTCATTCCCAGGTGTTCTAGGAACTCAATGATTCGGCTAATTTGTTCAGTTTTCCGCGAACAGAACTGTCGATGACGGTATCACCTGCGCGAATGATGGCGCCTCCGATCAGACTCTGGTCAACGCTGGTATGCAGCTTGACCTGTCGGTCCAAACGTTTCTGGAGTGCCTGGGTCAGTTGCTCAACTACCGCGTCACTCAGGGTAAACGCGGTGGCGAGCTCGACGTCGATGCTCTTTTCCTTCGCAGCTTTCAGAACCTCAAAGATTTCGGCAATGGCGGGCAGCAGGGGCAACCGGCGATTGTCTGCCAGCAGCCTGATCATGTTCTTGCCCTTGGCGGATATTTCATCGCCACAGATTGCCAGCAAGGCATCGGACTGCTTTTCGGCAGTCAACGCCGGGTTCTTCAACAGGGTGCTGACTTTGTCGTCTGCTGCCACCGCTGCGAGTGTATTCAGCATCCCTGACCATTCCGCCAGCGCTTTGTCGGCAACAGCGACTTCAAAAGTGGCGTTGGCGTAAGGGCGGGCTAATGTAATTGACTCTGCCATCGTATGTTCGCCTATAACTCAGAAGCGAGTTTTTTAACCAGCTCTTCGTTGGCAGCCTGATCCACGGATGCTTCGAGAATTTTCTCGGCACCGGAAATCGCGATGGCCGCGACCTGCGCTCGCAGTACTTCACGCGCGCGCTGAACTTCCATTTCTATTTCGGCCTGAGCGCCAGCAATCAAACGCTGACCTTCATCGCGCGCCTTGTCCTTGGCTTCGTCAACGATCTGATTGGCACGTTTGTTTGCCATATCGATGATTTCAGCGCTCTTGACCTTGGCTTCGCGAAGCTCGTCTGCTGCCTTGTTCTGCGCCAGGTTCAGGTCGCGCTGCGCACGGTCAGCCGCTTCCAGACCATCGGCAATCTTTTTCTGACGTTCTGCCATGGCTGCCGTAATCGGCGGCCAGACATACTTCAGGCAGAACCAGACAAAGACAGCAAAGGCTATCGATTGGCCGATTATGGTTGCATTAAGATTCATGGTGTCACCTCTGCGTTAGTTATTCGCCTGGCTTGAATTCGATTCAAGCGGTCGATTAACCGAGGAAAGGATTCGCGAAGATCACCAGGAAAGACACACCCACGCCGATGATCGAGATTACGTCGACGAAACCGGCAACCAGGAAGAACTGAACCTGCAGTTTTGGCGCCAGTTCCGGCTGACGTGCTGAGCTTTCAATCAGCTTGCCACCCAGATTACCGAATGCAACCGCTGTACCAGCGCCACTCAGACCAAAGATGAGGGCGATAGCGATTACAGAAAATGCCTGAATAGTTTCCATTTTTTTCTCCAAGATTTAACAAAAGGTCTAACAAAAAAAGGTTAAGGGTTTAGTGAGCCTCGGGCTTCGTGTGTGCCTGGTTCAGATAGACGATTGTCAGCATCATGAACAGATACGCCTGCAAGGTGATGATGAGGATGTGGAACACCGCCCATGCAAAATGCAGTGGCAGCTGGTACAAGCCAACCATCGCAATCACCATGAAGATCATTTCGCCAGCAAACATGTTGCCGTACAGTCGCAGTGCCAGGGATACCGGCTTGGCGAGAAAACTGGGGATTTCCATCACGAGGTTGAGCGGCAGCGCCCATTTGCCAAACGGATGGAAAGCAAATTCGCCGAGGAAGCCGCCCACGCCTTTGACCTTGATGCTGTAAAAAATGACCAGGATGAAGACGCTGATAGCAAAACCGGCAGTAATATTCAGGTCTGTTGTTGGCACCGCTTTGAAATAAAGATGGCTGTCCTGTGCAACGACCTGGGCAAACAGTGGAATCCAGTCAACGGGCACCAGATCCATCAGGTTCATCATGAAAATCCAGCAGAAAATGGTCAGTGCCAGCGGACCGATCAGGTCATTGCGGGCAAAGAATGTACTTTTGACCGTGGTCTGAACCATTTCCACAATAGCCTCAACGGCATTTTGCAGGCCACCGGGTATGCCCGAGGTGGCACGGCGGCTGACGAAATAGAACAGGCCCATGAAGATCACACCCAGTAACACGGACATGAGCATGGAGTCGACATTGATGGCCCAGAAGCCCATCGCGTCGGCTTCCTCAACAGAGTGAGCGAAACCCCAGCTGCCATCAGCTGTTCGGCCGAATCTCAGGAAACCAAGGTGGTGGGCAATGTATTCAGTGCCGCTTTCGTATTCAGGCATGGTAAAGCCTGTTGAATTTGCATCTGCCATGAGTAGAGTTATTTCTTGTCAGTTTGCCGATTTTACGGGTTGTTCCGGACAGATCTGCTTACGCGGACAAACATAAGCACGCCTGTTATGTGCACCAGAACAAATCCTGAAAACAAAGCCACCACGTTCAGTGGATCTATATAAATAAAACTCAGTGCGAAACCTGCACCCATCAAGGCCAGTTTTATCGCTTCACCCTTATAAAGCTCCTTCACAATCAGTCCGGCCGACCTTGCGCCCCGGTACTTGAACGCTTTTCTCGCGAAAAGTGTGCCCGGTATCAGACAGATCAGACCACCGATCAGTAAAGAATATGCACTCAGCCAACTGCCTGATGCCGCTGTCGCCAGCACCAGCAGTAACAACGTAACCGCTTGAATAACTGCAACTTTATATATGGGAGGAGCTTTTATCGTTGACATGTATGGCGTTGGTCGTCAAAAGCTCTCTTGTTTTTGGCTTCCATTCCCCTTTCAGAGGTGCGCATTATAGGGATTTTAGCCCGGCCAATCAACACGGTATTACACTCTCCTGTGTAAATCGGATCACTTGATATGGGCAAGAATGCCATCCAGTTCATCCAGGCTGTTGTAGCGCAGTGTGAGCTTGCCTGCGCCCTTGCTGCTGTGCTGAATCTGCACCCGCGCACCGATACGCTCGGACAGCGAGTCCTCCAGACTGGCGATATCAGGATCCTTGCGTTCAACCTCGGCTTTTTTGGGCGTGTCGTCAGCCAGTAACCTGCGCACCATGGATTCAGCCTGTCGTACTGACAGACCTTTGCCGCTGACCGCCTTGGCGGCTTCGGACTGCTGCTCCGCCGGTAGCCCCAGCAGAGCGCGGGCATGACCCATTTCCAGATCACCCCGCTCGAGCATCAGGCGCACATCATGACTCAGTGACATCAGGCGCAACAGATTGGTGACCGTGGTGCGAGACTTGCCAACCGCCTCGGCAACTTCCTGCTGGGTCAGTTCGAATTCTTCCTGAAGGCGCTTAAGCGCCATGGCTTCTTCAATCGGATTGAGGTTTTCGCGCTGAATGTTTTCGATCAGCGACATGGCAATGGCAGATTCGTCACCGACCAGCCGGATGACGGCCGGAATGGTGTCGAGGCCGGCGAGCTGAGTGGCTCGCCAGCGGCGCTCACCGGCAATAATTTCGTAGCGGTCGCCGGGCACCGGACGAACCACGATGGGCTGCATGACACCCTGGGCCTTGATCGATTCAGCCAGTTCCTGCAAAGCTTCCTGATGCATATCGGTGCGCGGCTGGTATTTGCCCCGCTGAATCAGTTCAACTGGCAGATGACGCAGTTCGTTGTCCCTGTCGACACTCGGCGGATTCTGGCCTGAGCCGGAATCAGGCTGCACGGCAACCTGCTCGGCGGCTTGTGCTGCTCGATGTGAAGCGGCGGCGCTACCCAGCAGTTTATCAAGTCCCCGTCCCAGTTTTTTCTTTCCTGACATGCTTAAACCTTTATGATCCTTGATGGTTGTCTCAAAAAACGTCTTGCTCAGACAGCGTCTCGTCCAAAACACTTTGTGTTCAGACCGCAACCTGCTCCTGACGACGCAGCATTTCGCCGGCCAGCGCCAGATAGGCGATGGCGCCGCGGGACTGCCGATCGTACTGCAGTACAGGCAGGCCGTAACTGGGCGCTTCGGCCAACCTGACGTTGCGTGGCACCACGGTGCGATAAACCCGGTCGCCAAAATGGTGGTACAGCTGTCCGGATACCTCTGTGGTCAGCTTGTTACGCGGGTCATACATGGTGCGCAGGATGCCTTCGATCCTGAGTTCCGGGTTATGTGCTTCACTGACTGCAGAGATGGTATCCACCAGCGCGGACAGGCCTTCCAGTGCGTAATACTCGCACTGCATGGGAATGATGACGCCGTGTGCGGCGACCAATGCGTTCAGGGTCAGCATGTTCAGCGACGGCGGACAGTCGATAACAATAAAGTCGTAGCGGTCACAGACTTTGGCCAGCAACTCCTTCAACCGGCTTTCGCGTCTGTCCAGCTCCAACAGTTCTATTTCTGCTGCTACCAGATCACCGTTAGCCGGTAACATGTCAAATCCGGCTTCCGGCGCCTTGACGCAGGCCTGGTCAAAATCGGCCTCGCCCATCAACACGTCATAAACAGAATATTCCAGGTCTGCCTTTTCAATGCCGCTGCCCATCGTTGCATTGCCCTGGGGATCCAGATCAACCAGCAACACCCGGCGTTTGGTCGCCTGCAGCGAAGCGGACAGATTGACTGATGTGGTGGTTTTGCCTACACCGCCTTTCTGGTTGGCGATCGCGAGTATTTTTGTCACCGGCGGTTCCTGTCTGCTTGTGCGGTCTGCTGTTGTTGTTGGGTCAATTGTCGGGTCGGTTATCAATGTCTGACCAATTGTAATTCAATGATATGGCGCTGCGCATCGCACTGCGGAATATCAATGGCCCGGGCATCCACCTGCTGCCAGTGTGCGGGCAGACAGCGAATTTCTTCGGTCGGGTACAGGCCTTTCATTGCCAGCAATCGGGTGTCCGGACCACACAAATGTTCGCAGCCCAGGGCAAAGTCTGCCAGCGAGGAAAACGCCCGGCTAACGACAATATCAAGTTGGCCCGGACTTTGGTAGCTTTCGATGCGCGTGTTTTCAACTTTGACATTTTTGATGCCCAGCGCCAACAACGCCTGAAACAGGAAGCGGGTTTTTTTGCCATTGCTGTCCAACAGCCCAAAATTGGCTTCTGGCAGACTAAGTGCCAGGGGGATGCCAGGCAATCCAGGTCCGGTTCCCACGTCCAGTATGTGCAAATGCGCCCGGCCGGCACCCAGCTGCTGGATGCGCGGCAGCAGGCTCAGACTGTCGAGCAGGTGCCGCGATACCATTTCACGCGGGTCACGCACCGCTGACAGATTAAAGGCCTGATTCCACTTGTCGAGCAGATGGACGTAATCGATCATGGCGGTCTGCTGAGCCTCGCTCAGTTCAAGCCCCATCTCGACCAGTCCCTGTCGCAGTCGTTTGTTCAGGTCTGCTTGCACCGGATTCATATCAGGCCGTTTGTCGGGCTCTGACGGCCTGGTATTTTTTCAGATAGATTAACAACAGGGACACGGCCGCCGGGGTCATGCCGGGAATTCGGGCAGCACGGGCAATGGTGTCGGGTCTGGCGGCCTGCAGCTTCTGCTTCAGCTCGTTGGACAGGCCTTCCATGTGCTGATAATCGAAGTCAGCTGGCAGGGCGGTATTCTCCTGACGCTTCAGCTTCTGGATATCCTCTTCCTGACGGTTGATATAACCTTGATATTTAAGCTGAATCTCAACCTGTTGAGTGACCTGCGAATCCAGTTCCGGCAATTTGATGGAGGTCTCTTTCAGGGCCTCACGCATGGTCTGGTAACTCAGTTCCGGACGCGCGAGCAAATCTGCCAGGCTGTATTCACGGCCCAGTGGTTTTTCCAGCAAATCACTGATGGCTGCTTCCTTGTCGGTGCCGGGCTGCACCCAGACCGATTTCAGTCGCTTGAGCTCCTCGCCAACGCTGTCCTGTTTCTGGCAAAACGCCTGCCAGCGCTTATCGTCAATCAGGCCCATGTCCCGACCGATACCGGTCAGACGCAGGTCGGCATTGTCTTCACGCAACAACAACCGGTACTCGGCGCGGCTGGTGAACATGCGATAGGGCTCGGTGGTGCCCATGCTGATCAGGTCGTCTACCAGCACGCCGATATAGGCCTGATCACGGCGCGGGCACCAGCTTTCCAGTTCACGGGAGGCGCGGGCAGCGTTGATACCGGACAGCAAACCCTGTGCTCCGGCTTCCTCATACCCCGTGGTGCCGTTGATCTGACCGGCAAAATACAGGCCTTTGATAAAGCGGGTTTCCAGCGAGTGATGCAGATCCCTGGGGTCAAAGAAATCATACTCGATGGCATAACCAGGTCGCGTGATATGGGCGTTTTCAAACCCTCTGATCTGACGCACCAACTCGATCTGTACATCAAACGGCAGGCTGGTGGAGATGCCATTCGGATACAGTTCGTTGGTATTCAGGCCCTCGGGTTCAACAAAAATCTGATGCGAGGTTTTGTCGGCAAAGCGCATGACCTTGTCTTCGATGGAAGGACAGTATCGCGGGCCTATCCCCTCGATTACCCCTGAATACATCGGCGAGCGGTCCAGTCCACTACGGATGATTTCGTGACAGCGCTCGTTAGTCGCTGTTATATAACAATTTATCTGCTCCGGATGATCTTCTGCCTTGCCCATGAACGACATCACCGGCAGTGGTGTATCGCCTGGCTGCGCCTGCATCACTGAAAAATCCACTGAGCGGGCATCAATGCGCGGCGGGGTCCCGGTTTTCAGGCGTCCAACGTTAAACGGCAGTTCACGCAGGCGGTCTGCCAGTTTGATGGATGGCGGATCACCGGCGCGGCCGCCAGAGCTGTTTTGCAGACCTATGTGGATCTTGCCGCCGAGGAAGGTGCCGGTGGTTAGCACGACGGTGGGCGCAAAAAAGCGTACGCCCATTTGTGTGACAACTCCATCAACGCGTTCGCCAGCAAGAATCAGATCGTCTGCAGCCTGTTGAAAAATATCAAGGTTTTCCTGACTTTCAAGAATATTGCGAATCGCGGCGCGGTACAGTGCGCGGTCAGCCTGCGCTCGGGTGGCTCGCACAGCCGGGCCTTTGCTGCTGTTCAGCACACGAAACTGAATACCGGCCAGGTCCGTAGCTTTGGCCATCGCGCCGCCAAGCGCATCAATCTCACGCACCAGGTGGCTCTTTCCTATCCCGCCGATAGCGGGGTTGCAGGACATCTGGCCCAGGGTTTCGATATTGTGCGTCAGCAGCAAGGTTTTCACGCCCGAACGGGCCGCGGCCAGGGCGGCCTCGGTTCCGGCGTGGCCACCACCGACCACGATCACGTCATATCGTTTGGAAAAATCCATAGCTTGAACAGTCAATTTCGAAAAGGGTGCTAAGTATAAGCCTTGTATCGCAAATTTAAAGGCTTGTGATTGAAAATAATCCACAAGCAGATCTTATTCACAAGAGTAATTAAATTTAATCAATATAGTTATAGATAAAACATAAAGACTTAATACTGTTAATACTAATGGTAAACCGGTTTTCTGTAGACAACTGCTTTTTTACTAATATAAACAAATGGATACTGACTGTATAGAAAGGTTAACAAGCACTGGTGAAACTGCAGTGAAGCTTTTATCAAGCTGTGCAGAAAAGCCGTTGTTATCCACAAGGCCAAAATCGGCTGTTTTTTGATAAAAACTTATACACAGAAAAAGCTGTTTTATGCACAGTTTCTGAGCACCTTGGGAACAGGTAAAAAAAGTTATTTTCCGATGCAAAAACTGGAAAAAATACGCCCAAGCAGGTCATCGGTGGTGACGGCGCCGGTAATTTCTCCCAGGTAACGGTGGGCGTGACGCAGATCTTCGGCCACCAGTTCGGCAGCAGCATGATGGGAAAGTTGAAAACGTGCCTGTTCCAGACACTCGCGGGTCTTGCGCAAAGCTTCCAGGTGCCGCCGCCGGGCGATAAAACCGCCCTCAGCGGTAGCCTGAAAGCCCATGCAGTCTTTCAGATGTTGACGCAATAAATCGATGCCTGCGTTCTGCTTGGCGGAAAGCTCAATCACACTGGCACCGCTAGCATTTTCGGCGGCAATTAGGGTCGGTGAGCCGGCCTGCAGATCGATCTTGTTGCGGATAATGGTTAACCTGCCCGTGTCCAGCGCAGCTGTCAGCGCTTCGAACCCGGGGCTTTGCAGGTAGTTCCTGATGTTGCTGGCATCAACGGTCTCCCGGGCAGCATCGACCACCAGCAGGATGCGGTCAGCCTGCTGCACCGCCCTGACTGCCCTTCTTATGCCTTCCTGTTCGACAATGTCATCACTGTCCCGCAGCCCTGCCGTGTCGGTGATATGCAGGGGCATGCCATCAATGGTGATCTGTTCACTGAGCACATCGCGGGTGGTGCCGGCAATGTCAGTGACGATGGCGGATTCCTTGCCTGCCAGGGCGTTCAGCAGGCTGGATTTGCCGGCATTGGGTTTACCGGCAATCACCACCGCCATGCCTTCGCGTATCAGGGCGCCCTGGCGCGCCTGTTCGAGGACCCGGTCCAGTGTTGCGATAATCGCGTCCAGTTTTTCGGCAATGCGACCTTCGCTGAGAAAGTCGATTTCTTCATCGGTAAAGTCGATGGCTGCTTCAAGGTAGACACGCAGCAGGGTTGTCGATTCAGCCAGGTCATCGATCAATCTGGAGAACTCGCCCTGCAGCGTACGCATGGCACTTTTGGCGGCTTCTGCGGAGCTGCTGTCAATCAGGTCGGCGATGGCCTCAGCCTGGGCCAGATCCAGCTTGTCATTTAGAAAGGCGCGCTCGGTGAATTCTCCGGGACGGGCCAGTCGGGCGCCGGCCGCCAGGGTGATGTTTAGCAGCGCGTCCATGATGAAATAACCACCATGGCCCTGCAGTTCCAGTACGTCCTCGCCAGTGAACGAGTTGGGGCCCGGGAAGAACAGAGCAATGCCCTGATCAATGACATCGTCATTGTTATCATGAAACGGGCAATAGTGGGCGTAGCGCGGAGTCGGGGCAAAGTGCAGGATGGCGTTGGCAATATCGACACAACCGGGCCCGGATATCCGCACAATCCCCACACCACTGCGACCGGGCGGTGTGGCGACTGCACAGATTGTGTCCGTATCTGATGCGCTTGACATCAAACGTCTGCCCGAATGGATTGCTTAGCTTTTGGCAGCCTCTTTTGCTGCATATTCAGCCTCGATATTGCGCGTGATGTACCACTGCTGGGCGATGCCCAGTACGCTGTTGGCCAGCCAGTACAGCACCAGACCGGCCGGGAACCAGAGGAAAAACACGGTCATCACGATGGGCATGAATTTCATGATCTTGGCCTGGGTTGGATCCTGTGGCGTCGGATTGAGCATGAACTGTACGTACATGGAGGCGCCCATCAGCAGCGGCAGTACAAAATACGGATCCATCACTGACAGGTCATTGATCCACAGGATCCACGGTGCATGACGCAGCTCGACGCCTTCCAGCAACACCCAATACAGGGCGATGAATACCGGCATCTGCACCAGCATCGGCAAACAGCCGCCAAAGGGGTTGATCTTCTCTTTTTTGTACAGCTCCATGGTGGCCTTCTGGAGCTTCATTTTGTCGTCGCCATAACGCTCTTTAAGCTGGTTCATTTTGGGCATGACACGCCGCATATTGGCCATGGATCGGTAACTGGTGGCTGACAGCTTGAAGAAAATACCTTTAACAATAACGGTCAGGATCAGAATCGACCAACCGTAGTTGCCAATGATGCTGTTGATCTGCGTCAGCAACCAGTAAATGGGTGACGCAACAAACCACAACCAGCCATAGTCGATGGTTCGGTCCAGCCACGGGGCGATTTCGCCCAGCCGGTACTGGTCCTTGGGACCTGCATAAAACGACATTTGCTGAACATTGGTGCTGTTGGGTGCGACCACAAATTCTGAACTGGTAAAGCCGCCTATGTATTCATTCTGGCTGTTGCGCCGGAACGAAAAACTGTTGCGTGCCTGTTGCGGTGGTATGAAGGCGGAAATGAAATAATGCTGACCCAGCGCGACCCAGCCGCCTTCCAGTTCGTGCGAGGCTCGTTCCTCAACTTCGTCAAACGGAATTTTGACGTAATTGTCATCGTTGGAGGTGGCCGCAAAGCCCAGGAAACTGGCCATGCCAAAGCCGCTGCCCTGAGTGGGATCTTCGTAGTTGCTGCGTTTTATCTGGCCAAACATGTTGGCCTGCCAGGGCATGTCTGTGGGGTTGGTGACGTCGTAGACAATGTCGACCAGATAATTGTCGCGCTCGAAACTGAAGCGTTTGGTGATCTCCACGCCGTTGTCGTCGGTGTATCGCAGGTCCACGTTGAGGACATCCTGACCAGGTGCCAGTGCATAACTGTCGTCACTGGCGGTATACAGGGCACGTTGGGCGCCGTCGATGCCGTTTTGTCCAATCAGGCCGCTCTGGGCAACGTAGGTCCTCAGCGTGGTGTTTTCCAGCAGCACAAAAGGCTCATCCGGCGTATCGATCTGTGTGGAATGCTCTGGCAGTGATACATAAACAATATCGCCACCGCGTCGATCAATGGTGACGTTGAGCACGTCGGTGCTGACGGTGATCAGCGTATCGCTGTTCTGTGTGTTGTTGCCAGTTGCGGAGGCACTTGCCACAGCCGGAATGTCGGAGGGAATATCCGAGGGCGTGTCAGCGGTTGGCGTGGCATTGTTGACAGCGGGCACGTCACCACTGCTTTGTTGGCTTTGCACTACCTCAGGCGTGGGCGCAGACGCCGGGTAGTCTTCCTGCCAGGACAGCAGAAGCATGTAACTGACAATGGCCAGACCGGCCAGAAGCGCGTATCGAATATAGTCCATGGGTAAAGGCTACTTATTGGTTGAAGACGTTTCACCGTCAGAGTGAGTGTGACTGCCGGGGACAGGATCAAAACCGCCCTCATGCCAGGGATGACAGCGCAGTATACGGCGAGTGCCAAGATAACATCCTTTCACCACGCCGTGACAGGCGATGGCGTCCTGAGTGTAATGCGAGCAGGAGGGATAAAAACGGCACTGATTGCCAATGAAAAGACTGAGGGTGTACTGGTAGACAGTAATCAGCTTGATAGCGAACTTAGCCAGCATGTTAAGTCACCCGTTATCTCGCAGCTATTTAATGCTCTGGTTTGTGGCCTGAGAGGCGACCAGGCGGTCGCGGCGTCGGACAAGATCCTGCCACAGTTTTTCCAGAAGCTGAACAATGGCAGTGTTGTCCATATTGGTCAGCCCTTTACGGGCAAGAATAACGATGTCCAGCCCGGTGAGCAAATGCTGATGGTGGCGGAAGGATTCGCGACTCAGCCGTTTGACTCGATTTCGTTGCACCGCCAGACGAACATTTTTCTTGGCGATGACCAGACCCAGTCTTGGATTAATATTGTCGTGCCTGATGGCCAATATCAGGAACTGGGCGCAGGATACCTTGAATTCTGCCTTATCGAACACGGCTTTGTAGTCAGAAGCCGTCAGAAGCCGCAGATTTCTACCAAAACCATGACTGGTTATTTGCTGGTCGGTCACATGCAGCTCTTATCAGGTAAATCAGGCCAGGTAAATCAGGCAGACAGCTTGGCGCGGCCTCGTGAACGACGACGCTTGATAACCAGACGACCACCTTTGGTTGCCATACGGGCACGGAAACCGTGAGTTCGGGCGCGTTTCAGCAGGCTGGGTTGGAAAGTTCTTTTCATAATGGCGATCCAGGGTGATTCAGTAAATGGTGGTTCGGATAAATTAAAGAGCGCGGATTTTAGATGTTTTACCAACTTTATGCAATAGATTCCTCGTATTGCGAAGATATTGGCGTGTGGAAATTCTATCCGCTGCTTATACCCTGTTAATAACAAGTTATCCACAGGATGTGCTGTGCATAAAATGCGTGATTATAAAAATTCCGTATTTGCCAAAAGGCCCGGTTTTGCTGGTTTGCGTATTTTAAGTATCTGATATTAAAAGACAAAAAAATATTCCTGGAACAGGTGAAAACTGGCTTGTTTGTGTGGATAAGTGTGCGTCAGCGGGTTAGAATTTGCCCTCGTTAAATACTTTATTCACACAATAACAGACTACAGGGCAGTGAAAGTCGTGCTTTTAGCAACTTGGCAACGGTGTGTAGATCACCTCCGGGATGAGCTCCCATCCCAGCAATTTAATACCTGGATCAGACCCTTGCAGGCAGAGGCCTCGTCAGACGGCCTTACTCTGCGAGCACCCAACCGTTTTGTACAGGAATGGGTCAAAGACAAATTTTACGCCCGTATCAGTGAATTGGTGCATCGCCACACAGACGGCGAGCAAGTGGGCATATTTCTCGAAATTGGCAGTCGTCAGGCCTCCCGCCCGGCCGTAGTGGCATCGGCGGTTGGCGATCATGCAGTACGTCAGGCGCCGGTGCAGCAGCATCAGCGCATGTTTGATGATGAGCGAACCACGCCTGCCATCCAGATGCCGCCTGCTGGCATCTCGATGCCTGCGTCGGGTGCACATTTGAGCCTGGTGGAGCCTGCAGAACGTCAGGGCGCTGCGCGCCTGGCGGGTGATGCGCTAAGCGGCGAGCAGCATTCCGACACTGAGCTCAAGGATGCACTGGCGGGCAAGTCCTATACCGGTGGCAGTCAGAGCAAACGCTCCGGGCGCAATATGGAGCTCATTATCGAGGGCAAGCTTCGGCATAAAGGCTCGCTGAACCGTGAAAATACCTTCGACAACTTTATCGAAGGCAAGTCGAACCAGCTGGCGCGGGCAGCCGCGCTGCAGGTCGCGGACAATCCTGGCGGTGCCTATAATCCGCTATTCATCTACGGTGGTGTAGGTCTGGGTAAAACGCATTTGATGCACGCCATTGGCAACTTCATGTTGGCGCGAAAACCCAACGCCAAGGTTGTCTATCTGCATTCCGAGACCTTTGTGGCAACCATGGTGACGGCGCTTCAGCTCAATGCCATCAATGAGTTCAAACGTTACTACCGGTCCGTTGACGCCTTGCTGATTGACGATATCCAGTTTTTTGCCGGTAAGGAGCGCTCCCAGGAAGAGTTTTTCCATACCTTTAACGCCTTGCTGGAGGGTGGTCAGCAAATTATCCTGACAAGTGATAAATACCACAAGGAAATCAATGGGTTGGAAGAAAGGCTGAAGTCCCGGTTTGGGTGGGGCCTGAGTGTTGCCGTGGAGCCGCCTGAACTGGAAACCCGAGCCGCCATTCTGATCAACAAGGCTGCGCAAAGCAACGTAGAGTTGCCCGGTGATGCGGCCATGTTTATTGCACAGCGTTTGCGGTCTCATGTGCGCGAACTTGAAGGTGCTCTCAAGAAAGTCATCATCCACGCGAATTTTGTGGGTCGCAAGATTGATCTGGATCTGGTGCGTGAGGCATTGCGTGATTTGTTTGCGCTGCACGAAAAGCTGGTTTCCATTGATAATATTCAGCGTTCAGTCGCAGAATATTATAAGATCAAGATGTCCGACATGCTGTCCAAACGTCGCAACCGTTCTGTTGCCCGGCCTCGGCAAATTGCCATGTGCCTGGCCAAGGAATTGACCAACCATAGCTTGCCGGAAATAGGTGATGCGTTTGGTGGTCGAGACCATACAACGGTGTTGCACGCGTGCAAACAGATCAAGAAACTGAGGGGCGACTCGCAGGATCTGGCGGAAGACTATAATAACCTGTTGCGAGCGCTGACTACCTGATTAGTTGGTATCAGCCGGGCTTCAATCCAATCATAAATAAAAACGCTTATCTGAGATCGGAATATGCAATTTACAATTTCCAGGGACGCAATCATTAAGCCCCTCCAATTGGCGGCGGGTGTTGTAGAGCGTCGTCACACATTACCAGTGCTGGCAAATGTGCTGTTGACACTTAAAGATGACATTTTGGAAATCACCGGGACAGACCTGGAAGTAGAGTTGATTGGTCGGGTGCCGGTAAACAGCGGCAGCCGCCCTGGCGAGATTACGGTTCCGGGCCGTAAACTGATGGACATCTGCAAGTCGTTGTCAGATGACGCAGTGCTCGATTTTGCGCTGGAGGATGGCAAGTTTGTGGTCAAAGCCGGACGTAGCCGCTTTACGCTGGCGACCCTCCCCGCCTCAGATTTTCCTGTGACGGTCGATGAGCCGGGCACCTACGAGATCGCTATCAGCGGGCAGGAACTCAAGCACCTGATCGATTCCTGTGCTTTTGCCATGGCCCAGCAGGATGTTCGTTATTACCTGAATGGCATGTTATTTGAGCTGGGCAGTTCCTGGCTCAGAGTCGTCGCCACCGATGGACACCGACTGGCCATGCATACCACTGGTATCAATACAGGTGTTGACGAGGTTCAGCAAATAATCGTGCCGCGCAAAGGTGTGCTGGAGTTATCGCGCTTACTTTCCGATCCGTCAGAAGACGAGTTGGTACTGGTATTTGGTGCGGGTCATATTCGGGCGCGACTCAAGGACTTTACCTTTACGTCCAAGCTGGTCGATGGGAAATTTCCTGACTATCAACGCGTTTTACCCAAAGGCGGCAACAAAACGGTTATTGGCGAACGCACCCTGCTCCGCCATGCCTTCAGTCGCGCATCAATTCTTTCCAACGAGAAATACCGCGGCGTCAATCTTCAGCTTGGCCAAAATGAGTTAAAGGTCATTGCCAATAACCCTGAGCAGGAAGAAGCTGAGGACATGGTTGGTGTTGAGTATGAGGGTGAGGCACTGGAGATTGGGTTTAATGTTGCCTACCTTATTGATGTTTTGAATGTTCTGGATAGTGACAAGGTTAAGTTCACCCTGTCTGATTCTAACAGTAGTGCCTTGCTGGAAGCTGTGTCTGCTTCTGATGCGCTCTACGTTGTCATGCCTATGCGGCTTTAATAGGCCTGACCCCGGGATTACATGGCTGTTATCCAAAGGCTGATGATCGACCGCTTCCGTAATCTGGAGGCGGTTGATATTGCCCTCTCCCCTGGTTTTAATATCTTCTCCGGCGTCAACGGAAGCGGCAAGACTAGCCTGTTGGAAGCGATCCACGTGTTGAGCGTAGGTCGGTCATTCCGTACCCACAAGATTGACCCGCTGGTTATGCGTGAGCAACGTGACTTTCTGGTATTTGCGGATCTGGGGAAGCAGGGGCGGATAGGACTGTTGAAGTCCCGTAGCGGTAAGAACGAACTGAAGTACGACGGTGAACAACAGAGGAATTGGCAGACAGTAGCGGCCGCGCTGCCCCTGCAGGTGTTGAACACGGAAAGTTTTCAGTTGCTGGAAGGTAGTGGCAAGCTTCGCCGTCGCTTTCTTGATTGGGCAGTGTTCCACGTGGAACATTCCTACCTCGATGATTGGCGGGCCTATCGGCGCGGTATCGCGCACCGCAACAGCTTGCTTAAAACCGTTGATATAGGATTGCACGCGCAACTGGACGCCTGGGATGTCGAGCTTGGGCGGCTCGGTCAGTCGATACATGAGAGTCGGAAGCTCATTCTACAGTCCTTCACCGGGCTGCTCTCGGCACTACTTGAGGATCTACTGCCCGGTCGTGACGTTCTGGTCGAATACAAAGCGGGTTGGGATAGTGAGCAGGAGTTTGCTAATGTACTAAGGGAGCAGCGTCCCAGAGACATCAGATACGGCATGACTCTTAATGGGCCTCACAGAGCTGATTTTATCATCAAGATTAATGGCGTTGTCGCCACCGAAGTATTAAGCAGGGGTCAGCTCAAGATGTTAGTTTGTGCATTGCGGATCGCAATGGGGCGCTTTGTTGAACGCAGCGCGGCGGACATCAACCAGGCAGGACGCGGTGAGTACCGATGCACCTACTTGATCGATGATCTCGCGTCGGAGCTGGACCGGACTAACCGACACCGAGTGATCAGTATTCTGGCAGACTCTGGAGCGCAATGCCTACTAACTGCCGTTGAAGAAAAAGACCTGGATCTCGAAGCGCAAATCGCAGAGAGATCAGGAAAGTTCCACGTGGAACATGGTAAAATACAGTCATATTAGTAACACAAGCGGAGAACAGCATGTCTAATGAATCAACCTACGATTCGTCCAGTATCAAGGTACTAAAAGGCCTTGATGCGGTGCGCAAACGGCCAGGTATGTATATCGGTGACACGGAAGATGGCACTGGTCTGCACCATATGGTGTTCGAACTGGTTGATAACTCTATCGATGAGGCTCTTGCTGGTCATTGTGACGAGATACGTGTTGTTGTACACCCCGGTGAAGGGATTACCGTCTCCGACAACGGGCGTGGTATTCCCACCGAGATGCATACAGAAGGTGTATCCGCTGCAGAAGTTATCATGACGGTGCTGCACGCAGGCGGCAAATTTGACGATAACAGCTATAAGGTGTCCGGTGGTCTGCACGGTGTTGGTGTATCCGTGGTAAACGCCTTGTCTGAAGAACTCAAGCTGACTATCCGCCGAGGCGGCAAAGTACATGAGCAGTTTTATGTCCACGGTGTGCCCCAGGCGCCGTTGGCGGTTGTCGGTGATACCAGCATTACGGGCACCGAGACCTTTTTCAAACCCTCCACCGCTACCTTCAAAAACATCGAATTTCACTACGACATTCTTGCGAAAAAGCTGCGCGAACTCGCCTTCCTCAATGCGGGTGTCGCCATTGTGCTCAAGGATGAACGAAGCGGAAAAACAGATACCTATAAATATGACGGTGGATTGCGCGCCTTTGTGGAGTATCTGAACAAGAACAAGACCCCGATTAACAAGATTTTTCACTTCCAGGTCGACAGGCCGGATGACGGTATTGGCGTCGAAATTGCGCTGCAGTGGAACGACAGCTATCAGGAAAACATCTTCCCCTATACCAATAACATTCCGCAACGTGATGGCGGCGCCCACATGGCAGGCTTCCGCAGCGCCCTGACCCGGGTTCTGAAGACCTATATCGACAAAGAAGTTGCAGCCAAAAAAGGCAAGGAAGTCATGACCACCGGTGACGATGCCCGTGAAGGTCTGACGGCCGTCCTTTCGGTGAAGGTACCGGATCCCAAATTTTCCTCGCAGACCAAGGACAAACTAGTGTCCTCAGAAGTAAAAACCGCTGTAGAGCAAGAGATGGTCAGCCATTTCACCGACTTCCTGCTGGAGAATCCACAGGAGGCCAAACAGATTGTCAGCAAGATGATTGATGCGGCACGGGCCCGTGAAGCTGCGCGGAAAGCTCGCGAAATGACCCGTCGTAAGGGTGCTCTGGACATGGCTGGCCTGCCTGGCAAGCTGGCTGACTGCCAGGAGAAAGACCCGGCTCTGTCTGAACTGTATATCGTGGAGGGTGATTCTGCGGGTGGATCGGCCAAACAGGGTCGTAATCGTAAAAACCAGGCCATTCTGCCACTAAAAGGCAAAATCCTGAACGTGGAAAAGGCGCGTTTTGATAAAATGCTAAGCTCTGCTGAGATCGGTACGCTGATCAAGGCTCTGGGGTGTGGTATCGGGAAGGATGAATTTTCCGCTGATAAGCTGCGTTACCACCGCATCATTATCATGACCGACGCTGATGTGGACGGTTCACACATCCGCACCCTGCTGCTGACTTTCTTCTTCCGACAAATGCATGAACTTGTCGAACGGGGATATATCTACATTGCCCAGCCGCCTCTGTACAAAGTCCGCAAAGGCAAACACGAACAGTACCTGAAAGACGAAAGTGAGTTGCGCAAGTACCAGACCCAAATAGCTCTGGACGGCTCCAGTTTACATGTGAACCCGGATGCACCGGCTATTTCCGGCGACGCCCTGGAAGAAATGGTCCGTCAGTACAACACCACCTACAGTATGATTGAACGGCTGGAACGCTTGTACCCTTCCGAAGTGATGGAAGCGATTGTTTTCACACAACCGCTCACCGAAGATGAATATACAGAAGCAGGTATCACCAGCTGGCTGGAAAAATTGAGCAAAGAGCTGCACGATCTGCATCCAAAGACGGCGCAGGGCTACATCATGCGTCCTTATGAGGATCCCGAACGACACATCTTCCTGCCGGAAATCGTTCATAGTCTGCACGGCCTGACGCGGGAATACCGCTTCTCCAAGGATTTCTTTAACTCGGGGGAATACCGTTCATTGACTCGACTTGGCGTCATGCTGGACGGGCTGATAGAACCGGGTGCCTACGTGCAACGCGGCGAAAAGAAGCAGGAGATCAAGACATTTACCGAAGCTCTGCAATGGCTGACCGACGATGCCATGAAAGGCCATTACCTGCAGCGTTACAAAGGGCTGGGCGAAATGAACCCGGCCCAGCTCTGGGAAACCACCATGGACCCGGAGGCAAGGCGTATGCTGCAGGTTACCATTGAAGATGCGATCAGTGCGGACCAGCTGTTCACTACATTGATGGGTGATCAGGTCGATCCGCGTCGTGAATTTATTGAGTCGAATGCCCTGGCTGTGCAGAATCTCGATATCTAAAATATAACTAATAATATCAATAAGTTATAAAACATGTAAGCGCATACATGAAGCGGCTCGAAGCCATGCACCTTTGTCTTTGAGCCGCGTTTTATTCGCCAAATCTCTTAAATCAGTTGTTTTCCGGACTTTGCCACCACTGTGATGCGACCAAACTCCCCTCAATTCCTATTGCGGTGAAGGACTGACTCCCCCTGTCCGGTTGTTTGGTGTAGCTATCCTGCTTTAGTAGCAACATTAATTGTCTCCTGGCAAACGCGGCGCTGCCAGACTAACAATGAATGTAGGGCGTTAGGCGGTAGTAGGCGATTACTTACTCGCAGACAGATGTCCCGGAAATCTCCGCAGGGTCAGAAACCAGCGTTGCTGCTATCGATCAGTTTTCAGCGCTGATATTGCTCTTATTGGTCCAGAAAATATCAATATTACCCAGGCTGTTGTCCTGACGCGTGGAGAACCAGGTAATGGTTTTGCCGCCGGGAGGCAGTGCCGGGCACATATCAGCCGCCGCGGTGTTCACCAGCGGCCCCAGATTGCGGGCCTCCCCCCACTCGTTTTCACCAAGCTGCACGGCACTGTAGATATCCATACCACCATAGCCACCCGGGCGTGCTGAGGTGAAGTACACCGTACCGTTTTCGTCCTGGCTAAAATGAAATTCTTCCGCTGCTGTATTGATATTGGGGCCCTGGTTAACAGGGTTCTGCCAACCGCCATTACCATCCGGGCTGGCGCACCATATGTCAGAGCCACCGTAGCCGCCTGCCCGACGCGATGCGAAGCACAGGGTTTCGCCGTCATTCAAAATGGCAGGGCAATGCTCATCACCTTCGTTGGTGCTGATCGGGTAGCCGACCAGTTCCGGCTCGCTCCAGCTGCCGTCACGCTGTTTGTTGATGACAAAAACATCGTTATTATTGCGTGGCGATGTCGTGGCCAGGCGGTCTGATTTGAAGTAAATGGTATTGCCGTCGGCGGTAATCCACGGTTCGCGATCATCACCAAGTCGTAATGGATCGTCATCGGTGGCTGGAGCCGCATTGATGGGGAGGCCCATATTAACTGGGGTATCCCAGCTACCGGTCTCCTGATTAAAGTTCGCGATATACAGGTCTTTGGGATCGCCGGGCGCGACAGCCATGTCCTGGCGGGCACTGCAAAACACCATGGTCCCGTCGTCCGCAAACGACAGTTCGCCTTCAGCCCACATGGTATTGATGGGAGCGCCAAAATTGTGAACAGCCAGATCAACCCAGTCCTGGCTGTCATTGCCGGCCTGCGCGTTTGCTATTAAAGGTAGAGCAAGCAGCACGGAGGCAGCAAGAACTCGCTTTAAAGCTGCATAAGGAAATGAGGACATGATTCACTCCGAGTATTCAATTTTCTTTTTTTGGGCATTTCCGTTGCACATTAGCGCCAAATCATTCGTGTGTCTAATAGCAACAAGCTGATTTCAGAACACATATATTGTTACCATGAGTGAACGTAACGATTGAGCTATATCAACAAACGGGCTGCAACAACTTGCTACTGCTTGTTTGAGCGCATGCCCGTCAGCGTATACTGGTTTAATAACAACAAAAGAGGATGTAGTTATGCTCCGAATAGTCACGCTACTGGTTGCAGGTCTGAGCCTGTTGCCTGTTACAGGAACGCTGGCACAGGATGAACCTCTGGCAGTCCTGGTGTCGGGTGGCGGCACGTATAGTCGCATGACGTCTATCGACGATCCGGCTGCCCAGGAATTCTTTGATCAGGGTCTACGAATGGCCTGGAGTTTTTACTTTCCTGAGTCTATCGCGTCTTACCAGGAAGCAGCACGACTTGATCCCGATAGCCCCATGCCCTACTGGGGGCTGGCTCACGCTGCCGGACCCAACCCCAACAGTCGCTATGCCAATATGCCAGACGACCCGCAGGGTGCGGGGCTGGAAGCCATACGCAAGGCACTTGAGCTGTCCAATAACGGCACTGCGAAAGAGCGGGACATGATCAATGCCCTGTTCGTGCTCTATAACAAAGATGCAATTCCGGATGATCGTGAGCGTGACATGGCCTACATGAATGCCATGCGTGATCTGCATGCGCAGTATCCCGATGACCCTGATATCGCCTCTGTATTCGCCGAATCATACATGAACACCACGCGCTGGGACTACTGGAATGCCGATGGTTCAGCCAAGCCCGGTACAGTGGAGGCCAAAGCCGCGCTCGAAACTGCGATGGCGGTTGAGCATGATCATCCAGGCGCCAATCACCTGTACATCCATTTGATGGAAGCCTCATCCGAGCCTGAGCTGGCCATGGCCGCCGCACAAAAGCTGGAGGCGACAGTTCCGATTTCGGGGCACATGGTGCACATGCCAGGCCATATTTACCTTAGGGTCGGTGAATATGACAAAGCGGTCCGAAGTAATGAGCGCTCACAGGTTGTCGATCAGCAGTTCGCCGAATTGTGGGGCGATACCAACTTTCCGATGATTGGTACATATCCCTTATCACACAGATCGCATTCCGGCCATGCGCTGGATTTTGTGCGGTATGCCAATATGCTGCAGGGCAACTACGCGGGTGCTTCCGAGGCGGCTGCACGAAATGCACCCGACGTAAGTGAGATGGCTGTCACTAATGGTCGCCAGCAAAAAAATGTGGCACACGTCTGGATTATGGATAAGGTGTTTGGTCAGTGGGACAAAATCCATGCTGAGTATGCGGATAACCGTGATAAAGCCATCACACCTTACCTGAGCGGTATGCTCAGTTATGTTATGGGCAGCGCACATATCGCCAAAGGCCACATGGAACCGGCGCGGCAGGAGCTGGCCAATATCCGCGAGCAAATTCAGGCTGATGATGTCAATGTCGGTGTAGGCCCCACGCCTGCGGAACATGTTTTAACGTTGGCCATGCATGCCCTGATGGGTGAGATTGACGAAGCTGAAGGCAATCTGGATTCTGCTATTGCTCACTATGAGCAGGCTGTGGAATTGCACGACAACCTCAATTACACAGAGCCACCTGACTGGTCTCAGTCCATGCGCCTTTACCTGGGCGCCGCGCTGCTGAAGGCCGGGCGTGCCGCGGAAGCTGAAGCCGTCTATCGTAAAGACCTGGAGTGGAATCAGCAAAATGGCTGGGCCAACTTTGGTCTTTACCAGGCGCTGGACACCCAGGGGAAAACCGCCGAGGCGCAACTGGTCAAGCGCCAGTTTGAAGACCAATGGCGCAATGCGGATATTAAACTGAGCCGATCACGTCTGTAAACACGTCATTTAGTTCGAGGGCGTCACCCGCCATACGGTATTGGAGAGGTCGTCCGTTATAATCAGCGCACCGCGAGGATCTACCGTCACGCCGACGGGACGTCCTCGCGCTTCGCCATCGTTGTTCAAAAAGCCGCTAACAAAGTCGACAGGTTCGCCAACGGGTCGACCATTGTTAAACGCGACAAAAACCACCTTGTAGCCCGCCAGATCCGGGCGGTTCCAACTGCCATGCTCAGCGACGAACATGCCCTCAGCAAACTCGTTACCCATAGCGGGTGAGGAAAAGTCTATCCCCAGCGCAGCCACATGTGATCCCAGCGCATAATCCGGTGCGATCGCTGAAGCCACTTTTTCAGGGTCCTGTGGTCTTACCCGTTCGTCGACATGCTGGCCCCAGTAACTGTAGGGCCAGCCGTAGAAACCATTCTCCAGAACAGCGGTAATATAATCGGGCACCAGATGCGGGCCCAGTTCGTCTCGCTCGTTAACGGCTGCCCACAACTGATCCGTTTCCGGCTGAATGGTCAGGGCTGTCGGGTTGCGCAACCCCGTCGCATAGGGCCGATGTGCCCCTGTTTCGGCATCAATTTCCCAGATCATCGCCCTGTCCACTTCGGCGATCATGCCGCGCTCGGTAATATTGCTGTTCGACCCGATGCCCACGTAGAGGAAACGTCCGTCAGCACTGGCCGTCAGCGCTTTGGTCCAGTGATGATTGATGACCGAAGGCAGTTTGGTGATCTCTGCCGGCGGAGCGCTGGCCTGAGTATCGCCCTCGCTGTAGTCGAAGCGCACAAGAGCGTCCTGATTCGCTACATAGAGATAGTTATCCACCAATGCCAGTCCGTAAGGAGCATTGAGATCATCTGCAAATACAGTCTGCATCTCGTAGGTGCCGTCGCCATCCGCATCGCGCAGCAAGGTCAGCCGATTGCCGCTCTCAACTGAGGAACCGCCCTGCGATTTGATATACCCGGCAATAATATGCTTTGGTTTTGTCGCGGGGGCATTGCCCCCACGCCCCTCGGCAACCAGGATGTCGCCATTGGGCAACACCAGCGATCTGCGCGGGATTTGCAGATCGGTGGCAATGGCGGTGATGGTGTAGCTCTCAGGCACCGTGGGTGTCTGGTTTCCCCAGGGCACAGGCTCGGCAATCGTCATATTCGGCAGCAAACCACGACTCGGTTCTGGGAGCTCCGGGTTGGGACCGTGCTGCACGTAAGTGTCTTCTTCACCACAGGCTGTCAGTAGCGTAACCGACAGGCAGACAGCGGCGAAAATAAGGGGCTGTTTCATGTTGCCTCCCGCTGTCGATAACCAGCAAAACCGAGAACCGTAGACGCCAGTGCCAGAACAAAAACCACCAGGGACAGGACCAGCGCGCCGGGCATCATGGCCCATGCGTCCCGGGCGTGAACAAGCGCGTTCAGGAAGCCCAGGATCCACGTTGCCAGCAGCATCAGCACATGGATACCAGAACCCCGGGTGCGCGATGCGATCAGAGCGATCAAGGCGCTCACCAGCGCCAACCCGGTAAACACAAGGCCACCAGCATTCAGCCATGAGGCAAAGTTGCTCCACTGAACCTGATAGGTGTTCCAGTAGGTGATATCGGTCAGCAGCGTGCCCAGGAACAGCGGAACAGTTCCGGCCAGCAGGACCCCGTGAACCGGGTGCGGCCTGCTCGGATAGAGGTAATCGCCGGTGGCAGCCATGATGGTTCCCTCCCAGTGTGGACTGTGCCCATCCCATTGAATGGGGACAGTCCCACCGTACATCACAGCTCGGTGAGTATCCGTGCGCAACGTAACAGTTGCGGTCAGCGCAAGCACACAGTTGGACTACGTTACATTGGTTTGTTGACCCGTGTCAGATACGCAAGGTCCGTGTCAGCCATCCCTCGTAATCCTGCTTCCCTTCCTCGGTATGCGCGATTTCATCTTCCGCAGGATACATGGCGAATCGCGTTGCTCGAGCTTCGCCCGGCGTCATGCCAAAGCGTGCCCTGAATGCCCGTGAATAATGCGCTTCACTGGCAAATCCCCAAGTATAGGCAATATCACATATCCGCTTGTCGGCGCTCCTCCCTGATAGAAGATCCTCTGCACTTCGGCGTAACCGACGTTCCTGAATGTAAGCCCGGACACCGCCTTCTGGCTCGAATAATCGGTAGAGTGCCGAGCGCGAAAGGTTCAGTGAGACACCAAGTTTTGCCGCACTTATATCGCGCTGCAGGCTGTTTTCGATCTCCGCTTTGGCGCGCATCAAAAGGCTGACCGAAACTGTTGCCCTGCCGTCCGGTACCTGGTCGATTGAGCCGTTGAGCGCGCCGGCGACCAGCAGTAATGTTGGCTGAATAATTTTCGACGCTTCCAATTCGGACATGGACTCAATAACGTCGAACACCGTCTTTAAATGATTGACCACTAGCGTTGCCAGCGGGGAGTCACCCCTCAGCACGCGCCCGCCCTGACCATCGGGGTTAGTCAATAACGGAGACAACAGGTGGCGTGGGATCATTAGCGAGCGTTGAGTAGAATCCGTGGCGGTTGCTTCATAGCTGTCCGCGAGATCCAGCACAATCAGATCGCCAGGTTTGCAGTTAGTCGTTTTCCTGCCGTGGCACAATGTCTGCCCGCCGCTCACATGTGTCTGAAGTACATAATGGTCCAGACCGTCGCTGGCTATTTTTAAGGGCGTACGGTGAAATCTCTGTGCGTGCTTGCTGCAGCCGGAAAACATGATCTGATTATCAATCAGGTAACTGGTGATCATGTTGTGGCTGCGGCGCCCAACACTTGCCGAAGCGGGAGTAATGTCAAACATCGGACCGATGTTTTTTTTCCAGGCGGAGAATCGCTTATCGGGACTCAAATGCCGCGTAGTAAAGACAGATTTTTCGATAAAGCTCATTGGTTTGCGTTGACCGCTTTTTTTTATTGGACCTGTACGCCAATACCAACCATAGATCAAAAAAGCTGGCAAATCAAATGGACTGAGACGTAGAGTCAAGGTTTTGGGACGTATGGTCAAACCCGGCAGGGACAGATTGGGTAGCATCATTGCCACGTAAATTCAGCCGCTTGGCTGATTCTGTCCATCGGTCCGAGACCCCCTGAACGCCGGAGATCCGTCAACGTGAGCAAAAACAAAAACAGCAACGCAAATGGCAACAACAGCAGCGTAAGCTCTATACAGGGCGGTGAATCGGATAAATTACATGGTAGCAACACGGATGATCTGTTGGTGGGCACGTCGGCAGATGAAACTGTTGATGGCAAGGCCGGTGATGATACCGTTTCCGGCGGTGGTGGCAACGATTGGGTAAAAGGCGGTTCCGGCGACGACAGACTGGTATATACCGTCGGCTTGAACGATGACGCAACGGACCTCTACGACGGGGGCTCAGGCATCAACATCCTGGAGCTGCGAATGACCCGGGATGAATGGATGCGGGATGACATTCAGGCCGATGTTGCCGGCTATCTGGCTTTTCTGGCGTCCACCGCGCCCAACGCCAAAGGCAAGAACAGCAGCTCGGGTTACGAGTTTGAATCCCTGGGGCTGACCGCACGTCGCATGCAGAGCCTGGAAATACGCGTAGACGGTATCGCCCAGGACCCTCGTGATGAGGCTGTCATCGCAAATGACGTCACCCGGACAACCCTCACGGAACACAGCATCGTTTCCGGCAATGTGCTCGATAATGACGATGTGCCGGACCTGGTGCGCGCGGTTACCCTGGTCGAAGGGCCCGCTGCAGGCACACTGACACTGGCGTCTGATGGCAGTTATACCTACGACCCGGGTATGGCCTTTGACTATCTGGCAGAAGGTGAAAGCGCCCAGGTCGGGTTTATCTACCAGGTGACAGATGCGGATCGTGACAGTGCCACGGCGGTGGTCACAATTACCATAACCGGCACCAATGATGCCCCCATTGCCAATGTGGACACCGGCACCACCGATGAAAATGCGGCTCTGCTGGTGGACGTTCTCGCCAATGACACTGACGTTGATGTCAGCGACACACACACGGTCACTGCGGTGACCATCACGTCAGGTCTGGGCATCGCTGCCGTCGTTAACAATCAGGTGCAATGGACGCCCAGTTCCGATTATGACTATCTGGCCGTGGATGAAACCGCCCTGGTTGAGATCGACTACACCATCGAAGACAACAACGGTGCCGCCGCCTCATCCTCATTAACCATAACGGTCACCGGCAGCAACGATGCGCCGACCGTGGAATATTCGCTGAGCAGAACTGCCAGCGAGGAAGACGCCGTATTCAGCATCGACCTGTTGGAAAGCGCGGCGGATGTCGACAATGGCGCGATACTGAATGTCAGCGATTTCAGTGTCGCCAATGGCAAGGGCGGCTGGGAGCTGAACGGCAATGAGCTAATCATCAATCCCGACTTCTACGATGATCTGAACACGGGCGATCTGGAGACACTGAATTTCACCTATAAAGTGACTGACGAGCACGGTGCAACGGTTGACCAGACATTTGAACTGAACATTGAAGGTTTCACCGATGCCCCCTCACTGGCGGCTGTGGCCACAGCAGGCTCAGCTGTAAATGAGCTGAAAGTCAGAATTGCCACCGAGCCGGCCAAGGACGAGCGTGTGGTGCTGACGTTCACCAACCTGCCTGTTGGTGCGCGGGTACTGGACGCGGCGCGCGTTGATGTCACCGCAGGTATCAGCAATTTTATCGGCGTACAGGACTTCTTTGTTGTTGTGCCCCCCGACACGGATGCTGATTTTGACTTCGGTATGACGGTCACCGGCGTCAACCCGGATGGCAGCGAAATTGCCTCAACGTACGGCGCCATTGACTTTGTATATGACGACGACCGTTATGACGATCAGGTCACGTTCAGCTCGCAAGACCAGGGCATCTGGGCGTCGGGAGACGCACCCATGGTGCAATGGCATGAATACGTGCCAATCATTGGCGAAAAAGCCAGGGCCTGGAATGAGTCAACCGGGCAGTGGGAGGACACCGGGGCATCACCCTGGACCAGCGGCGAGTTTTCGCTGCTCTCCACCCGCGTCTCGGCAGCCGATGCGATCGACATCGCATTGGTGGGTCCGCGTTCCGTTCTGCAAGCTGCAAAGGATACCTATAATAGTGCCGTCCAGGCCGCCCAAAGTGTACTGGACGGCGCCTGGAGCATTTATCTGGACGCTGCCGCAGCAGCCAACAGCGCGTTTAACACTGCCTCCCAGGCAGCGTGGGATATATTTAACGACACCATTGGGACCGCTGCCAAAGAAGCTATAAATACGGCCTACGCCATTTATAACGCGGCTAAAGCTACCGCCGTAGATATCAGGAATGCGGCGCTGGACGCAGACGTCTTCGATTGGTTCACCGGTGCCATCTGGGACGCATACTATGCCGCAGAATCGGTAGCGCGCGATATCCTGAACGTAGCGTTGAGTGCTGCCGAGGGCATCGAGTCGGGCGCGCGCTCCGTCCTCGACGCAGCCATTGAAACGGCGCGCGACATAAAGGACGCTGCAATTGATCTGGCCAAGGATGCGTTGCAGCTAGCCAGAGATGCGTTTAACTCGGCCAAGCAGCTCGCTCAGGGTGTCCTGGATGGTGCCGAACAGGCCTTTGAGGTGGTGGAGACTGAATTAAACAAGGTCCAGGGAGAAACCACGCTTGATGTCAACGCTGACCTCTATGGTGAGGTAGGTTTGCAGATTGATTTTGTGCTGGATTCAGGTTCCGTTGATACACAGGTACAGTACGACGTATCCTCGTCGTTGCAGCACAATCGCACCACCGACACATTAATGATAACGCCGCACCTGGTGAATCAGACCACGGGTGATAGAGTGGCTTTCGAAACCATCAGTCCGAATGCATCGCTCAAAGCGGTTCTGCTGTATGACGTCGGCGCGAAGCTGAATGTTATGCTCGACAGTAATCTGGTCATCGGCAGCAACGTGATCTGGGATATTACACCTGGCGCCGGGCCCATCAGCCTGAGTCCGCAGATTTCCACCGGCGGCTGGGGAGATGACCTGGCCAATCTGAGCGATGAGGATATTGCGAACGCGCCGAATCCGGACGAAATAGAGCTGCAAAGCTTCACAGAAGGCGAGTTTGTGCTGATTGATATCAACACCAAAGATTTCGGTCAGATAAAAATACCGGTTGAATCGCTGACCGAGGATATTTTCTCCCTGGAGCTCGGCTTCCCGACGATAGAAGCACAGGGCAAGGAAGCGACCTTTGACCCATCATTCTACGAAGAAGGCGGTCTGATCGGGGTCGACTTCGACGAACTCGCTGCGACCGTGTTGAATCTGGTGAATGCGAAGCTGGATTTCAGCCCCGAGCTGCGGGCACAGCAGCCGGGTCTGGGCAGTTTGCAGGACACTGAATCGTTCGCCGAGACCGTTGCACTGGTTGGCGAAGCGTTGCTCGGCACGCTGTATGATGCGCTGGATGGACAGTCAGAAAAAACACCTATTTTCCTGCTCGATGCCAGCGATCAGACCAATGATGCGTTCCTGCACCTGAATGTGGTTCCCGACTCGGTCATGGGCGATACCGTGACTGAGGACACCGGCAAGATTGGCTTTTTCACCGCCTACGGCGAGAGCAACGATCTGGTTAAGGTGACCATGGATGTCGATCAGGCAGTCGCCGTCATTATCAACAAGATTGTCGAAGCCATATTGGGTGTGGTCAGTGGCGGTGCTACCGTCACGCCCCTGCAGACGCTGGATGACATCAATCCACTGGATCTGTCATTTGGTCTTGAGGATATGCTGAAGGTGTTTGAGGTACCCCAACCCACCATCGACGAGTTGACCAAGTATTTCAAGCTCAATGTCGGGTTTGAAGCAGCCGATCTGGATGTCTACTCGGCTTACAATTTCTCGCAAGAGTTCACACTGTCAATTGACGATGTGCAGTTTGTCGCAACCATGGAAGATGACACTCAGTACTTCTTCGCCGCCAATGACGATGCCGGTCTGGTTATCGAAAATGCCAGTCAGCACGATGCCAATAAAGACGGGATCGTCGACTATGATATCTCATTGGCACCTGAGGCCATGTTCTCGAATGACACCGAGATTGGCCTGACAGTAGGTTATGTGCTGGACTTCCTGCGCGCATCCATGAAGGCAGACCTGACGCTACCGCTAGGCGATCTGATCAATATTCCCGGACTCAATGTTCCTTTGAATCTGGCCAATGTCAATCTGGGACCCCTGTTGCGCATCCAGGGTGACCTTGATCTGGCAAGTGCCGATATCTTCGAGTCACGTTTTGATTTCGATATCGGTACGGCCAACATCGATGGCGGCTATGCTGTGACCGACGAGGAGCTGGTCACACTGGTCGGCGTGATGCCAGGCTGATACCTGACAATGCCGTGGGTCGACGTCAGCTGTTAAAGGCTTTCCGTCGACTCACTGGCATACTCAAGGCCCAGTTCATGGCGCCTTGAATCCACCCAGCTAATGAACTCCTGATTCACTTCCTTGGAAGTCTTGCCAGACGTCTTGATGGGCTGACCGATAATCAGTCGGATAGTGCCAGGGTTCTTGCGCGTGGTGCCAGCCGGCCAGTGCGAGCCTGCGTTGTGCAGCACGGGAACAATATCCGTTTCAGTCGCAACCGCCAATTGCGCGCCGCCACGGGAGAATTTGCCCAGCTTTCCAGGTGCTGCTCGTGTGCCTTCGGGAAATACCAGTATCGAGATACCTTCCTGCAGCCGCGCGCCGCCCTGCAGCAGCAATGATTTGCCAGCTTCACGGGGTTTGCTGCGATCGATGGCGATCGGACGCTGTAAGCGCAACGCCCATCCCCAAAACGGGATGTCGAGCAGCTCTTTCTTCAGTATGGGGCAGGCGGGAGAAAACAGCTGGTACAGAAAGATCGTTTCCCAGGTGCTCTGGTGATTACTGAATACCACAACCGGATGGTCAGGGAGGTTCTCACTGCCGTGGATTTCGTAACGTACGTTGCTGGTGATACGCAGCCAGCCTATGACCAGACGGCACCAGAGCGCATACAGGTAGTAACGTCGACGGGGAGAGAGCAGCCAGAATGTACAGGCAATGGAAACCGAGATAATGAACGTCAGCCCGGCATAACCCAGAAAAAATAATATTGCGCGAATTTTGCTGATCATTGTGAATCCAGTAAAGCGTTGGCGAATGCAGCCAGATTCGGGTACACCGGTGTGTCAGCCAGTGTTTGCGGCAAACCGGCTTCAGCCGTCGCTGCACCTTTGCCCGTCAACACCAGTATCGGCTGACACCCAGCACTTTCGGCGGCCTGCAGGTCACGCAAACTGTCCCCGACAAAAGGCACGTCAGCCACTGACACTGCCAGTTCGCGAGCGATCTGTTGTACCAGACCAGGCAAAGGCTTGCGACACTGGCAATCATCGTCCGGGCCATGCGGACAATAAAAGAACCCGGCAATCATTCCACCCGCCTCCTCCACCTGTTCATTGATGAACTGGTGGATGCGGGCCAGCGCGTACTCGTCAAACAGACCGCGGGCGATGCCGGACTGGTTGGTCGCCACCACGATCTGATAACCGGCTTTGCTCATGCTGGCAATAGCCTCAATACTGCCCGGTATCGGGATGCATTCCTCGGCGGATTTGATGAACGCATCCGAGTCTTCATTGATGACGCCGTCACGATCGAGGATTATCAGCTTGTTCATCAGCATTCTACGCACAACAATAATATCGGATGAAGCTTCGACCTGGACATTCGTTTACGCTGTATGAAGGCAGGAAATATCAGCCACATGCAGGAACAGCGTACGTAGCTCGCGCAGCAGCGCCAAGCGGTTCTGTCGCACGGCCTGGTCATCAGCCATCACCAGCACGTCGTCAAAGAAGGTATCAACAACCGCACGCATGCCCGCCAGGGCCTCAAGACCCTTGGCATAATCCCGCTGCCGGAACATCGGTGTGACCGTTTGCGACAGGCGGTCCAGCTGCTCGGCCAGCGCAATCTCCGCACCCTCGGTGAGCAGGGATTTATTAACAGTATCGGCGATTTCGCTCTCCTGCTTTTGCAGAATATTGGACACACGCTTGTTGGCAGCCGCCAGCGCGCCGCTTTCCGGCAGTTTGCTGAACTGCTGAACGGCTGCTACGCGCAAGGCGAAATCCAGAGGCTTGACGGGTTTGAGTTCCATTACTGCCTGGAAGACTTCGGCCGACACACCCTCGCCGGTATACCAGGCGCGGAAGCGCTCCAGCATGAACTCGAATACCTGCGAAGATGTGTCACCTGGCACGGACAAACCCTGTTCGGTATAAGCTGCCAGTGCCTCATTGATGGCGTTCTGCAAATCCAGATCCAGCGACTTTTCCACCAGGATGCGCAACACACCCAATGCTGCCCGGCGCAGCGCAAATGGATCCTTGGACCCCGTCGGCGGCTGACCAATGGCAAACAGGCCACAAATGGTATCGAGTTTTTCCGCCACGGCCAGCACCGCGCCGGTGGCGCTGGCGGGCACAGCGTCGCCGGCAAAGCGCGGCTGATACTGCTCGGTAATGGCCTGGGCAACTTCACGGGATTCATTGTCGTGCAGGGCGTAATAATGGCCCATGATGCCCTGCAGTTCCGGGAACTCGGCCACCATATGGCTGACCAGGTCACATTTGCCCAGCAGCGCTGCACGCTCACAGTGTACCGGATCTATGGACAATGACTTTGCAATACTGGCGGCCAGTGCGGCAACGCGTCGCGACTTCTGCTCCACCGTGCCCAGTTGCTGCTGGAACACAATAGTACCCAGTTGCTCCAGACGTGAGGCCAGCGTCTGTTTGCGGTCGCTTTCAAAAAAGAATGCTGCATCGGCCAGGCGCGGACGAATGACGCGCTCATTACCGGCGATGACCTGGGCAGGATCCCTGCTCTCCAGGTTGGCAACGGCGACAAAATTGGGCAGCATCCCGCCGTCTTTGCCGAGTACGTAAAAAGTCTTCTGGTGATTCTTCATCGACGAGATCAGTGCTTCGGGCGGCACCGAGAGAAAGTGTTCGTCAAAGCGTCCGGTCAGCGCGACCGGCCATTCCACCATGCTGGTGACTTCTTCCAGCAGGTCTTCGTCAATCTGAACATCACCGTTCAGCGCAGCGCCTTGCGCCTGCACCTGTGCGCGCACCCTGTTCTTGCGTGCTTCATAATCGGCAATCACAAAACCCGGGTTTTGCAGTTTGCCTTCATATTCCGCCGGCGATGCCAGGATGATGTCGGTGCCGCAGTGGAAACGGTGGCCATGGGTGATCCGACCACTCTTGATGCCAAACAGCTCGGTGTCGATGACGTCTTCACCAAACAGCATCACCAGCCAGTAGACCGGTCGTACAAATTCATCGCGTGTGCTGCCCCAGCGCATCTTGCGCGGGATCGGCAGCTTTGCCAGCGAGGCGGCGACGATATCAGGAAGCAATGCAGCGGTTTCCTCGCCGGCCTTGTCCGCCCTGAACACGAGTTTTTCGACACCGTCTTTTTCCACGGTTTCCAGCGCACCAATATCAACACCACAGGAGCGCGCGAAGCCTGACGCGGCAGGCGTAGGGTTGCCGTCCTTGTCGTAGGCTGCCTTGACGGCCGGCCCGAAGCGTTCGATTTTGGTATCAGCCTGTTTTACCGCCAAACCTTCAACACGGGCGGCCAGTCGACGCGGGCTGGTGAACGGCTTGATGGCGCTGTAGCTGAGGCCGGCCGCGTCCAGGCCCGCCTGAAGGCCGGCAATAAACGCCTCCGACAATCCACGCAGGGCCTTGGGCGGAAGTTCCGCACAACCAATTTCAACTAAAAAATCTTTGTCTGTCTGTGTTTGAGTCATGGTGTCCGTTGGCAACGCTGTCCGTGAAATAAGTGAAGGGTGATTCAGCCTTTCAGGGCTGCTTCGCGCAAGGCGGCAGGTGCCAGCGGAAAGCCAAGTTTACGACGGCTCTCGAAATACGCTTCGGCCACCTGGCGTGACAGGGTGCGCACCCGCAGGATAAAACGCTGACGTTCGGTCACCGAGATGGCCTGACGCGCATCCAGCAGGTTGAAATAATGCGACGCCTTTAATACCTGCTCATAGGCTGGCAGTGCCAGGCCTTTTTCGATCAGGGTTGAACACTGCGATTCGCATTCATCAAAACTGGCAAACAGTGCATCGACATTGGCATGTTCAAAATTGTAGGCGGACATTTCCACTTCGTTCTGGTGGAACACATCGCCGTAAGTCACCACGCCATCAGGGCCGTCAGTCCAGACCAGGTCGTACAGGCTGTCGACGCCCTGCAGGTACATGGCAATGCGCTCCAGGCCGTAAGTGATTTCACCGCTGACCGGGAAACATTCGATGCCGCCGACCTGCTGGAAGTAGGTAAACTGAGTCACTTCCATGCCATTGAGCCAGACTTCCCAGCCCAGGCCCCAGGCGCCCAGTGTCGGTGATTCCCAGTTGTCTTCGACAAAGCGGATATCATGTATGGTCGGGTCAATACCCAGGTGCTTCAGGGATTCGATATACAGATCCTGAATGTCTGGAGGTGACGGTTTAAGAATGACCTGAAACTGGTAATAGTGCTGCAGGCGGTTGGGGTTTTCGCCGTAACGGCCATCGGTGGGACGGCGGCTGGGTTGCACATAAGCGGTGCGCCAGCTTTCCGGTCCGATGGAACGCAGGAACGTGGCCGGGTGAAAGGTGCCAGCGCCCACTTCCAGGTCCAGTGGCTGTAACACCACACACCCCTGTCTGGCCCAGAATTCCTGGAGCGCCAGGATCAGACCCTGAAAGGTTTTTACATCGGCAATAGCCGGACTCTGCGCGGACAAGACACACCCCAAATTCGATCGGTTGAAAACCCGCAATTATGCGGGATTAGGCAGTTAATATCTACTGCGCTAAAATGACGCCTCTCAGTCAAACCCCCACTCTGCGAGGCATTGCTCATCAATACCGTTAAAACAATCGTGGTGAAAAGCCTGTTACGGCTGCTGTCATGGATCCCGTTGCCGCTGCTGCACAAACTTGCCGAACTCATCGGCGCGCTGGTCTATGCGCTGCCCACCGAAACCCGGCGAGTGACACTGATCAATCTGCAGCGCGCGATGCCCGGACTCAGTGACGATGAACGTCACCGTCTGGCAAGGCGCAGTGTCCAGGAAACCATAAAAGCCGGGTTCGAACTGGGCCATATGTGGTATGGCAGTGTTGACCATGTCATGGGTCTGATCAAGGGGATACAGGGGAAGCAGCACATCGATGCAGCACTGGCGAGCGGGCGCAGCATTATTTACTGCTCACCGCACCTGGGTAACTGGGAGCTGATGGGTTTGTATGTGTCAACGCTGGCGCCGCTGACGACCCTGTACAAACCGCCCAAGCTGACGGGTCTGAGTGAGCTGATCGCCGGCGCCCGGGCGCGCGCCGGTGCGGAACTGGTGGCCACCGATCGCGCCGGTGTGGTGAAGCTCACCCGCGCCCTGCAACAAGGCGCGTCCACCGGCATTCTGCCTGATCAGCAGCCGCGGGAAGGCGGCGTATTCGCGCCCTTCTTTGGCCACCAGGCCTACACCATGACACTGGTGTCCAAGCTGGCCGCGCGCACCAATGCGGTGGTGCTGTTTACGTTCGCCAAACGCTTGCCCGGGGGTTCAGGTTTTGAGTTGATCTGCATGCCTGCCGATGCTGATATTGCCAATAACGACACGACGCTGGCGGCGGCGGCACTTAACCGCTCGGTAGAAGCCTGTGTGATGCTGGCGCCCGAGCAGTATCAATGGGAGTACAAGCGGTTTCGCAAACGCCCACCGGAAGAGCCCGAACGCTTCTATTAAAAGTGGGTCTTATCTGTCCATGGCCGGCCTGAGTAGCCGCTCAGCGGCGCCAGAACATGGGCATGAACAACACCAGCAAGGTGAAAATCTCCAGTCGTCCCAGCAGCATCGCCAGGCACAACACCCACTTGGCGGTATCACCAATATCCGCATAGTTGCTGGCCACACCTTCCAGGCCCGGACCCAGATTGTTCAGGCTGGCGCCGACAGCACTGAAGGCTGTGACCACGTCCAGATCCAATGCCAGCAGGATGATCAACAGCACCAGATACACCAGTACATAGACGGCGAAAAAACCCCAGACCGACTCGATTACCCGGTCCGGCACCATGGTACGTCCCAGTTTGACGGTAATGACGGCGTTGGGATGAATCAGCCGTTTGATCTCCCGGAAACCCTGCTTGAAGATCAGCAGAATCCGGATCACCTTCATGCCACCGCCCGTTGACCCGGCACAGGCCCCAATAATGGAGGCGTAGATCAGCAGATAGGGCAAGGCCAGCGGCCAGGCGTTGAAATCGGCGGTGGTAAAACCAGTCGTGGTGGCGACCGATACGGTCTGGAACAGGCCGTGCACGAAGGCATTCTGTGCATTGTAGGTTTCGGTCAGGTACAGCACCAGAACCGTAAATACCGCGACCGAAAGCAATATGACGGCGTAGAATTTGGTCTCCGGGTCGCGCAGATACTGGATGACACTGCGGCGCTGCCAGGCCGTGAAATGCAGAGCAAAGTTGATGCCCGCAACAAACATAAAAAACACAGCAATGAGATTGATGGTGTGGCTGTTGAAGTACCCCATGCTGGCATCGTGGGTGGAGAAACCGCCAATGGCGATGGTGGAAAAACTGTGGCAGATGGCGTCGAACAGGGTCATGCCGGCGGCCCAGTACGCCAGTGCGCAAACCGCCGTGAGACCCATATAGATATACCAGAGCGCCTTGGCCGTTTCTGCCAGGCGCGGCACCAGGTTATCGTTTTTCACCGGTCCCGGGCTTTCCGCCCGGTACAGTTGCATACCACCAATGCCCAGCATGGGCAGCACCGCGACGGCCAGTGCAACAATACCCATGCCGCCCAGCCACTGAAGCTGCTGTCGGTAAAACAGAATGGATTTGGGCAGGAAGTCCAGACCGGTGATCACGGTGGCCCCGGTGGTGGTCAGGCCGGAGAAGGATTCAAACACCGCGTCCGTGACCGAAAGCGGTATATTGGTAGAAAACAGGAACGGAAGTGCGCCGAACGTGCTGAGAACGGTCCAGAACAGGGTGACCACCAGGAAGCCGTCCCGGGTGCGCATTTCCTCTTTCGAGCGCCAGGTAAAAACCCACAGGGCAAAACCCACCCCAAAGGTAATCATCAGCGAGGTCAGAAACGATGAGGCCTCGCCATCACCATAGATGAATGACACCAGGATGGACGGCAGATTGGCGAGCATGCTGAACAGCATCAGCAGGACACCGACAATTTTCGCAACAACCGCTATATGCATGAATACCAGACGCCTTTGCGTGTCAGAAGAAGCTGAACCCGACGGCAAACAGCCGTTCTACTTCGAGGATGCGTTTTTTATCGGTCAGGAACAGAATGACGTGGTCGCCGGATTCGATGACGATATCGTCATGGGCAATCAGGACCTCTTCGTCTCGGACGATGGCGCCAATGGTGGTTCCTGCGGGCAGCTCGATATCCTCAATGGCGCGGCCCACCACCTTCGAGGAATGGCTGTCACCGTGCGCGATGGCCTCCAGTGCCTCTGCGGCCCCGCGCCGAAGTGAGTGCACATTTACAATGTCGCCCTTGCGTACATGGGTGAGCAGGCTGCCGATGGAGGCCTGCTGTGGCGAGATGGCAATATCGATCTCGCCACCCTGCACCAGATCCACATAGGCGGGATTGTTGATCAGACACATGACCTTGCGCGCGCCCAGGCGTTTGGCCAGCATGGAGGACATGATATTGGCTTCGTCGTCATTGGTCAGGGCCAGGAAGACATCGGTGTCTTCGATACCTTCTTCCAGTAATAGCTGCTTGTCCGAAGATTCCCCGTTGAGCACGATGGCTTTGTTAAGGCATTCCGCCAGGTATTCACACCGGGCAGTATTACGCTCGATGACCTTGACCTGATAGCGTTTCTCCAGCGCCTCGGCCAGCCGGATGCCGATATTGCCGCCGCCGGCGATGATGATGCGTTTGTAGGGTTTGTCCAGGCGCCGCAACTCCCCGATAACCGCCCGGATGTTTTTGGGAGCGGCAATAAAAAACACCTCATCATCAGCTTCAATAACCGTGGAACCTTCCGGGGCGATGGCGCGATTGCGACGGAAAATGGCGGCGACCCGGGCGTCCACATTGGGCATGTGTTCGCGCAAAAAGCGGATTTCCTGACCGACCAGCGGCCCGCCGTAGTAGGCACGTACGGCCACCAGCTGCGCATTACCATCAGCAAAGTCCAGTACTTGCAGAGAACCCGGCAGTTCGATCAGGCGGGCGATGTAATTGGAGACTAACAGTTCGGGGCTGATGACCACGTCCAGTGGAATGGACTCGGGCCGGAACAGGCCTTCCTGGGCCATATAGGATGCAGAGCGAAGGCGGCAGATCTTTTTGGGTGTCTTGAAGATGGAGTAGGCGATCTGGCAGGCAACCATGTTGACTTCGTCGTTTTCGGTTACCGCGATAATCATGTCCGCGTCATCAGCGCCGGCCATACGCAGTACGTCCGGATGAGAGGGCCAGCCCTGGGCGATGCCCACATCAAGGCGGTCCTTGAGCTCGCGCAAGGCGTCAACATCGGGGTCGACCAGGGTGATGTCGTTCGCTTCGCTGGCCAGGTTCTCGGCCAGGGAAATCGCTACCTGGTTACATCCCAGAATTATTATCTTCATGCAATTGCAGACTCCCGCACAATGCCCGCCGGATAAGCCCTTGGGGCGTTGCCGGCAAATTATCCGCCCCTGTGCCCCGGCTTACAAGTCTGGCTTGCCAGATTCAGGGGTCGTTTTCCGCAGAACTGCAAAATAAAACCCGTCCGGACCCTGATCGGTGGGCAGCAGCTGGCGGCCTGCGTCGGTGACAATCCCCCACTTGGCAGCGATGGGAATCTCCTGTGCGTCAGGCGTCTCAGCGAGGAAGCGCAAAATCTGCCGGTCGTTTTCATCGCGCAGCACCGAACAGGTGGAGTAAACCATCACGCCGCCCGGGGCCAGGCATGACCACAGGTTGACGAGCAGCTTGTGCTGCAATGCCACCAGTCGAGGCACATCGGCTGCCTGACGCAGCACTTTGACGTCGGGCTGGCGCCGGATAATGCCGGTCGCAGAACAGGGTGCGTCCAGCAGGATGCGGTCGAAGGCTATGCCATCCCACCAGCTTGCCGGTTCACTGCTGTCGGCTGCCTGCAGATGGACGCAGGGTGCAGCCAGCATAAGACGCTGCAGATTTTCTTCAATACGGCCCAGTCGGCGCGCCTCGATATCCAGAGCCAGCATAGTGTGCGGCTCATCGCCGTGGCGCGCCAGGCTCTCGAGCACGTGACAGGTTTTGCCGCCCGGCGCCGCGCAGGCATCCAGGATGCGCTGCCCGCTGCCCGCAGCCAGCAAGCCGGGGATCAGCTGTGATGCTTCGTCCTGCACGCTGACCAGACCATCACTGAACCCGGGCAGCGTACTGACTGCCCGGCCCTGCGCCAGGTAAATTGCCGACTCCGCCAGGGTGCCCGGAGTTGCCTCAATGCCCTCGATTGCCAATTGATCGAGGTACGCGGCCCGGCTGACTCGTGCCAGATTGACGCGCAGGGTCATCGGCGGATGCTGATTGCCCGCTGTCAGAATCCCGCTGCCCTGTTGCGGCCAGTCTGCCCTGATGGTGTCCACCAGCCAGGCAGCATAGGTCAGTGAGCTGTCGTCGCTGCGGCTATCTGCACTTGCCAGCCGGCGCTGGTACTGCCGAAGTACACCGTTGACCAGTGATTTGGCCCAGCCCTTCTTCAGTACCACGGTGGCATTGACGGTCTCACTGACAGCCGCATGATCGGCCAGGCGCATGTGCTCAAGCTGGTACATGCCCAACAGCAGCAGGCAGTGAATATCGGCGTCTTTGTTTTTGAGTGGCTTGTCGAGCAGTGAGCCCAGCTCCTGATTGAGCTGGTGATACCAGCGACAGGTGCCGAAACATAGCTCGCGCAACAGCGCCATCTGATTTTGGTCCTGATCAGCCATGTCGGTGGTGCGGGGCAACAGACTGGCCAGCGAACCCTGTTGCCGCAGCAGACTGGCGAGAATCTGCGCTGCAGTGGCGCGGACCTTAGCGGGTTTCATCGGGGGCGTCGCTGGTGAACTGTTTGCCTGCGGCAAAGAGCGCCGGGCGTGAATTCATGATGTCGCGTACGGCGACCGGGTTTTTGCCGGCCATCTGCAGCTCGGTTACCTGCAGTGTGCCGTCCGTGCAGGCGATGCTGAGACAGCGACGGTCCGGGCTGGGCAAAATAGTACCGGGCGCTACCTGAGCGGGCGGTCCGGACAAGGTCGCACTGGCCCGCAACAGGCGCAGTCGTTCGCCGTCAAGAAAAGAGTAGGCAGGCTGACGTCCGACACCGGCGCGGATCGTTCGCGCAATATCAGCAACGCTGGCCTGCCAGTCGATCAGCGATTCGGCTTTGTCCAGCTTGCGCGCGTAGGTGCTTAGCGTATTGTCCTGCTTCTGCGCCCGGGCGCGCAGGGCCTCAAAGTTTGTCAGTGTATGAATCAGTGCCTGACAGCCCAGCGTTGCCAGGCGATCTTCCAGTTGCTGACGATCATCGAGTTCGCTCAGCGGTGTGCTGAGCCTGTAAAGCATATCGCCGGTATCCAGACCGACATCCATCTGCATGATGGTGACACCGGTCTCGCTATCGCCGGCCAGCAGTGACCGCTCGATCGGGGCTGCACCACGCCAGCGCGGCAACAGGGATGCGTGCACGTTGATGCATCCGAGACGGGGAATATCCAGCACCGCCTGAGGCAGGAGCAGACCGTAGGCCACGACAATCATCAGGTCCGGCTCAAGCGCCGCCAGTGCTGCCTGCGCGTCAGGGTCTTTCAGGGAGGCGGGCTGCATGACTGGCAACCGGTGCTTGGTGGCGAGCGCCTTGACGGGGCTGGCCTGCAGCTTTTTGCCACGGCCTGCGGCCCGGTCTGGCTGGGTATAAACAGCGGCAATGTCATAGCCATGGTCAATCAGCGCGGACAGGTGGGTGGCAGCAAACGCGGGCGTGCCGGCAAAAACCAGTTTCATTCTGTACCCAATATGGTGAGTGGTTGTGCAGAGCGGTGTGTTGGTGTCAGGTTCAGGCTGTTGCCGCCTGCTTATGGGCCTTCTCCAATTTGCTGCGGATACGCTGGCGCTTGATCGTACTCAGGTAATCCACAAACAGCTTGCCGTTCAGGTGGTCCATCTCGTGCTGGATACAGGTGGCCAGCAAGCCATCGGCTACCATTTCGAACGGTTCACCGTGGCGGTCCAGTGCTTTCACCTTGACCTGACGCGGGCGACTGACGGTTTCATAGAAGCCAGGCACGGACAGGCAACCCTCGTCATACTCCTCGAGATCGTCATCCAGCACGTCCAGCTGTGGATTGATGAACACCAGCGGTGCGCTGTTGTCGTCGGAAATATCCATCACAATCAGCTGCTTGTGCACGTTCACCTGCGTGGCGGCGAGGCCGATGCCGGGCGCCTCATACATGGTTTCGAACATGTCATCAATCACCTGGCGCAGGGCATCGTCCACCTGCTTTACCGGCTTGGCAATGGTGCGCAGTCGGGAATCAGGAAATTCCAGTATGTCCAGTTTTGCCATGGTTCAACTCCAGTTGCGTGTTTCGGTTCAGCAGGGTCGCCGCTTTTGTGCCATAACCCCAGTACCTGGACAAAAGTACTCAGACAAAAGTACCAAATCCAAAGTACGTGAACAGGCTCAGTATAACATAAGGACCCCGGACACCTAGTGGGCAAGGAAGACCCTATGCGCAACGAAGACCGAATGACCAGGGAAAAGGTTTCAGCCTGGCTGGCACAACCGGGCAATCATTTGCTGACCGTCGACGATCCCGACTATCCACCGCTGCTCAGGCAGGTTGATGACCACCCTCTCTATCTGTATGTGCGGGGCGATCCCGCTGTGCTGGCCAGGCCCATGATAGCAATCGTAGGCAGCCGCAACAGTACGGTGTATGGCCGGGAGGTGGCGTTCCGCCTGGGCGCCGAGCTGGCTCAGAAGGGATTCACGGTGTGCAGCGGGCTGGCAGCGGGTATCGATACCGAGGCGCACAAGGCCGCCGTTACAGCCGGCTGCCCGACGGTCGCGGTGCTGGGAAATGGTCTGTACGATGTCTATCCGCCGGCCAACCGGGGTCTGGCCGGACAAATCGTGGCACCGGGCCCGGCGCAGGGTGCGCTGGTGTCCGAACTGCCGCTGGATGCGCCGCCGATCCCGTCACATTTTCCCAGTCGCAACCGGATTATCAGTGGTCTGAGCCTCGGTGTCTGTGTCGTCGAAGCCACGCTGCGCAGCGGTTCCCTGATCACCGCGCGCCTGGCCCTGCAGCAGAACCGGGAGGTGTTTGCAGTGCCCGGATCAGTCAACAGCAACCGCAGTCGAGGCTGCCACGACCTGCTTCGGCAGGGCGCTGTGCTGGCGGAGACTGCAGATGATATTCTCACGCACGTCGAATCTCTTTATCACGGACAGATGGACCTGCTGGCACAACAGCGGCCTGCTATTGCTGCCAGTCACGTCAGCTCCCCGGCACCGGTTATGACGGCAAGCACCCGGGTGGGAGACAACAGCTGCGGCAGCCCCCAAGGCCCTGCGGGCATGGCAGGAAACCCGGTGTTGGCGTGCATAGGTGATGATCCGGTTAATATGGACGCCCTGGTGTTGCGGACCGGACTGAATGTCAGCGAGCTGAGTCAGCAACTGTTGGCCCTCGAGTTGTCCGGCGTCATCGTCAAACGTGGCGGTAGCTGGGCGCGGCGGTCTGCTTGCAAGTAAAGGGCACTTGCGATAATTTCTGCGCCGGCCGGCCGGCGTCAACGCCGATGTGAGTGCGCATCAGCTGCCGGGGTAGCGGGTTCTGGTCAACGCTTGACGGGTTTTGGTAAGGAGATAGCTGAGATGTCTGCTCTTCATGTGAAAAAAGCCGTTCGGGTGATCGAGGCCGGCGGCGTCATTGCCTACCCCACCGAGGCGGTCTGGGGTCTGGGTTGCGACCCGGATAACCGGGATGCATGTCTGGCCTTGCTGCAGATCAAACAGCGCCCGGTTGAAAAAGGTATGATACTGGTCGCGGCATCGGTGTCTCAATTCGCCCGTTTACTGGCAGCCCTGCCCCGGGTCCAGCAGCAGCAATTACAGCAGGCCTGGGCCGATCAGGCACGCACGGGGCCGGTGACGTTTCTGGTGCCCGATCCGCATGATCAGGTGCCCTGGTGGGTCAAGGGCAGCCACGGTGCGGTCGCCCTGCGGGTCAGTCTGCATCCGATTGTGCAGCAACTGTGCCGGGCTCTGGACGCACCGCTGGTATCCACATCGGCCAATGTCGCCGGGGCCGCGCCGGCCGCCAGCAGGTTGATGGTGGAAAAAACACTGGGCCGGCAGCTCGATTACGTGCTGCCGGGGGCCCTGGGCGGCGCCACCAGGCCGTCGCAGATAATTGATCTGGGCAGCGGGCGCGTGGTCCGGGCGGGATAACAGAGGCAGTGCACAGATGCTGGTGCTGCGACAACCACTTCAAGGGAAAGCAGGGATATGACACAAGACAACAACACAGACGTCAATACACACAGTAATGACGCAGCCGTGGATGCTGATCGGGTGCGCGCATTTCTGCATCAATTACAGGACTCGATCTGCCAGCGGCTGGAAGCACTGGATGGCCGCAGTCGCTTTCACGAAGATGCCTGGCAACGCGATAAAGGTGGTAGCGGCATCAGCCGCGTGATCAGTGACGGTGCCGTGTTCGAAAAAGGCGGCGTCAACTTTTCCCACGTTTTTGGGGACTCGCTGCCGCCCTCGGCGTCCGCCACCCGGCCAGAGATGGCTGGCCGCAGCTTTCAGGCCATGGGCGTATCGCTGGTGATACATCCGGACAATCCGTTTGTGCCGACCTCGCACGCAAACTTCCGTTTTTTTATCGCCGAAAAGCCCGGCGAAGCGCCAGTGTGGTGGTTCGGTGGAGGATACGACCTGACCCCTTATTATGGGAATGATGATGATTGCCGGCACTGGCACCAGGTAGCCAAAACTGCCTGTGACAAACACGGTGAGCAGATCTACCCCCGATTCAAGCAGGCCTGTGATGAGTACTTCTATCTGCCCCATCGCCAGGAACCGCGAGGCATCGGCGGGCTGTTTTTTGACGACTTCAATGAGCTCGATTTCGAGCGCAGTTTTGCCATGGTGCAAGAAATAGCCAACAGCTATGTCGACGCTTACGCGCCGATTGTCGAGGCGCGGGCTGCACACCCTTTTACCGAAGCCCACAAACAGTTCCAACGCTACCGCCGCGGGCGCTATGTTGAGTTCAATCTGGTCTATGACCGGGGTACGCTGTTCGGTCTGCAATCCGGCCTGGGCCGGGTCGAGTCGATTCTGATGTCGTTGCCGCCGGAAGTGCGCTGGGTTTATGACTGGCACCCGGAGCCTGGCAGCGAGGAAGAAAAGCTGTATACCGACTATCTGCGTCCCAGAGAATGGGTATGACGCGATGAGCAGCAGCGATCGTTATGCGGTGGTGGGTTATCCGGTTGCCCACAGCAAGTCGCCGCTTATACATGGCCTGTTCGCCGGGCAAACCGGCCAGGACATCACTTACGAGCGACTGGAAATTGCGCCGGAAGACTTTATTCACAGTGTGCGTGAGTTCTTTGACCAGGGTGGCAAAGGCCTGAATATCACCCTGCCGCACAAGGAAGCCGCCTGGCAGCTGGTGGACTGGCGTGCGCCAAATGCCGACCGTGCGGGCGCAGTCAACACCATATACCGACTCGACGATGGACGTCTGGCGGGCGACAATACCGATGGTGTGGGCATGGTGCGTGACATCGAACAGAACCATGGCGGCAAGTTGCAGGGTGCAAATATTCTGGTGTTGGGCGCCGGTGGTGCCGTCCGGGGCGTTTTGCCGCGCCTGATCGCCGCAGCGCCGGCCTCCCTGTGTATTGTCAATCGCACGGTGGCAAAAGCCGAAGCGTTGGCGCAGCTGTTTGCAGATCAGTTCGATATTCGCGTGATGTCGTATGCCGACCTGCAGAGGCAAACAACCGCCTTTGACTGGATTATCAACGGCAGTGCTGGCGGACTCAAAGGTGAGCTGCCGCCCCTGCCCGATGCCCTGGTATCAAACACTACTGCCTGTTACGACATGGTGTACGCGCCAGGTGGCACAGTATTTCAGGGCTGGGCGCGCGCGCGCGGTGCAGCGATGGCGCTGGATGGGGCCGGCATGCTAGTGGAGCAGGCGGCAGAATCGTTCTACCTGTGGCGTCGCATCCGTCCGCAGACGGCGCCGGTTATCAAGGCATTGCGCGATGTGCTGCGCTAAGGTTCACTGTTTTTGCAAATAGCGGTCTTTCAGCTCTTTGTACTTGTTGGCGCTGTACAGGAAAAATGATTTTTCGTCATCGTTAAGCGGCCGGGCCTGTTTGACCGGAGAGCCGACGTAAAGATAGCCGCTTTCCAGTTTTTTACCCGGCGGCACCAGGCTGCCGGCGCCTATGATGACCTCGGATTCAACCACGGCACCATCCATGACCGTTGCCCCCATGCCGACCAGTACGCGGTCATGGATGGTGCAGCCGTGCAGCATGACCTTGTGACCGACAGTGACATCACTGCCCACCGTGCATGGATAACCGTCGGGATTGAACGGGCCCGCATGGGTCACGTGCAGCACCGAACCGTCCTGAATGCTGCTTCGCTCGCCGATACGGATACGGTGGATGTCGCCGCGGATGACGGTCATCGGCCATACCGATGAATCTGCGCCGATCTCAACATCACCGATGACCAGCGCGCTGTCATCGACAAACACGCCGTCTGCCAGCCTGGGGGTGTGAGTTTCGAATGCCTGAATGGCCACGGGGCGATCCTCCCTAATTATATGGACAACAATGATATGATGCCTTATCGCATTCAAGTACGACAGGAGTTTTAGCCAATGTCAACGCAGTCAGCCTCTGAGCGTAATCCATTATTGCAGTTTGACCGCCTGCCCGACTTTCCGGCGCTGCGCGCAGAACATATCCGTCCCGCCGTGGAGCAGGTACTGGAAGAAAACCGCGCAGCACTGCAGGCAATACTGGCCAACGAGCAAAACCGGACCGCACCGGACTGGCACAGCCTGATGGACGCCCTGGATGACCTGGACGACAGGCTGACCAAGGTCTGGTCCACTGCCAGTCATCTGAATTCGGTGGCCAACACGCCGGACATTCGTGAAGCCTATAATGACTGTCAGCCGTTAGTGACCGAGTACTACGCGGCGCTGGGGCAGAACGAGCAGCTCTATGCCTGCGTTGAAGCGCTGAGCGAGCGGGCGGATGCCCTCAAACTGGACGGTTCACAGCGCAAGATTATTGCCGATACGCTGCTCGATTTCCGGCTGGCGGGCGTCAGTCTGCCGGCGGTGGAGAAAAAGCGGTTTGCCGACATCCAGACCCGACTCAGCCATCTTGCCAACGTATTCAGCAATAACGTACTGGACGCCACCCGTGCCTGGACCCGGCATCTGACCGATGACAGCCTGCTCGGCGGCGTTCCGGACATGACGGTGCAGGCCGCCGCCAGGGCGGCCTCGGCGAAAGGCCTGCAGGGCTATCTGCTGACGCTGGATTTCCCCTGTTACTACGCAGTGATGACCTACGCCGACAATGAAGCGCTGCGGGAAGAAATGTACCGGGCCTTTGCAACCCGGGCCTCGGATCAGGCGCTGACAGCAGCGCCGGAGAAACTGGATAACTACCAGCATATTCGCGAGATCCTGCAGTTGCGTCAGGAAATGGCCCTGTTGCTGGGTTACGGTAATTATGCGGAGCTGTCCGTGGCACGCAAAATGGCCAAATCAACAGATCAGGTCAACGCCTTTCTCGACGATCTGATCCGCTACAGCCGGCCGGCGGCAGAAAACGAATATCAGGCCCTGTGTGAATTCGCGCGCAAGCATCATGGTGTCGACACGCTCAATGCCTGGGATGTGGGTTACTACAGCGAAAAACTGCGCAAGCAGAATTATGATATTTCACAGGAAGAACTGCGTGTATGGTTTCCCCTGGACAAGGTCCGCCAGGGCCTGTTTGCCATCGTCGAAACCCTGTACGGCGTGCAGGTTGAAGAAGACACCAGTGTTGGCGTCTGGGACCCGGCGGTGGCTTTCTACAATATCCGCCGGGACGGGGAAATTGTGGCCCGTTTCTATTTCGATCTGTTCACCCGCGAGGGCAAGCGCGGTGGCGCCTGGATGGCCGACTGCCGCAGTCGGCGGCTGATTACCGAAGGTGGTCTGGCGGTGCAGCAACAGATTCCGGTGGCTTACCTGGTGTGCAATTTCGCCCCGCCAGCGGATGACGGAACACCGGCATTGCTGACCCACAATGATGTCACCACGCTGTTTCACGAGTTCGGCCACGGCCTGCATCATATGCTTACCCGGGAAAACTACCTGCGCTGCTCCGGGATCACGGGTGTTGCCTGGGACGCGGTCGAGTTGCCCAGCCAGCTGATGGAAAACTGGTGCTGGGACCCTGAATCCATCGGCCTGATTTCCGCGCACTACCAGACCGGAGAGCCTTTGCCCAAAGCCTCTGTCTCTTATACACATCTGACGCTGCC
>CAJXPR010000006.1 GCA_913058135.1 uncultured Gammaproteobacteria bacterium
TCTACACAGAGTAGATCGTCGGCAGCGTCAGATGTGTATAAGAGACAGATTCAGGGCTTGTCACTGCTGTTGATGGTCTGGTGTGCGTTCGCGCTGGAAGGCCTTGGCGCTGGTCTGGCCATCGTGGCGCTGCTGGTGGTGTTCAGTCTGGCTCGCGGTGCCTGCTCGGTTGCCTACAAGGATGTGCTGGGCAAGACCATTCCCAAAACCCGCCGGGGCCGTTTGTCCGGCTGGATCAGCGCCATTGCGGGATTGTCCGCGTTCGCCGCCGGGCTGCTGCTAAGCACAACCGGCGACAGCGAAGCCACCGGGTTTTATGCCGGTCTGCTTGCCGCAGGGGCCGCCCTTTGGCTTTTGGCCATTATCGCTTACGCGCGGATCAGGGAGTTTCCCGGCGCGACTGACGGCGGCGCCAATGGTTTCAGTGAGGCATTTGCGCGGCTGTCGCTGTTGCGAGAGGACAGGGCGTTTCGTCAATTTGTTGTTGCCCGGGCGCTGGCGATGGGGTCTGGCCTGGTTGCACCGTTTTACATTGCCCTGGCACAGGATGACCTGGGAAGCGCAGCCTCGCTGCTGGGTATTTTTATAGCTGTTGAGGGCCTGGCGGGATTGATGAGTTCACCCGTGTGGGGACGCTGGGCGGACCGCTCCAGCCGGCAGGTATTTGCAGTTGCCTGCGCGCTGGCATCGGTGACCTCACTGACGGTGGCCGCCTGGTCACTGCTGATCGATTCGTCGTCGGCGTCACAATGGTTCTATCCCGCCGCTTTTTTTGTGCTCGGGGTTTCCCATGCGGGGGTCAGACTGGGACGCAAAACCTATCTGGTCGATATGGCCGGCGGCAACAAACGCACCGATTATGTCGCGATAAGCAACACCGTGATCGGGCTGTTATTGCTGGTTTCCGGCGTGCTGGGCGCCCTGGCCGCGCTGGTGTCTGTGCCCCTGGTCATCGCCTTGCTGGGTTCGGCAGGACTGCTGGGGGCGGCGCTGAGCCTGCGGTGGCAGCCAGTGTCGGGTTGAGCCCGCCGGGCTCTTAACAGGCTGGCGGCTAACAGGCTTGCGGCTAACAGGCTTGCGGCTAACGGGCTTGCGGCGTGCGCGCCAGCGCCGAGTTAAAATAACGCGGATCTCCGGATACCTCCCGATCTATCCACGGTGGCAATGAAAAGCGGGTATCCTCACGGGGTAACTCGATTTCAGCCAGTATCAGGCCTTTATTGGCGGCGCCAAAAACATCCACTTCCCACCAGTGACCAGCATACTCCACCCGGTACCGGGTCTTTTCAATGAGAGGTTGCTGGCACAGGTCGGTCAGCATTTCTTCTGCATCCGACAGCGGTATGGGGTATTCGTATTCGGCGCGTGAGTAGCCCCGGGTCGGTCCCTTGATCGTGACAAAGGCCTGCTCACCGGCAACCCTGATACGGACGGTAATGCCAGTGCCCGGACACAGATAGCCTTGCCGATAGCGCACGCCTTCAACTGTTGGCTGCCATCTGGTCTTGTCGACCAGGAATTTCCTCTCAATCTCGATCGCCATCAGTCAGCCGTCATTGTTCACAGCGAATTCATGTGCTGCGAAATGAAGCCCCGCAGCGCCTCGACGCTGTCCGGTCGGCCCATGGTTGCAATGGCGTCACCAGCGCCGTCCAGCAGCACCAGCGAACCGTCGCTGACATTGTGTGTTTCCGCAAAGGCCACACCGTCCGGATGTCCGGTATGAACGAGCAGGAACATCAGCTGATCCTGGTAGTCCGGATAGACCATTTCCATTTGCGCCAGGGTGCGCTCGCCCCCCATGACATGAATCTCGCGCAACATGACCAGCGCAGGTGTGCCTTGACCCACTTGACCCAGATCGCTGGAAAAGGTGGATTTGGGTAATAACTGCCATAGCACCAGTCCGACCACAGCGAGGCAGCTTAGCACAACAAGAACTCTGACGAGCCGGGATGAGGCGGACCGGGACACGGTGCTGCTTTGACTCATGACGTGGAAATCTCCTGTCAATTGCGGGAAGATGGGTGATTACTACCGATTGAGAATAGCACGGGCCGTAGCTGTGTCACTAGACGCATATGGCAGTGACTTTCGGGGCTGCCGGGGGCGCGGGTCAAAGGCACAGGTCTGCGTTATACTGCCGTCGACAACAGAAGGGGATTTATGTTTAGTTTGCCGGACTGGCTCAGGCAGCGCTCGCAGAAGAAAAACGGTATATCGCTGGATCGCGAGGATAACGAGCGTCTGGACCAGTTCGCCCGGAGTGTCCGGCGTGTGCGAATGTCGCGCAGCCTGCTGGGGCTCGCCTGGACCGCAGGGCCGGTCACGGCCATCGGCCTGTATGGTGGTTATTACATTGGTTTCGGGCAGGCGCCGTCGAGTCAGCAACTGGTGTATTTCGTCAGCTTCACTGTGCTCAGTGGTCTGATCGCTCTGGCTGCAAAGATTGTCTACGACAGCACGCTGGGCTACGCCACCGAGCGTGCACAGCAGTACGTTGTGGAAGTAACCGATAAGCTGGGCGACCTGATTCTTTCCGCCCGTGACCTGATGATCAGCACATTTGAAGGTGAAACCCGCGAGCGTGAAGCGGCCGTGCAACTGCTGCAACGCGTCGATCTGTCGCCAGAGAGCGTAGCGATGGCCTGCGAGCAACTCACCGGGGATGCTGAGCTGGGACGATTGCTGGCGACCATTGACAGTTTCCGTCGTGCGGGCCTGTATTCGCGAATAGCGGATATACGCCAGGTACACGGGGAGCATTTCGAGCAGGTTATCGCCGAGTTGCACCAGATCGCGCCTCAGGCAGCCGATGTGCTGCGGCAGCGTTATCTGGGAGAGATTGCCAGTCTGCGCCATGGCACGCCACGTACCGAGCACTTCATCTCCCGTGTGCTGGCGGCAATTGAGCAGGATAATCTGTTGCTGATCACCATGCAGGACGTGGAGTCCATGTTGGTGTTGTGCTTCGAGCTCATCAACGGCCGTGAGATACCCATGCTGGTTTTCGACTACCGCGGTCGCTGGCGTCTTGCCGCCGCGCTGGATCGCATGGAGCGGCGTCGCAGTCGTTACCGTATCGCTCAGGCTGCCGGCAGCCACCGGATCAGAGGCCTGGCATCGTGGCTGGTAGAAGTTGACATCATGGATTATGGCGACGTTCCCGAGGGCATTTCGTCAGCATTGCTGATCGAACGGGTGAGTCTGGCTCTGGACAAGCTGGCCTTGCGCATGCGCAAGGACGTTGACGCCATTCGCAAGGGTGATGCCGGCTTGCGGACTACACTTCGTCGCCACGCCGAGATCATGACCAGCGCCCTGCGCCTTTATCGCATCGCTCATGAATCATTCAAGCGCATTGGCGAATTACATGCCGAGTTCCTGGTGACCGCCGAGGGCTGGAATCGTATGATGGACGCCGCGCATCTGGATGCCGAGGAGCTGCAGATCGGCCCGCGGGGTCGTGGCGTCAGAATCCGCGAAAAAGTGGTCCGTCTGGACGATGAGGAGCGCAAGGAAGTTTGTCGGATCCTCGCCCGATATCTGCGTAATCAACACCTTGAGGCTCACGAGACCAAGGGGCTGTTTGAACGTCGCAGTGACAAGGACAACCCGCTGACGCTCGATACCGCCCGGCAACTGGCCATTGAGGTCGCGCTGGCACTTGAACCTCATATTCATCTTTCCTATCCGGAAATACAACGTGGCATCGGTGCGACGCTGGCCACATATCTGGGAGACCTGGAACCTGGAATGAGTGCCAACGAGAAAAAAGTGCTGGCCGAGTCAATGGCACAGGATGTGGTAGAGGACATGAGTCAGGCTGCGGAGCATCTTGCCGTGGCACTGGTGCGACACTATCGTGTCAATCTGACTGACGAGGCCAGCCAGTTTCTACATGAAACCTACGGCGCCCGGCAATCGGTGCTCGATATTCTCAGTCAACATCAGGGCTCCGAGGCAATCTCGCAAAGTCTGCTTACAGGCCGGCCTGCCGTCGTGCCGCCAGCCCAGCGCCGTTGGTATCGCGCGCTGGTTCATGCCAAACGGCTGGTGGGTAACGAACGTTTTGTGCCTCCGTGGACCGAACGTCAATGACCTCAGGCTTTGGCGGAAGGGCGTTGTGACACCCGATCATACCAGGCCTGCAGGTGCGTCTGATCCGGCTGGATACGTTGAGCGATCACACGATTGAAATCGACAGTACACAGGGCATTGATATCTGCGGCGCTGAACTGGTCACCACAAATGAAGTCGCGGTCGGCCAGTTGCTTGTTCAGGAAATGCATGAATTTTGATGCCTGAATTTTGCATTCCTCGCCCCACTCCGGGAAAGGTTTCATGCGATCCTTGAAATAGCCGGTGGTGTGCTGAAACGCCATGCCCGTGGGTGTCATGAAATAGAAATCAATCCATCGCAGCCACTGGTCAATTTGCGCTTTTTCCAGCGGTGTGCGTCCCATCAGCGGCATGGTGTCGGGGTATGCTTCTTCGAAGTAACGGCAGATGGCCACGGTTTCGGCGATGCAGGCGCCACTGTCCAACTCCAGGACCGGTACTTTTTTCAGCGGGTTGCGGACGGCAAATTCCGGGGTCAGGTTTTCGCCCTTCTGCAGATCCAGTTGAATGATCTCGACGCTGTCCAGCAGGCCTTTCTCAGCAAGAAAGATGCGTACGCGGCGTGGATTGGGCGCGGTGCGGGTTTCAAACAGTTTCATGAGTCGCTCTCTGGGTCAGGGTTTATTGTTCATTGTCCAGGACCATCATATCGCCAACTGTTCACAGGTCAACCGCCGCCGTTGCAGGTGCCGTCGCTGCGCCTGGCACTGAATCTCAGATCCGCATAGGCTGCGGTTAAAGTGCTGTCACTGTCATCACCGTCGGTCATGATCGCAATACCATCGAGTTGATCAATATCTTCAGAAAATGCCGTTTGCCAGTCCTTCTGGATGTCGCGGCTGTGAGTAACCCACTCACCGGCCTTGTTGTTGCCACTGTTCAGTGACCACATGATGGCGTTGTCGCCGGCGTAGGCATTCGGCCAGCGCTGATCGGTGGCTTGTGATCCGGACCAGACGTAGTTGATGGTTTTGGTGCGCCAGAACGCCAGCCCGCCACGCTTCACCACATAAACCCGCGCGGCAAAGTCATCGCCGGCCTTGCTGCGTTCATCAAGGTCATGGGTGGTTTCCTGGATGCGCCAGCGCCAGCCAAGACAGGGTGTGGTGTCCAGGTCTACACGACCCTGCCGATAGAAGGCGCTGGCCTGGCCCCGGGTTTGCGCCGTCACGATAAGCCCCTTATCGTCTCCGGCGGTGACGGTGTAACGCGTGTTGCCGGTGAAGCTGCGTTCCTGCCAGTTGTCAAAGTCACTGACAGACAGGTCGTCGTTGGCCCATGCCAATCCGCAAAGCAGCATGCCGGTCACGGCTACATACATCGAAAGAGGCTGACGGGTCATCTGTTATCTGTCCTCGCTGTGCATACGGTCACTGGCTCGCAGTATCAATTGCTGCACACTGCCATCGTCAGGCTCCAGTAATGACCAGCCCGAGTTGTAGCTGACGGGGTGTGGCTGGGCGATCGCCCGGGCGACGGCCCGCAACCGGTTGAGGGCAGCCTGCGGGCCCAGCGGATCAATGTCGACCATCAAAACCACAAAGTCATCGTCACCGTACCGGGCGATGAGATCCGATCCGCGGAATGTTTCACGTAGCAGACGGCTGAACTCGATCAGAGCCCGGTCACCAGCCGCCGGGCCGTGACGTCCGTTAAAACTCTTGAAGTCGACCAGATCAAACAGAAACAGGCATGCCTGCAAGTCGGCATCATGGCACAGGGCAATGGCTTCCTGCGCCCGGGCATCGAAGCCACGCCGGTTAAGCATGTTGGTCAGTGGATCGGCGTGAGCAAGGAAATCGGCCGTCAATTCGTTTTCGATCATCTGCGCTGCATGCCGCAACACCGCCTCATCGTGCCGGGAAAACTCACGAGGCTCGCGATCTATCAGGCACAGGGTACCGAGCCTGCTGCCGGTATCAGCATGCACCGGGCAACCGGCATAAAAACGAATATGCGGATCCTGCAGCACCAGTGGGTTGTTTTTGAATGTCGGATTAATTGTCGCGTCAGGTATGACCATCACTTCTTCATGTTCGATGGCGTAGGTACAAAACGATATGTCACGGGCCGTTTCGGGTACGTCCAGTCCGATGCTGGACTTGAACCATTGGCGATTGGCATCAACCAGCGTAAACAGCGCTATGGGTACGCGGAACAGGCGGGCCGCGAGTCGCGTGATCCGGTCAAACCGTTCATCCGGCGGCGTGTCCAGTATGTTCAGTGAATGCAGGACCTGCAGGCGCCGGGACTCATCAGTCAGACGTCCTTTGCGCAACCAGTCAAGGACCACATCGGGCGGCATTGGGCGGGCGATGGCGTAGCCTTGCGCCAAATCGCAGCCGATGCTGCGCAGATATTCCAGCGTTTCGTCTCTTTCGATACCTTCGGCGGATGTGTACAGGCCCAGACCGTGACCAAGATCGATGATGGTCTTGATGACCGTGCGCGATTCCTTGGATTCAGCGGCAGTCATGACAAACGACTTGTCGATTTTTATCTCGGAAAAAGGCAGGCGTGCCAGCTGCAGCATGGATGAATAGCCGGTGCCAAAATCATCTATCGACAGATGAAATCCTTTCATGCGCAATCGCGTGAGAATATCGAGCGAGCTGATCGGGTCTTCCATGGCGCAGGATTCGGTCAGCTCAAAGATCAGGCGGTCTGGACGAATGCCCGTGCTTTGGCAGTACTCGTCCATGCGCTCGAACAGGTCTATATTGTTCAACGAGCTTGCAGAAATATTGATCGACAATGTTATTTCCCTTAACCGGCGGCGCAGGTAGTCAAACTCCGGAGAGCTGTCGAGTTGCGTGGGCAATTGCGACAACCAGCGCAATCCCTGCACCATGACCGATTCCGTCAATGTGTCGATCAGGCCGTAGCGTTCGGCCAGGGGAATAAACCGGTCCGGTCCAACGGGGCCGTGCCGGGGATGGTTCCAGCGCGCCAGGGCTTCGAACCCGGCCAGCAGACCGGTACGGCAATTGATTTTTGGCTGATAAACCAGCGTTATCTGTTTATTCTCCAGCGCATTCACGAGGTCCTGGCGACTGATGTCATTGTCGAATGCCGACGCTGTATCACCGATCACGGGCGCCGTGCCTGTCTGGTTATCGGTGCTGTTTGAGTGCTTCAACATCGCCCGCAGACGGGCTGGAGAAAACGGCTTGGCCAGCACGCCAGCAATATTGAGTCCGTGTTCGGCGGCTGACCGCGCTGCGGCATCCAGTACCCGACCACCGACGCCGCTGGAAATTATAATTTCTGCATGACAGCCCAGCCGTGCCAGCTCTACCATGACCTGGACGCCGTCCATTCTGGGCATGATCAGGTCGAGGGCAATAAAGTCTGGCTGCCAGTCCCTGACCTGTTGGAAGAATGCTGATGGTTCATCAACATAACGCGCCTCGACGCCGGCCATGGTCGCGATATTGGCGATGGTCTGTCCGGTAAGCGGATCATCATCCAGTATCAGTAATCGCGTCGTGGTGGTCATTGCTTGAATCCCATCGAATCTATTCCCGTGCGCCGGTATTCTGCATTTTTTCGAGTTTGTGTGTCAGGTCTTCCCGGCGCCATGGTTTGCCCAGCAAATGTGCACCAGCAACCAGCCGTCCCTGTCGTAGCATGGCATTTTCTGTATAACCGGAGGTAAACAGGACTTTGAGGTCAGGCTGCAACTGGCGAGCGGCGTTGGCCAGTTCGGGACCATTCATCCCGTCACCCATCATAACGTCTGTAAACAGCAGGTCGAAGGGCGCTGAGTGTTTGAGTATACTCAGCGCCTCGTTGGCATGGGCGGCGCTGATGACATCAAAGCCGAGGGCCTCAAACTGCTTCTCTGCATATTGCCTGACCAGGGGCTCGTCTTCAACCAGCAGCACCCTGCCCGAGGCCAGGGCCATCGGACCTGCCACAATGTTGTCGTGTGCCTCGGCACCAACAGAGCCGATGTTGGCTGGCAGGTACATACGCACCGTGGTGCCGTTACCCGGTTCTGAGTATATGGAAATATGGCCGCCAGACTGTTTTATGAAACCGTAAACCATGCTCAGGCCCAGTCCCGAGCCCTGGCCGCCGGGTTTGGTGGTAAAAAACGGATCAAATGCCCGCGCCCGGACTTCGGCGCTCATACCTGTTCCGGTGTCGGAAATGGACACTGTGACGTAATGGCCGGCTTCGGCTTCCGGGTGTTGCTGGACATAATCTGTATCCAGGTCGCACTGGCCGACTTCTATCAGCAGCTTGCCCTGATCTGGCATGGCGTCGCGGGCGTTCAGGCACAGATTCAGCACGGCGCTCTCCAGTTGTGGCGGGTCTATTGTCACTGCCGGCAGACTGGCTTCGGTTATCAGTTTTAGACTGATACGTTCGGGAACCGCTTGCCGGACCAGAGCCTGGATATTGTTGATCAGCTCAACAACGTCAGTTGCCTGAGGCGTCAACGGCTGTTTGCGGGCGAATGCCAGCAGTCGCCGGACCAACTCGGCAGCGCGCTGACTGGCATCACTGATCATGGCGACCAAAGGGCGTTGCTCAATGTCCAGCGTGTCATCTTCGGCCAGCAGCTCGGCGTTGCCCTGGATGACTGTGAGCAGATTATTAAAATCATGAGCCACGCCGCCGGTCAGCTCGCCGACGGTTTGCAGACGTTGTGCATGACTGAGCTGTTCTTCCAGTTGTCGTTTCTGCGTGATGTCAGTCATGCCTCCGATCAGCCTGAGAGCAACGCCATCCTTGTCGCGAATGACAAAACCATGTTCTTCCACAATGGCGATAGAGTTGTCTTTGCGCATGAACCGGTAAAGGCAATGTAAACGGTCGCGGTCCGAATTCAGCGTGTCATAAATCGTCGCCAGTGCCTGCTCTTTGTCGTCCGGGTGCAGACGCTCCGTCCAGCTTTCAGGTTTGGCCATCATCTCTTCACGGGTGTAACCAAACAGGTTGGTCACGCCGTGGTTCCACCAGATGCGGTCAGCCTGGATATCCCAGTCTGAAATAGCATCGACGGTGGCCTTGGCGAGGTGTTCAAAGCGTTCGGTGTAAAGCCGGATGTCGTGGATGTCGATTGCCGAGCCGCACCATTTTATGACGCTGCCATCTTCGTCACGGACGGGGGCGCCTTGCAACAAATGCCAGCGCCAGGCGCCGTCATGGCGCAGTACTCTGGCCTCCAGCTCATAGGTTACCTTGCATTGGACGGCATCTGACCAGCGCGACCGCAACACAACCAGGTCGTCCGGATGGATGATGCTGGGCCACTGCCCGCCTTTTGCCAGCATGATTCTGGGTTTGCCCGTGTAGTGGCTCAGCGCAAGGTTTACATAGTCAATGCTGCCGTCAGTGTTCGCGGTCCAGATTATTTGCGGGATGGCATCGGCAAACAGCTGGAATTGCTGGGGATACTGAAAAGGCGCCAGCGGATCATCTGGTGACGGCGTAAGCTCTTTCAGGGCCCGGTGATCGGCGGCAAGTTGGCGGGTGTCTTTTTGCAGGCTCTGAAAACGCTGCATGATATATGCGCACAGGCTGGCGATAATGCACATTTCAACGATAGAAAGCAGTCGGTTGCTGCCCCAATACTGAAAAGCCAGTCCGGGCGGAGAAACAAATACGCCGAGTATGGTCATCACGATGCTGGCCACCGTGATACCGACAAGAAACCGCCGACTGCCGGACAGTGCGCCCAGGATGATGCTCAGCAAATACAGGTCGCCGTGTGCAAAGCCCAATGGCGTGGCAGTGTCCAGAATCAGAACCAGCAGGGCGCTGAGGACACTGCCAATCTGTAACAGAAATCTGTGTTGCATAGGGAGCGACCTGTGAGCCCTGCCGCCAGCTGCAGTTACCAGACAGCGGCGCAGATTCAGTGCATTGTAGCAATATAATGCCTAAGCGTCTGCGCCGTATTTGCAAAGATGCAGGCGGCAGCATGTCGCGCTATGATATGAATCCGAGTCCAATCATGCCTGGCCAATGACGGCCAAACGGGCAGCCAATCATGGAGATTTTTATGTCGGACATACTCAATGGAGCGCTGAGTCAACTCAAGAAAGCCGCCCGCCACACCAACGTGCCGGATGAAGTGCTGGAGGCGCTGAATTTCCCCAAGGAAGTGCTGACGGCGCGCATTAGCGTGCGCATGGACAATGGTCTCAGACGGTCCTTTGAAGCCTGGCGCTGCCGTTATGACGATACCCGGGGCCCAACCAAAGGTGGTATCCGGTTTCACCCGGATGCCAATTTTGAAGAAGTGGTGACGCTGGCCTTCTGGATGACATTCAAATGCGCTGTCGTCAACTTGCCGTATGGCGGTGGTAAAGGGGCGATCAGGGTCGATCCGGGACAGCTGTCGAGGCGGGAGCTTGAGCGTCTGTCACGCGCCTACGTGCACGCATTTGCCAGCATGATCGGACCCGACCGCGATATCCCGGCGCCGGATGTCTATACCAATGCCATGATCATGGGCTGGATGGCAGACGAATACTCCAGTCTGGTGGGTTATCCGTGTCCGGCCGTTATTACCGGCAAGCCCATTCCGTTGGGCGGGTCGCTGGGTCGTGAAGATGCCACCGCCCGCGGTGGTTTCTACGTACTGAACAATCTGCTGGCGGAGATCGGGCTGGAAGATTGTCAACGCAGGGCTGTGGTTCAGGGCTTTGGCAACGCCGGCGCGGCCATTGCGACCATGTTGCACCAGGATGGCTGGAAGGTCATTGCGGTTTCCGACACCGGGGGCTGCGTAAATGATGACAGCGGTCTGGATCCGCAGAAGCTGAAAGAAGCCAAGAAAAAGCATGGTTCAGTGACAGGCTATGCCAAAGACGCCAACGGCAAGAAAATCAAGGTGATGCAGCGTGACGAGATGTTTGCTCTGGATTGTGACCTGTTGGTGCCGGCGGCCATGGAGGATCAGATCAGCACCGACAATGCCGACAGGATCAAGGCCTCGGTGATCATGGAGCTGGCCAACGGGCCGGTGACATCCGGTGCTGACGACATACTGGAAAAGAACGGAGTGATCGTGATTCCGGACATACTCGCCAATGCCGGCGGTGTCACGGTGTCCTATTTCGAATGGGTGCAAAACCGACAGGGGTTTTACTGGACCGAGGAGGAAGTTCAACACAAACTGCGACCGATCATGGAACGTGAAAGCGGGGCAGTGTGGCGTCTGGCACAGAAAAAGGGCATTACTCTGCGCACAGCCGCTTACGTGCTGGGGCTTGAGCGGATTGCCGAAGCGATCCAGGCCCATGGTACACAAAACTATTTCTGTCCGTAAGCCAGGCCGTGTCCGGCCGGCCTCCTGTTCCTGATCCTGCCGCTTGCGTCATTGACCCGGACTGACCTTATTGTCGGTCCGGGTCAATGCTGATCACCAGGTGGATACCAGCTTGGTACCTTCGCTGCGTCGCGGTCGCGGACTCTGGCCGTTGCCGTTACCGCGTGCCGGACGCGGATTTCTGGGCTTGGCCGCTACCGGGCGGTTACCATCGAACGTGGTATTGCCGTTACGTTGCAGGCGCTCTTCTTCACGATAAGCGCTGGTTGCCCCCGGATGGGAGGGTGATCGCGCCTGACCGCTGTTCGGCGACCGGGTTGCGCCGCTGCGCCCCGTGGCCTGGCGTGCAGGGCCGGACCTGCCTGCGCCCGGGCGCGAATCACCCGGTCGACCAGCGCCCTGGCCGCGCCGCTGCTGCGGGCGACGGGTTTCGGTATCCTTGACGTCTTCCAGGCGTTCGCGCAGCTCGAAACCGGGCACAACTTCGCGCTTCATGGTGGTTTTCAGCACGCGCTCGATCTGCTTCAGCTGCTTCAGCTGGTCGCCACTGAGCAGGGAGATGGCGGCACCTTCCGCACCCGCGCGGGCTGTACGGCCAATACGATGCACGTAGTCTTCCGGCACGTCAGGCAGGTCGTAGTTGATAACGTGTGGCAACTGATCGATATCAATGCCGCGTGCGGCGATGTCCGTGGCCACCAATACCTGCAGTTCGCCATTCTTGAACTGATGCAGCACCTTTGTGCGTTGCGCCTGGCTCTTGTTGCCGTGAATGGCGCCGGCATTGATGCCGTCACGCTCCAGCAGCTGCACCAATTTGTTGGCGCCGTGTTTGGTGCGGCTGAAAACCAGTACCTGATACCAGCTGTTGGTGCGGATCAGATGACTGAGCAGCTCGGTTTTGCGAGCCTTGTCCACCGGGTGCAGGGTCTGGGTGACGCGATCTGCAGTGGTATTCAGCGGCGCTACATTGATCTGCACCGGGTTTTGCAGCAGGCCTTTGGCCAGTTCACGGATTTCGCCAGAGAACGTTGCCGAGAACAACAGGTTTTGTCGTTTCGGCGGCAGCAATGCCAGGATTTTTTTGATATCACGAATGAAGCCCATGTCCAGCATCCGGTCGGCTTCATCCAGCACCAGTACTTCCAGCTGATCAAAGCGGACAGCATTTTGCTGATAGAGGTCCATCAGCCGGCCCGGCGTGGCCACCAGGACATCCAGGCCGCCACGCAGAATCATCATCTGCGGATTGATCTTGACGCCACCGAAGATCACGGCAGAGCGGACCTTCTGGTATTTGCCGTAGGTTTTCAGGCTCTCGTGGACCTGTGCCGCCAACTCCCGGGTAGGGGTCAGGATCAACGCGCGGATCTGGCCGCCGCGGGTACGTTCACCGCCATCCAGCTTTTGCAGCAGGGGCAGGGTGAAACCTGCCGTCTTGCCGGTGCCGGTCTGCGCGGATGCCATTACATCCGAACCGCTTAGTATCGCGGGGATGGCTTGGGCTTGAATGGGGGTAGGGGTAGTATATTGCTGATCAGCCAAAGCTTTCAGCAGGCCTTCTGACAGGCCCAGATTATCAAAACTCATTGATTTCCTATTGGTCTCAAAGAAGGGTCGACGTTTAGTGAGTCGTCCCTTGGTACACCTGTAATGTGAACACTTGAAAAGCTATTGTGAACACGTTCCGGGCACGGCTGGATGAAGTCATCGAGCAATGTCCTGAGGTGAGCACGCCAGTGTGGATTGTTGTCCGGGGGCGCCTTCATGGCGTGCGGACCAGCCCACATAAGTGACAGGTACCCGACAGGGCAGGTACGTGTAATGCAGTATTGCAGAATGCGGATGATAGCGCATCGCTGGCCAAATAGATACTTTGTCACAATTAGCGGCAATAAATTCGTTGCCTGACGCGTCAATATTGCTTACCGTACCGCCCCTTGAGCACCATTAAATATCACCCGGTTGTCCCAGAACCAATAAAAAGAAAGAGCATTTGTATAATGAAATCAATCACTTTTTATGAGTCCAGGCGCGCTGGCGGGTTCTCCCGCGCCGTTACCCGATCTCTGTCCGCGTCAGTCCTGAGCCTGAGCATGTTTGTTGCTGTGTCCGCGAGCCATGCACAGACCGCCGAATCCACCGAGGACTCCACGGTCACGTATCCGGCAGCGTACTTTCAGCAATGGGCGCCGGTGACAGCGCAGGACATGATCAACCGTATTCCCGGTGTCGGTTCAGCCACGGGCAGCAACTTTGGCGGTTCCAGCGGTGGTCGCGGCCTGGGCGGCGGCGGTGGTAACCAGATCCTCATCGACGGTAAACGTGTCGCTGGCAAAAGCAATGAAGCAAGCAGCCAGCTGGCACGGATTCCGGCAGATAAAGTGCACCACATTGAGCTGATTCGCGGAACGTCGGCGGAGCTGGACGTGCGCGCTGACCAGATCGTCAACATCGTGTTGACAGAAGCCTTGTCCAGCCGTTCCTTCTCCTACGAAATCAACACTGACCGTTACATGGATTCGCACGTGCAGCCTGGCGGCAAAGTCGCTGTTAATGGCCAGCAGGGTGGTTTCAATTACCTGCTGAGCGCTGAGGCTGAGCCTCGTCATGATTTCCGGCCCAGCGCCGAGGTCAGCGTGCTGGGCGATTTTTCGCCCAACGACTCCATTGAGGAGGAGCGCACCCGTGATCAGTATACCTATACCTATGCTGCCAACCTGGCCTACGACATCAATGCCGACAGCAGTGCGCGTCTGAACATGTTGTACTCCGACTACGACAATACCGTCGATGTTGATCGGCGTATCACCGATCTGACCGTCAATCCGCCACAAACCGTGATAGAGCGTGAAGTCATTCCCGGCACCAACAATAACTGGGAGATTGGCGGCGATTACGAACGCGTGTTCAGCAATAACCATCGCTTCAAGATCCTGTTCATCGCCAACCAGAAAAACGAAGAGTCCACGCGGGAACGATTCGCCCGCGAAGCTGGTGGCAGTGAAGAGAAAGAGCTCTACCTGAACACTGATGCAACCACTGAAGAGCGCATCATCCGAACGTCATACTCATTGGGTCTGGCCGACGGCCAGGACCTGGAGCTGGGCGTAGAGCGAGCCCAGACAACGCTTGATTCCAGACTGCGCCTGGGTCTGCCAGGGCCAGGGCCCGGCAGCGACAGCTTTGGTGGTCTCACGCCGGTGGCGGTCAGCAATGCCAACTCAACTGTGGAAGAGATTCGCTACGAACCTTTCGCCGTTCACAATTGGCAGATCAATTCGCAACTGACGCTGGAAAGCTCGTTGATCTACGAAGCATCAGAGATTACCCAGACGGGTGATGTCTATAATCAGCGCGATTTCGATTTCTTCAAGCCCAAGCTGGATTTACGTTATGACCTTGGTAACGGCAAACAATTGCGTGCGACGGCAACCAAGGCTGTCCGCCAGTTGAGTTTCTCCGACTTTGTCGCCTCCAGCGATACGCGCGACGATGACGCCGAAACCATGGCGGGTAACGTCAATCTGCGCCAGGAACAGGTGTGGAACTTCGATCTGGGTGCTGAATACCGGCTGCCAAATGACCTGGGGGTGATTGATGGCAGTGTTTTTTATATGCAGCATATCGATGTTATCGAGCGAATAGATGTTTCGCTGACACCTGACGACCCGATCTCCGCCAATGGCAATATTGGCGACGGTGATATGTACGGTTTGCGGCTGAGCGGCAGTGTGCGCATGAACGCCATCAACATGCCCAACCTGATGATCATATCCAGTCTGGAAGTGAAGGATTCAGAGATCAAAGATCCCTTCCTGGGCATTGATCGACGCTTCGAGAATTTCGATCGTGGTCGTTTCCAGCTGGGCTTCCGGCATGATCTGCCATCCCTCAGAATCAACTATGGCATGAACTGGAACAACCGGCTGGATGGCAATATCAAGCGCTACGACATCGACAATATCGAGAACATGTACGGTGATCCGAATGTCACAGCGTTTCTGGAATACGTGACCCCAAACAATATCCGGGTACGTTTTGACGCGCGCAATGCTACCAACAACATCCAGTGTCGGGATCGAACACGTTTTGATGGACGCATCAGCACCGGCGCGATTTCGGAAATCGAGTACTACTGTGCCGAAGCGGCGCGTGTGGTATCCATCAAGATCAACGGCACGTTCTGATTGTTTGCTGATCAGTGTACCTGCTACCGGTCAGTCGAGCTGACTGACCGGTAGCAGCGTGACCCCTCGCGAGGTCAGCGATGCCACGCTGTGACGACAAACTCCCGCTTTTTCAATCAGCTTGCTTTCACAGACGTCACAACGTACACACTCCTTGAAATCGATGTGTTGGTTGCGGATGGCACCTGTCGGGCAGGCGTGTTCACAGACTTTGCACACCGTGCACTGCGGCACGCGCCTGATGCGGCGCAGGCTCACCAGTGACAACACTCCCAGTGCGGCACCCAGTGGGCATGCATACCGGCAGTAGAAGCGCTTGACTACCGCTGAGGCCAGCAGAATCAGGACAAGTATCGTCCACAACACGATGGAAGTACTATAGAAAAACAGTGTGCCAAAGGGTTCAAAGTACTGGAAGATGCTGATGTCACTTTGCACCAGTGCCATGATGATGATCAGTGCCAGAATCACGTACTTCAGATAGAGTGCCTTGTCGTGGATAAAGGCAGGCACTGTTTTTTGCCAGCGCTTGGGCACAAACCGGGTGAGCATGTCCTGCAGGGCCCCAAAAGGGCACAGGGACGAGCAGAATACCCGACCCCAGATCAGAGTCGTCACCAGGGTAAAAACCACGATCATCAGCAAAGGCAGGTCACTGAGAATCATTGACGGGCCGAGTTTGATAGTATTGGTGATGTGTGAGACCGACAGAAACCCGCCGTTGATAAAACCGAGATAGACCAGTGTGATGCTCAGTGCCAGCCAGCGCAGGCGGGCATTCTTGCGCAGGAAGGCAGTCATCACCAGCGCGAAAATCATTAGCAGTGGCAGTACCCTTGCCCAATTGATATCAGTCAGCAGTCCCGCGCTTGATGCCAGCATCATATCATCCATGGCCAGCTCACCAGGCGCGCGAATCTCCCGACCCAGGGCGAGGTCCAGGGCGATGCCGGCAAGTTGTATATCAATGGTGTAGGGAGGCTGACCGTTCTGCGGATCGTAAGATACGGTAAATGGCTGGCCCAGATCCATGGCCGGATCGAGAATCATGGCAACAGCGAAATTGGCCTGGCCGGTAATCTTGCCCTGGTCGGCGCTGCCGGCATAAACCGTCTGGCGGCGCGGCATGGGATACTCTGTATCGCCCTGACGTATGGCAAAACGTTCCTGGCGGAACGGGTCAGAAGCATTGCCGCCGATACCCACCAGCATCAGCTTGCCATCGTCGAAGCGGCTGCTGGCGTCCCGCTCCGCACGGGAGTAGGCATCAGTGCCGACCAGTATCTCGCCGAGTACTTCGTTGCCCATGTAGGCGAATGACAGGATCAGCGTTGTGTCGTCGGGCAGGCTGGCGCTCATGACTTGCACCAGGCTCTGAGTCTTGAGATCTTCCCAGCTCAGCGGTGCCAGATGGTCACGGGTATTGCGGGCACTGTCGGCCGCTGACGAGAAACCGCTGCCGGCAAGATAGGCCTGTGCCACTTTGCGAGCGGCGTTGTAAACGCCGCGGCTGGTCGCCCAACTGGTAATAGTGGCACGTGACACGCCGTCTATGTCACGGCCTACGCGAAACGGATCAGATAGCGGTTTGCGGCGGAATTGCTCCTGAAAGGGGCGGATGGACAGGAAGTCGCCGCGACTGGACAGAAAGGATTCATTGTAGTCCAGCACTTTGATGGCAGTCACGTAGGCGTCGAGGTCAAGGCCAACAAGTACGTCTATGGTCGAGCTGAAGCCGATTTCTTCAGGTGGCAGATCCGAGGTCTGAAATACATAGCCGGTAATAGCTTCCTCACCGGAAGCAGGGTCAGTGACAAAAGCGGTGTAGACCGGAGGGGTGCCGGACTTTTCGCTGAAGCGCTCCGCCGCCGGCATAACCTCCTTCAGTTGCGCCTCGTTTACCACTCGACTGAACGGCGTCTGAGCGCTGGCGTTGCCGGCAAGCATCAGACACAACAGCATGAGGCCCGTCAATAATGGTCGCGTCATGTGGCAAGAAACACGCTGCTGATCAGCCAGCCGGTATAGGCCAGGTAGACGGAAATCAGTACCAGGCCTTCAACACGGTTGATGCGACCCTGTCCCCTGAAACCGTAGCCAATGACAAACAGTGACACGGTGAGTCCCACCATGACGGCCATATCCCGGGTCAGTACTTCGTGACCAACACCCATGGGATGGATGACGCCGGCGATGCCGACAACGGCCAGCGTGTTGAACAGGTTGGAACCAAGGATGTTACCTAGCGCCATGTCATGTTCGCCCTTGCGGGCGGCGATGACCGAAGACGCCAGTTCCGGCAACGAGGTGCCCACGGCGATGACGGTCAGGCCGATGATCAGGTCGCTGACGCCGAGCCCCTGAGCTATGGTAACCGCGCCCCAGACCAGAATGCGGGAGCTGACAATCAGCAGCAGCAGGCCGATCAGTGTCCACATCACGGCCTTGCGCAGAGGCATTACCCGGGTATCGAGTTCTGCGATGATTTCCTGGCCCAGCGCGTCGTGACAGGCAGCCTGCTGGTCGCGCCGCCCCTGCATCACAGTCCAGACCATGATGGCGGCGAATACCCCAAGCAGAACCAGCGCATCAGCGCGGCTGATAAAGTCGTCCAGCAGCTGCCAGGCTGCCAGCGCGGTGACCAGCGTGAGTATCGGTAAAGTACGGCGCAGTACCTGGGAGTCCACCAGAATAGGACTGATCAGAGCGGTGATGCCCAGAATCAAAGCGATATTGGTAATATTGGAACCATAGGCGTTGCCCAGAGCGATTCCCGGATTGCCTTGCCATGAAGCCAGTGCTGATACCACCATCTCCGGCGCGGACGTGCCGAAACCGATAATGACCATGCCTATGATCAGGGGCGGGATATTAAAATGCCGGGCGGTAACGGCAGCGCCCTCGACAAATCGGTCAGCGCTCCAGACGAGAATGACGAGGCCAATGGTTATTGCCAGTAATGCAAGCAACATGTGGTTGTTCCTGGTAGTTGTCCGAGAGTGTGCTGTGGCTGATGATACCAGTAACAGGCTGTCGGTCACGGGGCTGCCTAGTTTAGCGATTGTCAGCGAAAAGACCAGTACTTATGCCCGAGAAAACTGGTAAAAACAGGTACTACGATACCAATCGCATGGGCGATTTCAAGCGTGAAGCGGGTGACACCCAGCATCGGCAGCACGGCATAGGCCATCAGCAGACTGACCGCCCAGGTCTGTACGATGGCCAGTACATTGACCAGTGCGAACAAAAGCACGGAACGCTGCAGGGTCTGGGTGCTGGCCTTGAAGACAAAAATACGGGCCAGTATGTAAGCGGTCACCATCCCGGTAAGGTAAGCCAGCACGACTGATGCCGAAAATCCCATCCAGTTACTGTAGACAATGCGCGTGCAAAAATTGACCACGGCGGCCGTGCCACCGGTCAGCAGAAAGGCCATAAACTGTCGGGAGATGAAAGGCTGAATCATGGGTCGGGCTCGCCGCTGCAGGCGCGTTGCGCCAGTTGTCTGCCAAACTCGATGCTCTCGGAGATACCACGGTCACTGGGATAATAGTGTGATGTGTCGGCCACCCACAAGCCCTGTATTGGCAGCTCAGCCGGCGGCAGACGGTCTGCAAACCCTGGCTCGCAGATGGGCTGTGCATAACGATAGCGGCTGGCATGAATGTCAATAAAGTCATCGTCCTGCAGGTGAGGGTTGATTTTCTTGAGATAGCTTCGCACCTTATTGATAAAAGTGGCGTCGCTGTCGGTAAACTTGGCATGCTCCCCGGGCAGATAGAACGGTACATAGACCAGATGATTTTCCATGGGGTGCAGATTGCTGTATTCGACCAGCCCGGGTATGTCCATCTCCGGGTCATTGATATTCACCCAGAATTTGTCAGACACCGGCCGACGCAGCTTGGCTATGACACACACCACCGCGATATTACGCAAGCTGGCGTAAGCTTCACGGGTTTCGTCGGGTAGCGCCGGAATCAGCCTGGGCACGTAGGGCAGAGGAATCGTGCTGATCACGCGTGTAAAAGGTTGCAGCTCGCCCTCCGTTCCGTCAGCGGTGGTAACTTTCACGCCGGCCAGTTGCTGGCCATTGACGACCACTTCCGTTACCGGCGTGTTCAGGTGTATTTCGCCGCCTCCGTCCCTGATCGCGGCAGCCAGCGCCTGCAACAGGGTTTCTGACCCGCCTTCCAGATAGCCAAGACATTCGCGCATCAGGCTGCTGCGGGAGCGGCCCACGCGGTGAATCCGGCTCCAGATCCAGGCTGCCGACAGGTTGTCCGAATAATGGTAAAACTTGTAGTCAAAGAGTGTGCGCCACACCGCCTGCCAGGCTTCATCACCTACCCAGCGACGAATCCAGCGGCGTGCATCCAGTCTGTCGAGGTCCTGCCAGCCGGTGCGCTTGGTCGACACAAAGGCATGCAGGCCGTAGCGGATCTTGGCCCCCAGACTCAACCCCCGGAAACGTAACAGCGCCAGCGGATTGCCCCAGTCCTGCAGTTGATTGTGATACCAGTAGCCCATGCGGGTTTCCGTCCAGCGCATGCGGTCAGCAATGCCCAACTCGTCGAGCATTTGCAGCAAACCTCGATCGGACAGACAGTGGAAGTGATAGTAACGTTCTATCTGCAATCCGTTAAAGTCAAAACTGGCGGTCATGCCACCCAGCCGGTCATCGGCCTCAAACACCACCGGACGAAATCCGTCCTGCACCAATTGATAGGCCACCGCCAGCCCCATCGGGCCAGCGCCCAGCACGGCAACGCGGTTGTCAGCGGATCTGGTTTGCAACGACTCCATGTCCTAAAACTCCAGGGCGACATCGCTGTAGCGCGAGTCATTAAATGTTTTGTGAATGGCCGTTTTGAACGGTGTATAGGGCACGCCGAAAAGACCCGGCCAGTCAATGACCTCGAACTCGTCTTCGGCGGTCAGGGCCTCGAGTTGCTGAGTGGTGAAGGGTGGATTTTTATCAAACAGCGCCCACAACCACAGCAGGGCATGAAACAGGCAGTAGGGTATGCGCAGAATCAAAGCGCGCGCCCCTACCGCCTGTTTGATCATGCGGATCATATCGATGTAGTCAATTTTTTCGTGACCGGAAATATTGTAGATGCCGTGGCCACGACGCGACTCAATACAACTGATTATGATGTCGCAGAAATCGCCGACATATAGCGGCTGGCGCATGTAACGTCCGTGTCCAGGTATGGGGAAGACCGGGACCTTTTTCATGAAGCGCGACAGCCAGCCCAGATGTTTGCGATCAAACCAGCCGAACATCAGGGTGGGGCGCAGGATGGGACATTCGATGCCGCTCGCCAGCACCATGGCTTCCTGCTCACGCTTGCTTCGCGTGTAAAAATCGTCGGCCACTGATTCAACCACGGACGAACTGATGTGCACCAGGTAGGGTCGCGTCGGGCATGTCCTGATAGTGTCCAGTATCAACCGGGTGGCATCAACATTGTTATGCTGAAAGTCCTGATAGTCGATACCACCAATCTGTGCCTGCAGCATGACCACTACATCGGCGTTGGAGATGTGCTGCTGCCAGTCGCCGGGCTGCGCCAGGTCGGCATATAAGCAGCGCAGATCCGGTTGCACCCGCTGCAGTACAGCCAGGTTGGCGCGGTGCTTATCAAGTACAACAATATTGTGATAACCGCGGTCGCGCAGTCTGGCCACCAGGTTCTGGCCGACCAGTCCGGCGCCGCCGGGCAGGACAATATTGATGCTTTTATCTGGATATTGTTTGTCTTGGCTCATGGGTTCGATACGGGTGTCGGGGGTTCGATGGAAAGTTCAAGGGGGAGCTCGCAGGCTGCCGTGTCTGCGATCAGGACGGCCGCGTCACCGGCCAGGTCGCGACTCACATAGCCACGAAATCCTGACAGGTACGCATTGTCATCAACGGCATCGGCGACATCCGATCTGGGTTGTCCGGTCAGCGCAAAACCTCTGACCACGCCCGCGCCATCGGTCACTGTGATCAGTGCGGGCACCTGTTGCCGTTCGGCGTTGTAAAGCCAGCCCTGGATCGCAAGGTAATCCTGATCGGCATTAACTGGGGCTACGATGTCCACATGGCCAGCGCATCGTGGCAGCGAAGGATGGGTAACAGTGTTGCCCAGCGCACCTTTCAGGCCGCGCCAGGGATAGATGCCAAACATGCCGAGCTGCCTCGTTTCAGCCACTTCCACGGTGCGCAGCAAACCGGGGGACATCTCGAAAACATGTTGAATCTGGGCTTCGTCCTCGACGCCGAGCGTCAGCGCCAGGCCGGCCACTTCTCGATCAAACACCAACTGATGTTGTGGTATTGCCGCCCGCCACTGCAGATTCAGCATCAGACCAACCACAACCGTGGCGGTAGCGATTATCAATCGTGGGTGGTGTTTCACCTGGCGACATAGCCACGGCAATAGCAGCACCAGTACACATGCCCAGGCCATCAGGGCGGGCGTGGTATAGCGGTAGCTGACGGCCTGGAGCACACCGAATGTCACCCGTCCCGATGCCGTCCCCAAGGCGGTGCCGGCCAGGTAGATAATGCCGAACACCAGCGCCAGAATCAGTGTATTGTTTTTGGGTGACCTGATGCCCCGGTACAGGTAGGTCAATGCGATTGCAGCCATGACACAGGTCGAAACCATGGCGATCACGGTGGCCAAGGTGCCGCGACCAAACAGATTGAAGAAAGGTGTGCCCAGATAAAGGAGCACAAACTGCACAACCTCCAGGGGCTGATGGAGAAGCGCGTCGACGGTGGAGCCATGATATGGCGGTGCCTGGTAATCATGGAAATACAGGCCAAGCATGGCGATACTCATCCCGCACAGAAGCAGCACGCGCCAAATGCGCATACGGCTGATCAGTGCATAAAGTGCCATCAAAGGCAGCGCCAGAACGCCATTGGCCATGGTGCCAACGGAGGCGATGCCGAACAGGCAGGCTATCACAAAGGCGGTGTTCGCTGACTGTTCTCCTGCGGCGGATTTATGTAACCAGTAGAATGCGCAAAGCGGCAGCAATTGCGCCAGGAAAAACTGACTCTGAAATGCCCAGGCCAGATTCTCATGTTGCATCCACTGAAACAGCCAGGCGACAAGAAAACAGGTGACAAAAAACAGCATCGTGCGGCTCGCCCCGACTGTCCGCAGACGGTGCTGGCTGAGTCGCCAGAATAACACCACTGCCAGGCCGACAAATACTTGATTCATCACCAGCAGGAAGATGCTCAGGCCGCCGAACAACCTGTAGTCCAGCCAGAACAGTAATCGCGACAGCACTATGCGATGCTCGTTGTGCTGAGCCCACCATAACCAGTGGGCACCATCATTAATGGCGATATAGAAGCCCAGCGTGGCGCCCCACATGTCCCAGAACGGCACGGGCGTGTACATCCGTGCGGTACCGGCGATGGCGAGCACGACAAAAGCAGTCGCCAAAAGGGCCGCCAGTGCAGCCGCCTGGTGTGTTCGTCCTTGTCCGGAGAGAAGTTCGGTCATCCTTGCCTGCCCTTATATGTCCATTTTGTTAAATACAAATCGGGGCAGGTGGCGGATGATCATCATGATCAGCCACCATTTTGCGGGGGCATAAACTACCGGGCTGCCTTTGTTGACGCCGCGTACAATGGCTGCCGCTACATCTTCCGCTGGGGTGAGACGGGCGCCGGCCTGTTTAAGGTGTGCTGTCATTGGCGTATCCGTGGGACCCGGCTTGATAAGCACGATGTTGACGCCGCTGCCGGCCAGTCGATGTTGCAGTCCTTGTGCATAACGGGTGACCAGGCCCTTGGCGGCCCCATATACGTAATTCGACTTGCGGCCGCGGTCGCCAGCGACCGACCCGATAATGGCGATGGTGCCGGTATTGGCCGCCTGCATGGGTCCGGCGAAAGCTTCGGCGAACAGCACCGGTGACAGCCCATTGATATGCATGGCGTCAACGGCCGCGCTCAGATCTTGCTGGCATTGCTGTTGGTCCGGCAATGTACCGTGGGCAATAAGGACAATATCCGGTGTTCCATCTTTCACTATATGCGCGACGGTTTTACCGATCGTATCGGCGCAGCTGAAGTCTGTGCACTCTGCCTGGCTGGTGACTGACGGGTTGCGGACCAGCAGATCAGCCGCAATCGCATTCAGCTTGTCGGCGTCTCTGCCCACCAGTACAAAATGCAACTGCCTGCCGGCTGCGTGCTCAGGCTGCTCTGCCCATTGTCGCGCGCAATGCTCGGCGATGGCAGAGCTGGCGCCGACAATAACGATGCGGGTGTTTTGTGTCATAACCGATACCTTTTGATTGACGGTGTCAGGAGCCCAGTAACCGTCGTGACATAGCCGAGCTGATACCCGGGTCGCGAAATGCTGAGAAGGTTTCCAGGCCGGGATATCCCTGGGCGAACATCTGCGCCGGCATACGGGCATCCTTGGCGGCATAGAGGCGACCGCCGGCCTGCGTGACAATGTCATCAAGACGTACAAACAGCCGTTCGGTCCGGGGGCCCTTGTTGGGAAAGTCCAGTGCCAGTGTTGCGCCCGCCATGGGGAAGCTCAACAGGCCGGCAGCGGGCCGCTCGGCAAAGGTCTTGAGCACGGCGAGAAAAGACCCTTCGCCGGCGGCGGCAATGGCAGTCAGCATGTCTGCGACTGCCTGCCTGGCGCTGGCGCGCGGCACCACACACTGATACTGGTAAAAGCCGCGGCGACCATACATGCGGTTCCAGTGGTGGATCTTGTCCAGGGGATAAAAGAAGTTCTGGTAATCCGCCACGCCCGGTCCCGCCTTGCGCGCATTCATGGCGTAATAGGCTGCATTAAAAGGGCGCAGACTGAGTCTGTTTACCAGTGACAATGGCGGTGTTATCGGCATGGAGATGCCCGCCGCTGGGCGGGTCTTGCGTGTCGGTCTTTGTTTCGGCGGTAACGCTGCCAGATCCTGCTCGCTGGCGTGATTGGCGCGCAGGAAGATGCCGCGGGTCTGGGACCCGGCCAGGCAATCAATCCAGGATACTGTGTGCTCCCAGCCGACTTCCGATGCATCTGCATAGGCAAAAAAGTCGTCCAGGCTGGAGAAAGGCAGGGTCTCGGTGAGGAGCCAGGGGCTGCCGATACGCCGTAACTGAATGTCTACACGAGCGATGACGCCGGTCAGACCCAGGCCGCCTATGGTCGCCTGGAACAGATCAGGGTTGTCGTTACGGCTGCAATCCCGGGTGCTGCCGTCGGTACGTGCCAGACTGAAACCGGTGACATGATCGCCAAATGTGCCCATGATATGGTGATTCTTCCCGTGCACATCGTTTGCGACTGCGCCGCCCACCGTGACCAACTGAGTGCCGGGTGTCACGGGCAGCATCCAGCCGCGAGGTACAAAACAGTCCTGGATTTCCTTTAATGTCACACCTGCTTCGCAGGACAACAGGCCGGTGTCCTTATCAAAGCGAATAAAACGGTTCATGCCCCGGGTCTGCCACAACGTGCCTTCGGGATTCAGGCAGACATCGCCGTAGCTACGACCCATGCCATAGCTGATACCCGGCAGTTCGTGCTGAATCTGCCGCGACAGGGTTCGGTGGTCGGCCAACTGAACCGAATTGTGAGCATGAAGGCCAAGACGGCCCCAGGAGCTGATTTTCATGAGCAGGCGCCGTCTTTCATGATCAGGCCACCGATCCGATTATCAGCACGACTGCAAATCCCAGGCCGGCCAACAGACTGGCCTTGTCCTTGACCGCGAATACCAGCGGATCGTCGTGCATCAGACCGCGGCTGGCCTGCATCCACATCCAGCTGATCCAGAACAGCATGAAGGGGATGGCGGCCCAGACCAGGGTGGGGTTGCGATACAGTTCCAGTACCTCGTCGCTGTTCAGATACAGAGCGAGCACCATCACTGCCACATAGCCTGAGGTGACACCCAGAGTCTGAATCAACGGCGCATCGCTGGTGAAATATCCGCGGCCATGCGCCTTTACCGCGCCGCTTTCCGCTTGCAGAGCCAATTCTGCATAGCGTTTAACAAAGGCCAGCGACAGGAAAAGAAAAACGGATTGGGCCAATAACCAGAAAGACAGATCCAGGTTGGCAGCGGCGGTTCCGGCGATGACGCGCAAGGTATACAGCATCGCCAGCGTCAGGCAGTCAACCAGCATTATCCGTTTCAGGCCAAACGAGTAGGCGCAGGTCAGCGCCAGGTACACCAGTAACCATTGCAAAAACTCGACGTTGACCCAAAGGGCCATGGCGATACCGGCGGCGAGCAGGAATGGCATCAATATCACGCCCTGCCAGGCCGGGACCAACCCGGATGCAAACGGACGCAAGCGCTTGCGCGGATGCAGGCGGTCGCTTTCCAGATCCAGCAAATCGTTGGTGATGTAGACCGCCGATGCACACAAACTGAATGCGATAAAACCAAGCGTCAGTGATACCCAGGTGTTCAGGTCACTGAACTGGTGTGCCGCAATCAAGGGAATGAACAACAACAGGTTTTTCAGCCACTGGTGTGCGCGAATCACGCGCAACCAGATCAGCAGGTTGCTGGCGCGGAGCGGAAACTCATGTTCGATATCACATACGGCGCGAGCTCTGTCGCTCAGCCCGTTGGCGCCATTGACGACCACCGCGCTGTGCGCCACGCTCCATACTGGCAGGTCCTTGTCACAGTTGCCGACATACACAAAGCCGGTGTCGGCGAATCGTGCCGTCAGCGCTTCGGCTTTACGTGAGCCGGAGAGGTTGATATCGCCATCGCTTGCCATGACCTCATCAAACAGCTGCAGGTGGTCGGCGATTGCCTGAGCGATGGAATGATGGGAGGCGGTACACAGTATCAGTCTGCGCCCGGCATCCTTCTGTTGTCGTAACCAGACCAGCAAGGCTTCATTGTATGGCAGGCTGGCCGGATCAAACTGACAATGGTCGGCAAGACGCTGCTTGAGCAGTGCCTTGCCGCGGGCCAGCCAGAGTGGGATAAACAGCGTTGCCCACGGCCGCTCGCGCAGTACTTTCAGTGCTGACTCGTGGAGCATGTCCGTGTGGATCAGCGTACCGTCCAGGTCAACTACAAGCGGTTGATTCAAGCAATGGCCTCCGTGAAAGAAGTCAGGGTATCAGATTTGACTGCCTGTGGGAATTTTTTACAATGCTGCCGGGATCGGCGCTGGTGGTGTTACTAACGGCCGGGGCGGTCGCTTAACCACTGCAGCGCGATCTCTGGTGGCATCGGCCTGCCGATAAAGTAGCCCTGCGCATGTGTGCAGCCCAGGTCGCACAGGAACTGCAGTGTCCAGTCGTCCTCCACGCCTTCGGCGGTGACATTGAGGCTGAGCGCATTGGCCAGACCGACTACTGCAGCGGCGATCTTTTGTGACTCAATTGACGTTGAAGCGGACATGACAAACATCTTGTCGATCTTCATTTCCGAAAACGGCAGGCGGGCCAGTTGCACCAGTGACGAATAGCCCACACCAAAGTCGTCTATCGACAGATTGAAACCCTTGATACGGAACTGGGTCAGGTATTCGAGTGTGGCAACGGGGTTTTCCATACTGCTGGTTTCAGTAATCTCCAGGGTCACCTGGGAGGGCGCCACCCCGTGGTGTTCGCAGGCCTGCTGAACCCAGATCGGAAACATCGCGTCAGCGAGCACGACAGGTGACATGTTGATGGCTATTTTCAGGTCGGTGCCCAGAAAGTTGGCAGCAAACCAGGCCAGGCTCATGTCAAAGACCTGCCGCGTGAGCTCGGCGATGAGACCGTTGCGTTCGGCCATCGTGATGAACTGGTCCGGGAATATCATGCCGCGTTCAGGATGCTGCCAGCGCACCAGGCTTTCAAAACCCACAACTTTCCCGGTGGTACAGATGACCTTGGGCTGGTAGTGCACGCTCAGCTGTTTCTGCGCTAACGCGCTGGCGAGCATATCTGCGCTGACAGGTGTCACATGTCCTACGCCAGCGGTCAGTCGTTTGTCTGGCTCCTGATGCAACAGGCTACGGAGTTTGGCGGGCGTGAAGGGCTTGGGCAGCACGCCGGATACGCGCAGGCCATTCTCCTCGGCGGCCCTGCTGGCGGCTTCAAGAACTCGTCCGCCAAGCCCGCTGGTGACAATCACGATGCCCTGATGGCCGGAAAGCGCGAGGCGATGCAGTGTTTCCACGCCGTCCACCTCCGGCATGACCAGGTCGACAATCAGGTGTGAGGGCTGCCAGTCCGCCACCAGCTGGAAGAATTCCTCGGCCTGGGTGGTCGCGCGAACATCAAAGCCCGCACGAGCCGCGATCGCGCAGATGGTGGCGTTGACATTGACATCGTCATCCAGGACCAGCAGGCGTGTGGCGGCATCTGTGCTGTGATCTGTTGCCCCCATGGGGCTCCTCTTTCCGGCAGCCGTATTGTCATATTTTTGTTATTAAACTGTTATCGAACTGTCGTTCGGTTGTTACGGACGAGTCTTACAGTACCCGCTCCGAATACACTATCTGGGGTTTTAACCAATGACAACCAAAAAGTTATATCGTGGCGTTTGTCTGGCGCTGGGCGGTCTGGCGGCCGCGCCGCTGGCGTTGGCTCAGGATGGACCGGCAGTAGAGGAAATGGTGGTAACGTCACAGTTGCGCACCTTTGCCAGCAGCTCGGTCAGTGACGAGATGTTGGATCAGGTGTCCGGTGCCGCCAGCGTTCTGGGGGCAATCGACTATATCCCCGGCGTTCTGGTAAACGAGGGTGATGCCTTCGGCGGTGACGACTGGTCCACAACCATCAGCATCCGCGGATTCCAGGTCAGTCTGGATGAGCAGCAACTGGGCATGACCATAGACGGCATACCCAATGGCAATTCCAATTACGGCGGCGGCTCCAAGGCCAATCGCTTTCTGGACACGGAAAACCTGTTTGCCGTTGATGTGGTGCAGGGTACCTCTGACATTGCCTCCTGGTCACATGAGGCTCTGGGAGGCAGCATGAACTTCCGCAGTGTCGATCCGACTCAGGAGTCCGGCCTGACTGCATCAACCACGTTCGGCGACAACAATGCGCGCAAGCTATTTGTCCGTTACAACACTGGCGAGATCATGGACAACACCTATGCCTGGATCAGCATGTCCAGCTCCGATATCGATGCCTGGATTGACGGTTCGGGTGAGTCCAATCGCGACCATATAGCCGCCAAACTGAAGGGTTATTATGACAACGTCGAACTGACCGGCTATATCTCCTACGATGATGCGCATGAGGACAACTACCAGCGCGTAACGCCACAGGAGTTCATCGAGGATCCGACCTGGGATCGACTGACCGGCGACTGGACCGGCGTGCCTCATGTCGATCAGTTGTACCGACGCGGTTGGTCAACACTACGCAAAAACCTGCTGGCTTATGCCAAAGCAGATTTTGAGGTATCGGGCATCGATTTCAGCACCTCGGTCTATCATCATGATAACAGTGGTCGCGGTGACTGGTTGCCGCCTTATATCGTTGACGTGCGTAATGACGGCGCTGGCAATCCACACTCCGAGCTGAACACAGGAGCGCCTGTATTGGGTGGAGCCCCGCTGGGTACCATAACCTTTGTTGACGCTGATGGCCGGGCCCTACAACCCATAGCGGGCTGCGAAAGCTCGCTGACGTTCCCCTACGGCGGTGCCGGCCCGGCCTACGATCCGGCCTGTTTCCCGGCGGGTGCATTGCCGGTCGGTTCCTATCGCCACACGGTATATGACAAACAGCGCACCGGCTTCGTTGCCGACTTCTCCTGGGTGCAGGAGCTCAGCCAGTTTGATAATACGCTGCGTGGTGGTTTCTGGTACGAGGATAACAACCGTAACGAATCCAGAGACTGGTTAAAAGTAATCGATTCCAGAACCAGCTACAATTTCAATCATGTGCCGTACTGGACACAGTATGACCGTACCTTCCCTCAGGAAACCATGACCTGGTACCTGGAGGACACCATTGTCGCCGGTCCCTTGACGGCGCGCCTGGGTGCCAAGCAGTATCTGGTCGACATTGACCGGGAAGACGAACACCAGGGCGGACTGAGAACGGCATCGGTCAACTCCGATTCCGATGTATTGCTCAGTGGTGGTCTGGTTTATGCCATGCCGGTCGACGGGCTGGAGGCGTTTGTGGGTTACGCTGAAAGTTTCTCCTCCATCAAGGACGGCGTACTGGAAGCCAACCAGACCGCGCTGGACTCTGTGGAGCCGGAGACGGCCGACAGCATGGACATCGGTCTGCGATATACCACCGGCATGCTCAATGCCAGCCTGACCTACTATGATATCGAGTTTGCCAACCGCATCACGTATATCCCGGAAGGATCCACTGATGGAATTGACTATCTGGGTGAAAGCGACGGCGCCTACGTCAATGTCGGCGGTATAGAGTCATCTGGCATCGAAGCCGCCATTCAGGCCAGTGTCACGGAAACGTTGAGCCTGTACTTTTCCTACACCAAGAATGACTCCACATACATTGGTACGCCCGACCCGGCTGCCAATACGTTGCTGGGCGTGTTTCCAGGCAACACCGTGTTCGGCTCTGCTGAAGACATGTTTGTCATCTCTGCCGACTGGCGTCGAGACAACCTTTCGGCGGGCCTGACTTACAAGGACGTCGGCGAACGCTGGCTGAACGCAGCCAATACCACACGTCTGGATGGCTACGGCGTCGCTGATCTGTATGTGGGCGTAGAACTAGACGAGTACCTGCAGGGCCTCAAAGGTGCCAGTTTGCAGGTCAACGTCACCAACCTGACCGACAAGTCCTATATCGGTGGTGTTGCCGGTGGCTGGGGCGGCTGGATTGCTCCTCCGCGCACCGCCACTGCGACTCTGACTGTCGATTTCTGAACGATGTCAGGTTGCTAGAGCAATGGTCTGCAGCGTTATGCTGCAGGCCATTTTTTCCGATACGGCAACAGGTTTCGGCCCGTTTTCATGGAGTTAGGAATGAAGATCCGTCTGATGGTAATGTTGATATTGACGATGTTGTCGGGACCCATCCGTGCTGCGGAAAATGTGGTGCTGATAACAATTGATGGCGTGCGCTGGCAGGAGCTGTTTCGCGGTCTGGACCGGCGTCTGGCGGAGCACGAAGACTATTCGGCGCGCAGTGATGAACTGATCAGCCGGTTCTGGCGCGACGCCAGCGCTGATCGCCGTGGCCTGATCATGCCCTTTGTCTATCAGGTGCTGACCGGGCAGGGCGTGATAATCGGCGATCGTGATCGGGGCTCTTGTGCACGCATGAGCAATGACTGGAATTTCTCTTTCCCCGGTTACAACGAAATACTCAGCGGCGTAACCAACGACGCTATCGACTCCAATGCCAAGGTGCCAAATCCCGAGCGTACCTTCCTGGAGTTGTTGCAACAGAACCCGGCGTTCGAGGGCCGGACGGCAGCCTTTGGCTCCTGGGATGTCTTTCCTTACATTTACAACGTGGAGCGTAGCGGCATTCCGGTCAATACCGGTCTCGCCAGCACCCCAGCAAATGAATTCGAGCAGTTCCTCAACACACTTCAACAGGATATCTCACCGCATTGGCCAACCGTACGGCATGATGCCTTTACCCATCACTACGCGCTATCCTATCTGCGCGAGCAGCAACCCCGGGTGCTTCATATTGCCTATGGCGAACCAGACGACTTTGCTCACGACGGCAAGTATGATGAATATGTATTTGCCACTCGCCGCGTTGACGGTTTTATCGAGGAAGTCTGGCAGACACTACAGTCACTGGATCGGTATCGCGACAACACAGTACTTTTTATCACTGTCGACCATGGTCGCGGTCAAGAACCAGTGGAAACCTGGCAGCATCATGCCAGCCAACGCGCCGTGGAACAATACATGACTGGCCTGGCGATGTATGAGCATGGCATCGAGGGATCTGACGCCATCTGGATGGCTGCCATGGGGCCTGGTATCCCGGCTCGCGGAATGGTCGTGCCTGATACCTGCCTCACCGCAGCAGCCATTGCGGCGACGCTGATGCGGTGGTTGGGCGAAGACTACCGGGACTACAATGACAGGATGGCCGCACCGATGCAGGAGTTTCTGCCATGAGAAAAATCGTCGCCATAACAGCTACCCTGATAACAGGTTCAGTGCTGACTCTGGCCGTTTCGGCTCCGGTCCTGGCTCAGGATCGCACCATTATTGCGTTTGGCTCTTGCGTGCACCAGGATCGGCCGCAACCCATATGGCAGGCAGTGCTGGCCGACGAGCCTGAGGTGTTTGTATTTCTGGGTGATAATATCTACGGCGACAGTGAGGATCCGGCGGTACTGCAAGCCAAATATGAACTGCTTGGCGCTGTTGACGGGTTTCAGCGCTTGCGAGAACAGGCCGAAGTGATTGCTATCTGGGATGACCATGACTATGGAGTCAACGATGGTGGCACTGAGTACCCGAGCAAGGAAGCCTCGCGCCAGGTAATGCTGGATTTCTGGAACGAGCCCCAGGATTCCGAGCGCCGGACACGTCCGGACGGTATTTACACGTCCTATGAGTATGGTGAAGACGGAAAGAAGGTGCAGCTCATCCTGCTCGATTTGCGCTGGAACCGCACACCCTTGGTCGAAATCGAAGATGCCGCCAAGCGCGAAGCGCGGTTGGCGCAGGACATGGGGCCATATGACGCCAGCCTGTCCGCGACGGCCACCATGCTGGGAGAAACGCAGTGGCAATGGCTGCAGCAACAGCTCGAGGTGGACGCCGACCTGCGCATCATTGGCTCCAGCATCCAGTTGCTGGCAGACTTTACGGGTTGGGAAAGCTGGGCCAATTTTCCGGCTGACCGGCAGCGTTTTTTTGAGCTTCTGCAAGCATCGCCAATAGTCCCCACCGTGATCATCTCCGGTGATACCCACTGGTCAGAACTCAGCCGTATTGATGATGCCGGGTTGCCATTTGCGCTGGTGGAGATGACATCATCAGGGCTGACTGAGGAATGGCATGCCATCAGTCCCAACCGGCACCGGGTGGGCGAGGCATATGCAGTGGCCAACTATGGCCTGCTGTCAATTGACTGGTCGGGCGATTTACCGGTACTGGACATGTCTATTCGCGATGAGCAGGGCGCTACGTTGATACAGCAAACGGTCAGTTTCTGAGATCAGCTACTTATCGGGCGGACCGCGTCAGGGTGAGTTCAGGCGCAAAAACGCGTATCATGCGTTGCCTAGTCACCCCTGAATCTGTCCGGACCTGCACGATATGGAAACCTTTGCCGCCGCTGTCACCCTGTTCCTGATTATGGACCCACTGGGCAATATTCCGATATTTCTCAGCGTGCTGTCCGGAGTCGCACCCGAGCGGCGTCGGCGTATCCTGATCAGGGAGCTGTTGATTGCGCTGGGCATCATGCTGCTGTTTTTGTTCACCGGGCCGACAATTCTGACGGCGCTGGGATTGTCTCGCGAGGCAATATCCATCGGTGGCGGGCTGGTGTTGATGATCATTGCCATTCGCATGATTTTCCCGTCACGTGGCGGTGTGATGGGCGATGATGGCAGCGAAGGCGAACCCCTGATTGTGCCGCTGGCGATGCCGTTGATTGCCGGTCCATCGGTGCTGGCAACGCTGGTGCTGCTGGCGGAGACCGGCCCGGACCGTAGCGGCGACTGGCTGATCGCGCTGATGGGCGCCTGGACATTGTCCGCGGCGATTCTGTTGCTCTCGCAGCGACTTTACAAACTGCTGGGCGCCCGAGGCCTGAAGGCCATCGAGCGTCTGATGGGCATGATTCTGGTGACCATTTCAGTGCAAATGCTGCTGGACGGCTTCAAAAGCTATCTGGGCTAAAGGGGCAGAAAGGCGCTCCCCCGTCACCCAGGCTGTTTTTGCACTCAGTCTGCCTTGGTATCGTTGTCCTGAATACCGGCATTGGCCTTGTCGCAACGCTGTTCCCAGAATGTGGCATTTTTGATACCGAGCTTGCGCGGATCAAAGGTGATCGGTTTGCCACTCTTCAACTGCGCCTCATAGTCCTTAAGGCAGGCAATCGCGGGTCCGGCCACGAAATAAATGGCCAGAATGCCCACGATGTTGATCCAGGCCATCAGCCCGACGCCGATATCACCAATAGTCCAGATGAAACCAGCATTGTTGACCATGCCGTACGCGACCATGAACATGATCAGGAACTTGACCAGCGCCAGCGGAATTCTGGCCTTGAAATAGCGATTCAGATATGCGGTATTGGTCTCGGCGATGTAGTAATACGCCAGAATGGTGGTGAACGCAAAGAAGAACAGCGAGATGCCTACGAACACCGGTCCAAAACTGCCAAACACGCTGCCCAGGGCGAGCTGGGTGAATGCCGCTGAATTGATTTCGGTAGCGGCATCCACGTTCTGCACAATAAACTGGCCCACTTCCAGCGTGCCTTGTACGTTGTATTGCTGCGTGATCAGAATCATGAAGGCCGTCGCCGAACACACAAAAAGTGTGTCGACATACACCGAGAATGCCTGCACCAGACCCTGTTGCGCGGGGTGGTCAACTTCTGCCGCTGAGGCCGCGTGCGGGCCGGTACCCTGACCGGCTTCGTTGGAATAGATGCCACGGCGCACGCCCCAGCCGACCGCTGCCCCAAAACCTGCCTGGGCAGTGAAGGCGTCGCTGAAGATCATGCCAATGACGCCTGGCAGCTGGCTCAGGTTCAGGAAGATGATGATCAGCGCCATGATGATGTAACCAATCGCCATAAAGGGCACAACGATCTGCGTGAAGTGTGCGATGCGCTTGATGCCGCCAAAAATGATAAATGCCAGGATCATCAAAATGACCGCCAGTGCGACCAGCTTGTTGGAGCCCACCTCACCAAATTCGGTGACCACCATGGTGCCCTCGCCGAAAACCTGGGCAACAGCGTTACCAACGGCGTTGGCCTGCACGCCGGGCAGGAACATGCCGCAAGCGATGATGGCTGCCAGCGCAAACAGCACAGCCAGCCAACGTTGTCCCAGGCAGCGCTCGAAGTAATACGCCGGGCCACCACGGTATTGACCGTCTTCCTCAACCTTGTAGAGCTGCCCCAGCGTTGATTCGGCGTAGGCCGTGCTGGCGCCCAGAAAGGCCACCACCCACATCCAGAAAACAGCGCCAGGTCCACCAAAACCGATCGCGGCAGCAACGCCGGCAATATTGCCCACACCAACCCGGCCAGACAGCGACACTGCCAGTGCCTGGAAGGAGGAGATGCCCTGTTCCGATTCGTTGCCCTGGAACAGCAATCGACACATCTCGCGAAAGTGCCGCAATTGTGCAAACCGCGTCAGCACCGAATAGAACAGGCCCGCCGCCAGACACAAAACAACCAGTGCGGTGCTCCAGATAATATTGTTCAGCGAAGTTACCAGACCTTCCATTTTTTTATCCTTGGATTGTATTCAGGTGGTTCAGCCGGCGAACTGGGTAGCCTGCCCGGCAACAATGTACCAACTTACGAACAGCGCGTTGACAAATGCACCGGGCAGGTAGCTGGCGGTGCGTCGGTACGTGTAGGTACTGATGATGGCCACGATCAGCAGCATCGGCACAAACTGTATCATAACAATCGTGTTGAGCGGCTCCGTTGGTGTGATGAGTACACCTCTTGTAAACAGACTGGTGTACTGGGCGATCAGGAACAACAAAAAGCCGCCCATCAGGGCCAGTGCGTTGCTGCTGTACTGGATCAGTGGCCGGTCGCTGGCAACGGACAGCCCGCCATGTAATGCCCGCAGCGCCAGTACAAAAAATATGCTGAAAGGAATCAGGTAGACCAGCATGATCTGGAGCTGGTCCAGGCTCATGGCCTTGACGCCCACAAACCAGAAGCGGAAATCGATCTTGAACAGGAAGTCCGCTGCCAGCACCGAGAGATAGGCCATACCTGCGGTCAGCAGGGCAATACTAATCGATGGCAGTATCTGGTGGGTATACGTCAATTTGCCGGTGCGAATGACTAATCCGAGTGCGGTAAAAATCAGTCCGTTGACAATGGCCCATACGGCGATCTGGCTGGTGATGGCTTGCGGGAACCACGCCGAGGCAGGCAGCAACGCTGCTCCCCAGCCCATGGCCGGGTAGAAGGTGGCTACCGGAATGATGGCGCTGATGATCGCTGCAATCCACCATCTGCCGGTGCGGCGAACATATGCCGACGGGGCGTCTGGTGAGCGCAGACGGCTGAAATAAGGCGTCAGGAGTAATATGTTGAAGCTGCCCAGAATCAGCATGACAAAGCCGATCAGGGCGATCAGGGTGCCAATCTCCTTGTAAAACCAGATCTGATTGTCAACGGCGCTGGGGGTGCCGCCTTCCAGGGTCTGGGCAAACCAGTCAGTGGCGTGTCCGATGGATGCATGTGAGATATGGTTGCCCGGATGCGTTACCGGTGGGGAGTGCCAGACGCGGGCAGTACCCTCGGCAATATTGCCATAGATCTGTCCTTCAACAATGGTGCGGTTGGTACCAAACAGCGCCTGCAGCTTGGTACTGGTGCCAGCGTCAGCGCCTCTGGGTACTTCCCACATCAATGGCGCGAACTCGTCGTACTGGGCAAATACCACGGCCACATTGCGAGGCCAGTCCGGTGTGCCCGGCATCGCCATACCGCTGCCGGTGCTGGATCCCTGCAAAACCATGGATTTATAGCCATCCGGCGCGGCTGCGGCGGCGGCCAGCACCGTCCAGCCTCCCATGGAATGGCCTTCCAGGCCAATATTGTCGGTATCAACTATGTCCAGGCTACGCAGATAGTCCAGGGCAGCTGGGCCGCCAAAGCCATTGGCAAAGGCCGGCGCGTCGGAATAACCGTGTCCTGCCTGATCCAGCGACAGCACCACGTAACCGCGGCGGGCAAACTCAATGGCAAAACCGGACTGCACTTCACGTGAGTTGATGTAGCCATGTACCGCCAGAATGCCCGGCGCCGGTGTCTCGGCGCTGGCATTGTCGGGGATGTACAGCAATGCGCTGAGCGTATTGCCGTTGGCGCCGGTGAAGCGCACGTCCTTGATCTCGATGCCGCCGGCAGTCTGTATCTGGTGAGCCAGCAAGGAGCCTGCCAGTATCAACAGGCAGGCGATGATAAATGTACGCCAGTTGGGCTTGTCAGCCATGGTGTTGAGTCCCTGTGCCGGTATGCGGCTTATTTTTGGTTATTGAGGTCGTCGTAAATAATATCGATGGCAATCTGGCGCATATTGGCGGCGCCTGGACGGTCGCCGCCCTGACTCTGGATCATGCCGATCCAGAACATGTCGTGAACCGGGTCTATCCAGAACCAGGTGCCGGCAGCACCGCTCCAGTAATAGGTGCCTTCGCCCTGTTTCGACCGCGCTGCCTCAGGGTCGAAAATGACTGCAAAATCGACGCCGAAGCCCTGGCCGGCCTGACCGGGCCGGTCATCACCGCCGCGCAGTAGCAGGCCATCGCGCAGGCTGTTGGTACGCATTATCTCAACTGATTCGGGTGACAGAATGCGCTGGCCGTCCAGTTCACCCCCATTGACCAGCATCTGCAGGAAACGGGCATAGTCATGCGTGGTGGACACCAGGCCGCCACCACCAGATTCGAGGCGGTCGGCGTCAAAGTAGCTGGGGCGGTCGGGGCGCTCCGGATTGCGCATCAGTTTGCCCTGCTCACGATCCCAGCGATAGACGTCAGCAAACCGGTCGCGGTCTGCGTCATCAACGTAAAAGGCGGTATCGGTCATGCCCAGCGGTTCATAAAGATGTTCCTGCAGAAACTCACCAAAAGGCTGGCCGGACAGCTTCTCGACGATATATCCCTGAATGTCGACAGCCACCGAATAAACCCATTCTTCACCGGGCTGGTACAGCAGCGGAATATCGGAGACGCGGCTGATCAGCGCATTCAGGTCAGGTGATGCGAGCACTTCCAGCTCGCGAAAGGCGGTATTGACCGGATCGTTGCCACTTAGTCCATAACCGAAGCCGGCCGAATGGTTGAGCAGCTCGCGCATGGTGGGCTGGCGTGTCAGCGGTCCCAGCTCAATATTGCCGGCCTCATCATAACTCAGCACCACTTCAAGGTCGGCAAACTCGGGTATGTGCTTGCTGACAGGATCATCAAAATCCCATAGACCCTGCTCATGCAGCATCATCATGGCAACGCCGGTGATGGGCTTGGTCATGGAATAGATGCGGAACAGGGTGTCTCTGGTCATTGGCCGCTGGTCTTCGATGGACGCATAGCCGGCACTTTCGTAGGTGGCCACTTCTCCATCCCTGGCCAGCAGCCAGACCATGCCGGCGACATCATTGTCCGCGACGATCTTCTCCATGGCTGCATCCAGCCGTGCAATCGTGTCTGCGGAAAAGCCGGCCGCTTCAGCGCCGTCTGCGCTGACGGGCCAGCGGGTATCGGCGTGACTGCCCGTTGCCAGTACCAGCAAACTGACCGCCATAGCGGCAGTGAACATCAGCAGGGAGGGCCGCGACGAAGTTGGGGAAGTTGTGAGAGTCGGGATCATGATCAGGTTACCTTGTTGTTATTCAGGCCAAGAGTAACTGTTGCGGCGGCGTTGCACAATCTTCAGGCGGCTTTCGCAGGACTCAGAAATACTCCAGCAGGGCGCTGAGCCCGGCGGCACCGCCGAAGATATAGATGGCACAAATGATACCCTCGCCGATGGAGGCGCCCAGCAGTGTCTTCCAAAGCTTGATGCGCAACACGCTGCAGACGTAGACAATCATGTCGGTAGGCACCACGGGGATGAAGCCCCAGGCGCTGATCACGATCAGCTCGCGCTGTTTGAGCAGGGCAGTGAGGCGTTCCACCTGAGTGGGATAGTGCTCGTGAAAATAATGATCAAAGCGGAACTGCCGTGCCATAAAGTAAACGATGGCCGAGGACGAGTAGACAGCGAGCTGATTGACCAGAAACAGGGGCCACGGGGGAAATACCAGTATGCCGGCAAGCACAATGGGTGTGGATGGAATCAATGTGAAACCGCGCAGTGTTGAGATGACAAAATAGCCCAGCAGCCCCACTGCCAGGTTGTCGGAGAAAAACTGGCGGATATTCTGCGGCGCGAACAATTCCGGATAGAAAAAATACAGTGACAGCGACGTAGCCACCACGGCCAGCCAGGTGTAAAGACCAAAAAAATTGACGGTTTCCAGCTTTTCTTTATGCACGTTGTTCGACGGCGTCCTTGGTCATGCTGTACACAAATGCTGGCAGGATGTTCAGGGCGACAAAGTCAATGCCGTCCATGGGTTTGCCAAAAATGGACTCGATGTCGGCCTTGTTGCTACGAAAGTACTGGTACTGCAGATAGGTACCACCGTCCCGGAGGCCAAATTTAAGTGCTTCGATGACCTTGTGCAGGAACGCGTTGTTGTCCTTCATGCCTTCAAAGTTTTTTAATGGCAATGAGGACAGGATGACATCGTACCGGCCGGCTTCGGTGAGCAGTTCGGTGACGCAGCAGTTGTGCAGGTAAACCTGTTTGTCCGGGCTGTCGGTCATGATCTGTTCGATCCAGGGGTTGTAGTCAGCCTTGATCTCACAGACGTCCAGTTGCGACTGGTGACACATACGCTGGATGATTTCGCGAGTGAAAGCGCCGCGACCACTGCCGATCTCCAGTATCCGTAATGGCCGGGAAAAATCTATTTTACCAACCATGGATTTGACCAGAAAACCCGAGCTGCTGACGATAAGCCCGTCCTCGGTGATATTGCGTCTGATATTTCTGTAGATGTTGACGAGCATTGTTCTCCCGGGCGCGGGCCCGCTTGGCAAGCAGAGGGTCGCGGAATTGCTGGGGAGAGATCATACCCTTAAAGGGCGTATAGTTGTAGTCAATTCAAAGGCCTGAAGTTCTGAGGCTATTCCCAGACGGCGGCTGAGGCAGCGGCCATCAGCACAGCCAGCAAACCGGCGGCAACCAGGGCGCCCGGGGATTGCCAGAGAAGTTGCAGCGGAGCCTCGGAGACACGCAGCGCCACCTGTTCCGATGCTTTGGTCAGGCTTGTTGACAGTGGTTTCAGGAAGGCCAGCCACGACGGCAGGTGAGCTACAATGCTGGCCATTGCCGCCACACCGGTGACCACCCAAACCGAATCCATAATGACTCTCCCTAATTTCACGATAGAAGTGTTCTGTCATGGTTAGATGCTGGTCGATGCCGGTTTGGATGCATGCATGACGCAAAAAACTGTGCTGGACCCGCCCGGGAGGTGACAAGGGCGCCAGGTTTGGGTGTACACCCATGGCGCCATGACGCTAGACTTGGGTATTGCCATGATGTGCCCGGCCTGTTAACAGCCCAGGTCATTAAAGGCAGGTCATTGAAGGAGAACCCGGTTTGTCTGCATTACTGGAGTTTGAACATATCATCCAGGTCAACGACCTGACCAGGCCGGAGCTGACCGTGCTCGGGCGCGACGTGCTGTGGCAGGGACTGGTTTATCGAGCCAGCTATCCGGATCACTTCAACCCGGCGCTCAACTGTCGGCTGGAACCGGATAATGACGCACATTTTATTCGTTATATTGAAGTGGGCGAGTTGGAGTTGCGTGATGAAGTGACCCTGGTGCCGATGCAGGAAATTCGCACACTGATCGATGGTCGCACCCAACCCATGCATGCCGAGAGCATTGCCACCATTGAGGAGCCGGAACCCGGTCAGCTGTTTGTGCGCTTCAGCTACAAGCGGGATTCCATCGGGGTTGAGGGCGGACTTAATGCAGATGACTTTCTCAAGGAAGCCTATCTGCAGCAGGACCGGGAGGCCATCATTGTCATCCGGCAAATGGCCGCCGACAACCAGCTGGTTTGCAACAGCGGACACTGACAGGAGATTTGCATGCATCCGCTGGACACGGCGATCGCTCTGAAACCATTGACCAAAGGCAGCTACCTGGCACACACCAGCAGCGCCTATGCCAACATGATTGGTCCGTTTGGCGGCACCACGTCCGCATTGCTGCTGAATGCGGTGATGCTGCACGAGGACAAACTGGGCGACCCCATTGCCCTGACAGTCAATTACGCCGCGCCCATTGCCGATGGCGAGATTCTGGTCGAGGCCCAGCCCGTGCGCACCAATCGCTCCACCCAGCACTGGTTGATGCAGGCCACACAAAATGATGAGCTGGTGGCCTTCGCCACGGCTGTCACCGCTGTGCGTCGGGAGACCTGGTCGGCACTTGAGGCGACTGCGCCGCAGAATGTACCGGGTCCTTTATCGCTGACTAAAATGGACACCACCAATAAACCGATCTGGACGCAATGTTATGACATGCGTTATCTGGACGGGGAGATGCCCGGCGAGGCAGGAGGCGCCGAGCAGGACAACTCCTATTCCTGCCTGTGGGTGCGCGACGAGCCGCCCAGGCCACTGGATTTTCCGTCGCTGTCAGCGATCTGCGACAGCTATTTCCCCCGCATATTCATTCGGCGCCAGCGCCGGGTGCCAATTGGCACGGTCAGCCTCACCACCTACTTTCATGCCGACAGCGCCATGCTGGCGGAGCAGGGCGAGCAGTTTCTGCTGGCTACGGCCAAGGCACTGAACTTCCGCAATGGTTATTTTGATCAGACGGCCGAGGTCTGGTCGGCGGACCGGCAGTTGCTGGCCAGCACCCACCAGATGGTCTATTTCCGGGACTGAGCTGGGTCGGGAATTCGCGCCGCTTAACTGGCAGGCCGGGCAATAACTGCCATGGTCAGGCGTGACACGCAGACCGTTTTGCCCGCTTCAGTTTCAATCCGGATCTCCCAGACCTGAGTGGTGCCGCCGATGTGTATGGCCTTCGCGGTGCCGATTACCCAGCCCGAGGAGACCGGCCGGATGTGGTTGGCATTGATATCCAGGCCTACGGCCACCTGATCATCGCGGCGCAGGCAACGGTTGGCCGCCACGCTGCCCAGCGTTTCGGCGAACAGTACTGAGGCCCCGCCGTGCAGGATACCGAAGGGCTGCACGGTGCGGTGGTCAACCGGCATGCGTCCGCGCAGGAAGTCGTCACCAACTTCAGTGAATTCAATGCCCAGTGCAGTGACGGCCGAGTTTTTTGCGTGCTCGGTCATCTGCTGCAAGGTGGTGTCGCGGGTCCAGATAGTCATGTTGAGTGTTCTCGTGTGTGTGCGAGGATGAAAGCGCCGCTTAACCCATGGGGTAGGGGATTGCCTTGTGCACGGCATCACACTGTTTCATGATCTCGTCGCTCAGGGTGACATCCAATGCCGCCAGGGATTCATCCAGCTGATCAGCGGTGCGGGCACCGATGATGGTGGAGGCAACAAAATCAAAGTTCATGCTCCAGGCGGTAGCCAGGGTGGTCGGTGACATGCCGGCCTCTTTGGCAATCTCGAGATAGCGTGCGGTGGACGCCAGCGTGCCATCATTGACGAAGCGGTCTGCCATGGCCCGCTGCCGGGCATTGTCCATCTGCAGGTACTCGCCGAAACGGCTGTTGGCCGGGGCCGCTTCCCGGTTGTATTTGCCGCTTAGCACGCCGCCTCCGATGGGTGAGTAGGGCAGCAATGATACTTTTTCCCGGCGACAGACGGTTGCCAGCTCATCCAGGAAGCGGCGGTTAAGCAGCGAAAAATTGTTCTGGATGGACTGGAATCGCGCATAGCCTTCATATTCGGCTACCGTATTGGCCTTGGTCAGCCCATAGGCGTTTTCGTTGGACGTGCCCAGATAGCGCACTTTGCCTGATTCCACCAGCCGGTCCAGCGCATCCATGGATTCATCAATCGGTACTACCGTGTCAGGCCAGTGCACCTGGTACAGATCAATATAGTCGATGCCCAGTCGCTGCAGACTGCCTTCCACGGCGCGCTCGATATGGTGGCGGTCGATGGCGGTCAAGCCCTGTCGAATCGGCGGTACAAACCAGCCCGAGGCTGCCCCGGCGACCTTGGTAGCGATAATCAGTGCATCGCGGTCGCGCGTCCTGATCCATTTGCCGAAGATGGTCTCGGTGATGCCAACGGTCTCTTTGCGTGGCGGAACCGGATAAACCTCGGCGGTGTCGTAAAAATTGATGCCGCGCTCATAGGCCTTGTCCAGGATGCGGAATGATTCCTTTTCATCGCTCCAGCTGCCAAAACTCATGGTGCCCATGCAGATGGGGCTGACACGCAGGCCACTGGTGCCGATATATCGATAATTCATAAGGGATCTCTCTGTCTGGTTGTCCGTGAAATGTTCATTCCGGCTTTGATGATCTTCCGATTATGGCATTACTTGCTTGTGGGCTGTCAAACCACGTTAAGGTGGTGCTAAGCTTCAGGCAGGCAAACTGATCGAATAACTGTCCGAACAAACAAAATTGATAACAACATCAATCCGGGAGTCAACATGAAGACAACATTGAAATCCATCTGCATCGCCAGCCTGTTTGGCTTGGCGTCTACGCTCAGCTTCGCTGCCGGTCCTGCCGCGACCATCGATCAGCTGGCCTGGATGACCGGTAACTACGCCGGTAACCTGGGGCCGAACACCCTGGAGGAAAACTGGATCGCTCCTGAGGGTGGATCCATTGCCGCCATGGTGCGCATGACCGGCAACGGCAGTACCAGTATGTTCGAGATGATCACCATCGAAGAGGTCGACGGCTCACTGGTATTGAATGTCCAGCAGTTTGACGCAGGCTTCAAACCCCGTACGCCTGAACCCATTACCATGGAGCTGGCGATGATCATGGACAACCATGTGCACTTCAATGCCGTGACCGAGGGCGGTATGCGCTCGCTGGGTTACACGCTGGACGGTGACAATTTCACCATCCACGTTGAGCAGGCCAGTGGTCAGACCATGGATATCGCACTGCAAAAGCGCAGTCTGTGGGACTGATGACCGGGTTCAAGGGTAAAACCGCCGTTATCAGTGGCGGCGCTGAGGGGATAGGCTTCAGTATCGCGCAGGCGATGGCTGCCCAGGGCATGAACATCGTGCTGGGCGATATTGATGCCGCGCAACTGGACAAAGCGGTCGCGACGCTGACAGCACAGGGTGTGCCAGTGCTGGGGGTGACGATGGATGTCACCCGGGTGGAGCATTGGCAGCACCTGGGGCAACAGGCAGTCGACCGCTTCGGCAGCATTCACATGCTGGTCAACAATGCCGGTGTCGGTGGCGGTACCGGTAGCATTGAACAGATTGCGGAACGTGACTGGCGCTGGGTGCTGGATGTCAACCTGATGGGTGTCATCTATGGCACGCAGACACTGGTACCCCTTATCAAACAGCACGGCGAAGGCGGCTGGCTGGTCAATGTCGCCTCGATGGCCGGTATGGTCGGTGTGCCTTATGCCGGCGCCTATACCGCCACCAAAGTTGCGGTGGTGGGCATGTCGGAAAGCTGGTTCGCCGAACTGCAGCCGCATAATATCAAGGTGTCTGTGCTTTGCCCGGCCTTTGTGCAGACCCGCATCAATCTTTCTGAACGCAATCGGCAGGCCGACTATCAGCAGAGCAGAGAGGCCACCGAACAGGATGCTGCCATCGCCGCGCGTATGCAGGCAATCGTTGACAATGGCCTGGCGGCTGACGTCGTCGGCCAGCGGGTGGTGGAGGCGGTCAGACAGGGCGAGCTGTATATCTTCACTCACCCCAATTACCGCCAGGTCGTGCAACAGCGTTACCAGGCCATTGATGAAGCATTTGCGCGCGCCGCCGACAGCCCATTGCTGGCCTCGGTGCTAAACGAAGACATTGTCGGTTTCAGCTGACCGGGTCGGCAAACCCGACTTCGTGCTACAATTCAGGCATTAGGCAGTCCCCTGAAGAGACCGATTTCATGAAACACGTTTTGGCCCTGAGCATACTATTGGGCGTCAGCATGAACGCTTACGCCGATGTGTTTGCCGTTTTCCGAGATGAAGATGGCACCACCAACTGGCAATACATCGCCAACACCAGCGCCAGTCTGCTGATCATCATTTTGCTGGTGGTGCTGTTTTTCCTGGTGCGGGCCAATCTGCGTGCCGGACGCTCCAACCGGGCACTCAAGGAAATCAAGGCAACACTGGAAGACCGTGTGGCACGCCGCACCCAGGTACTGCAGGAAACCGCTGAGCAGTTGCGTAAGCGTGAGGCTTACATCACCAGTATCGTCAACTCCATGCCGGTGATGCTGATCGGTATTAACGACCAGTTGCAGGTGACGCAGTGGAACAAAACCGCCGAGGAAATTACCGGTCGGCCCTTTGCGGATGTCACCGGTAAAAACCTGTGGGCAGCCTACCCCGCCATTACGCTGACCGACGAGCAGGTCAATGCCGTGCTCACGACCGGGCAGACGCAACACCTGAAACACACTCAGCGCGGCCAGTACAGCTTTGACATCACCCTGTATCGGCTGCGCGATTCGGATGACACCGGTATTGTCATCCTGATTTCCGATATCACCAAGCAGGTGAATGCCGAGAACAAGGTCGCGGAGCGTGACAAGTTGTCGGCGCTGGGCGAACTGGCCTCGGCCATGGCTTACGATATCAGTCTGCCCATCAATACTATTTTTCAGCATGTGTCTGATGCCCGCGAAAAGATCGAGGCAACCGATCTGGGACCGGTGAAGTCGGTGTTGCTGCAGGAAGTGGAGACAGTGCGGCAAAGCGCCCAGCAGGCGACGGCGATTTCGCAGAACCTGCTCGACCTGGCTCGCAGCCACACCAATACCAAGCAGGTGGCGGACATCCCGGCCATCATGGAGCAAAGTATCGCGCAGGCCAGTGATCTGTTCACCGATACTGACGGGCTGGCATTCCGGGATATTGAAATCCGGCGAAGCTTCGCCGAGGGACTGCCGCCGATGTCATGTTTCCCGGCGGAACTGGAGCAGGCTTTCACGCGCGTGTTGCGAAGTGCCTATTACGCGCTGAAGTCGAAGGCGGTTGATGAATCGTCCAGGCCGCTTATTCATATCGAGATCGGTCAGTTTTTCGATTCGCTGTGGATCAAAGTGCTGCACAAAGGCAAGCCGTTGGCCGCCAGCGAACAGCTCGATATTTTTGAGCCTTTCTTTGTGTCAACCTCGGAAGATGGCGCCTACCCGGTTGAGCACCGCCTGTCCTATCCCTACTTCATTATTACCGAACATCATCGGGGGCACATGTCAGTGACATCAGATGAACAGTTTGGTACCTGCTTCAATATTCAGCTGTCACTGGTCTGATTCAAAACAGACCATCTGAGTGGAACTGCCCAGCACCGGATGCTGTTGACCAATATCGGCATACCGGGCTGTGTAGCCCTGGCGTCCAGCCACGCCCTCGCACCACGATCTGAACTGTGTCCGGGTCCACTCAAAATGGTGGCCTGGGTGGCGGATTTCGTGATCAGCCATACCGTGGATGGGGTTGTATTCCTTGTTGGGGGTGGTGATCACTACCAGCGCAGGGCGCAGGGCCCGGAACACAGTTTCCTCAACACGTGACAAGCGACCCGGTTCAATGTGCTCGATGGTCTCCAGCATGATGGCGGCGTCAATGCTGCCGTCCACGCCTCTGGCGTACCAGTCGGTGTTTTCAAATGAGCCGCGGCAAACCTTGAGCTGAGCAGGCGGGTCAAGCAGGTCAATGTTCAGTGCATGGCGGGCCTCGCCCAGCACGGCGGTATCAATGTCTATGCCAATAAGGCGTTCGATCTGCGGGAGTTCCCGTAACCACACCAGTAGTTCACCGTTTCCGCAACCCAGATCGACGACTCGCCGGGCGCCGCTGTGCTGGATTTCATGAAGTACGGCGTCAATTCGTTGCTGGTGCAGATCGGTTGGCATGCGGGCATTATACCGGTTATGCCGCGTTGTATGGGCGGCGTATATTGATCACGGGGTGGTGGCGGGTGCGCGCCGCTTCGACCAGGATTGTTCAAGCGCGTAGCCGAGCGCCAGTAGCCGCGCATCACTCAGATGTCTGCCCAACAACTCCATGCCCACCGGTAATCCGGTGTCGCTGAAACCAATTGGCAGAGACAGTGCCGGGAAGCCGGAGTTGCCACTGAGGCCGCAGTTATTGCCCGACTGATTCTCGCCGATCAGCACGGGCAGGGCCGAGATCGGAGGATAGGCGATCAGGTCCAGTTGTTGAGTGTCCATGACGGCATTGATCGCCTGTTTGAGATCGTCCCGCATGGCCATTGCGGCAGCGTAGCGTTTCGGGTCCTGTGCGGCTTCCGCACTACGGCGAAGCAGTGGCGCCACGGCGTCGTGGTATTCGCCACTGGCGACGATTGATTCCAGGTCCGGGTATGCTGTGCTGCCAAAGGTGTGCAGGTAGGTGTTCAGGTCAGCCTCGAATTCATGACCAATCAATCCCGAATTGCCGACCAGTTCGGTCATGTCAGGAATGGCGACGTCAACGATGTCGGCACCCAGCGTTTGCAGATGGGCAAATGCCTGCTCAAAAAGGCTCTGTATCGCCGGATCCGCATCGGCCAGGTGAGCGTCCAGCTTGCCGATGCGAATACCCTGCAATGAAACCCGGCCCAGTAGCGGTGAGAACAGCACAGGCTCGCGCCCGTACATTAATGCGGTATCGGCGTCCCGCGTGTCATAACCGGTGGTCAGATCCAGCACAATGGCCAGATCCTCGATAGTCCTGGCCAGCGGCCCGGCTACGTCCTGGGTATGCGACAAGGGCATGATACCGTGAATACTGCTGAGGCCCTTGGTCGGGCGCAGGCCGACCAGGTTGTTGTAGGCGGCGGGAATGCGAATTGAGCCGCAAGTATCGGAGCCCATGCCCACGGCAGCGAAGCTGGCGGCCACTGCCGCGGCCGTGCCACCGCTGGAGCCACCCGGAACGCGGCGCGGATCATAGGGGTTGCGGGTCTGACCGCCCAGCGAGCTGACGGTGGTGATGCCGTAGGCAAATTCGTGCAGATTGGTTTTGGCGAGAATCACTGCGCCGGCGTCACGCAGCAGTTGTACCTGGGTGGCTTCCTCATGGGGCACAAAGTCGGCCAGGGATTGCGAGGCGCCGGTAGTGGGCATATCGGTGGTGTTGTAGTTGTCCTTGATCACCACCGGGATGCCGTGCAGCAGGCTGCGCGGGCCGCTGCGCCGGCGTTCTTCGTCCAGGGCCCGTGCCTGTTCACGGGCCTGGTCATTGAAGTGCAGAATGGTATTGAGCTGCGGACCCTGTTGGTCGTAGGCTTCGATGCGGGCGAGGTACTTGTTCACCAGCTGTACTGCGTTCAGACTACCTTCGGCCATCTGTTGCTGCAACGACAGGATGCCGGTTTCCAGGACATCGCCCCTATTTGTGACAGTTGGCGCTAACGCGGGCTGCGGCAGCGACAGGTCCAGCGCGTACATGACCTCGCGCAGACGATCGGGATAGTCGGTGATAATGCCGTCCACGCCGATGCCGATCAGGTGGGTCATGGTAGCGCTGTCGTCGATGGTCCAGGGGATCACTTCCATGTTCAGTGCATGTGCCTGCTTGACCATCTCGCGAGTAGTGAACGGTGTGTAGTCGGCGTCGGTGATTTTCCCATTCTGTGGCAGGCCGTGTACCGGTGAGATTGCGTCAGCGCCGAATGAGGCAGCAGCGGCGGGCAGATTGCAGTCGAAGTGGTCCATATCGATGCCGCCGGTCCAGGGCGATGCGCCGGGCATGTCGCATTGCAGAAAGGACTGGGCGTTGGACAGTGCCACGATGGGCAGTTCCGGCGCCAGCTCATTGACCAGCATCAGTGCGCCCCAATCGAAGCTCTGGATAGTGACCTGGTTTTGCATTTGATGCTGTCGAATCTGGGCAATCACCGCTTCGACAAATTCCTCACGCGGCGCGGTTTCGTGCGGTGCGCCGGCCTCCACCTTGGTTTCGATATTGAGCATCACGTCGTAGGCGCGGTGACGTTTGACCAGGTCAAAGACCTCACTGAGCAGCACCATGCGGGCGCCCGGTACAATCCTCTGATTAGTATGGGGTTCGGCGCGTTGCGAGCCACAGTCCAGCGTGCGGATCTGGTCCCAGCTCAGGTCCTTGATGTACTTGCCAACATAGGGGAATTCGGGATCGTCAGCGGTGGCGGGTCCGATATCGAAGCAGCGATGGGCCAATACCTGGCGGTCGTGGGTGACCACCACGTAGCCGTCCTCGCTGACCTGGGTGTCCAGCTCCAGCGTGCTGACACCCAGTTCCAGAGCGTTGGCGAAGGCGGCCAGCGTGCTTTCGGTGTAAAGGCCGATGCCGCCGCGGTGGGCCTGGAGGTCGAAGGGTTGGGGTTGGGGTTGTGCCTGGGCGTGGGTTGGGATGCCGGCCAGTGCCAGTAATATAGTCAGGAAGAGGGTAACCCGGCGCATTTGTTGGCATTCCCTTTTAAAATTCGGAAACTTGTTTGTGGGCAGTCTATAACACTTATGCAGGGAGCGGTAATCGAAAGGAGCATGACAAGATGAGAGATCTTACTGAGAAGGAAATACTCTGTGTGTCAGGCGGGTCGGATATCGATCCTATGGATGTGGCGATCAGCTACTCATCTACCGTGATTGGGGCCGGCGTTGGCATGGTTGCAGGCGGTCCGGTGGGCGGTGTGGTTGGGGCTGCTGTTGGCTTTGGCGCGGGTTTGGCTATGTCGTTCGGCTATTCATTAGCATCGGGGCCAGATGGTTCCTACCATGACGACGGATCGTCGTGCCAGGCAACGAGTTGATTGTTATTGTCCCATGTGAGCCAGCCGACTCAAAGCTTGCATGGGACAAGCGCCGGCTTACGAAAATGTATAAAAATCCTCGGAGATTACTATTTTGAACGCTGGAAAAGAGTCAACGAGGTTTCAACGGCAGCAGGCCTCCCGAATGGCATCAAGGGGAGAACACAAAACGCTTTTCCATCTCTTGTTCCCGATCGTGATGATGCTGTCTTTTGCCCTTTTCTATTTAGCTCCGCTGGTTGCCGCCAGGTATGTCGAATCCGCTGCTTTGGCTGATTTCATTGAAATATATCTCGATTGGAGCGTCTTCGTCGCAACGGCCGCGACTCTGATTTCGTATCACAAAGCCCGGCAGCGTATGCTGAGACCCTATCTGAAGCAGATAAATGAACCGTTGTCAGAGAGTTGCCGGGAGCCGTGAAAGTTCTCCAGGTACTCCTTGCAGACAGGTGGCGTGATGTTACGGTCGAACGACAATCTCGTTTCTGACCTCAGTGACACCGTTAACACGGTTAGCGATGGACTCCGCAGTCGCCTTTTCTGTGTTGCTGGTAGCAAAACCAGACAATATCACCGTGCCATTGAGCGTTTCCACGCTGATACTGGTGCCGGAAACGTCCGGGTCATCCAGCATGCGAGCCTTGACCTGTGTTGTGATCGTCGCATCATCTATATATTCCCCGACAGTCTGTTGATCGCGCGCGACCGAGCAGCTGACGGTGCTGGCGAGGATGAACAGGCCTGTGATGATGGAAATCAGCGTGGTTTTCAGATTCATATCAGGGATCCTATTATTTGAGGGATAGTTGGCTAACAGCAAAAACCACATTACTGCTATGGGGTGCGGCCGTCGGTGCGCTTGAACACGCAGATAGGCTCAACTGGAAGCCCTTCCAAGACCCTTTGTGCTGAATTCCTTGGATATGTCATAAAATTCAAGTACATTCGTAGCCCAATACGGGATTGTTGCCGCGATCTCGGGGCAGCGGGGATACGGAATGACAGAAGCGCCAAATCTAAAGCCCTATCTCCCCGTGAGTTTTGCTCATTATGAATAAGAAGCAACTCTCCGAACGGGATATGTGTACCAAATTCATCACCCCTGCACTTGAGCAGGCCAGCTGGGACATCACCACCCAGATACGCGAAGAGCTTTCCCTCACCAAGGGCCGCGTCATCGTGCGCGGCAAACTGCATACCCGAGCCAAGCACAAACGTGCTGACTATGTGCTGTTCTACAAACCAAACCAGCCCATCGCTGTCATTGAGGCCAGAGTCAACAAACACTCAGTAGGTGACAGCATGCAGCAGGCTTTGGGCTATGCGGATTTGTTACAAGTGCCCTTTGTCTTCAGCAGCAACGGCGACGGCTTTCTGTTTCACAACAAAATCGCCAAAGATGGCGTAATCGAATGCGAGATGGGCCCGCATGAGCTCCCCAATGCTGAAACTCTATGGCAGTGGCGGGCCGAACATCAGGGGTTGTCGAGCCAGCATCTTCGGAGTTACCCGTGTCCTCTACTTCCGCTCCCTGAAAAGCGCCGCATCGTCAACCGCATCGATCAGTTGTCGCCCTGTGTGAAGCACTGGATCAGCAGATCGACGCCGCTACTGGTAAACAGACTAAACTACTGAACGCAGTGATGGCACGAGTATCAACGAACGTGAACCTTTCTAAAGAACAGATGCGAGTGTATGAATGGCTGACTAATGATCTTAGTCTCCCAGTCTTTGCCGAAGCATATAAGGGTGCGGCTTTGTTTATACAACAAAAGCCTGCTGGTTATATTTCATTCGTGGCCCATACGGGTCGAGATGTGATGAACGGTCTTGCCGCAGCAGTGAGTGGAGTCGAACGAAAACAAGTACAGTATGTGCAGTTGGTTGATAACTTCCAAGATGATTGGCGCGATGAATGGCACAGTGGCAATGAGCTACTTACGGATGAGAATATCAATAGCCACTTGATACCTGCCAACGTGTGTCAAAAAATCTCCACTCTGATAGATGAGCACAAATCCGGTCGCAAACGTAGTGCTGACACTAGTGGTCTGTTTTTCAGTACATTTCTCGAGTACTCCGATATGGACAAGATTCCAGACAATTTCCTTTCGGAGTGGAAAGCTGCGAAAGACTGGTTTTCCCGCCATATGCACCTTCGCCAAAAACCCTTTGGTGCAGAAACCGCCGCCGACTTGGTAAGGCATTTCAATTGTCTGGATGCGTATCTCTACATAGCTGCCAGCAGCCAATATGATCGATTAAAGGACCTAAATGAAATCCTGGACGCCACCAACCGATGAAATGATGGAGAAAGTACTGGCGTCCGTTAAAAAAGAGACGGATCGACAATACTTCTTCTCTAAGCTAAAAAACCCTCTCTGGGTAGGGCCACTGCGTGAGCGGGGATATTTTGGCAGCCCTCCGGGCTTGAAACAGCTGCCTGACGGATATGTGCAATATCCGCATTGGCCAGAGCTGAGCTATTTAGTAGCTATTACAGAGGAAGCGCCAGATCAAGTGGTCGAAATTATTTTATCTCTGCCTATAACGGATAATCCACGAGTCTACGATGATATTCTTGCCATTGCCCTTAAACTCCAAGGGAAACAATCGGCAGGGTTGCTTTCAAAGCTCATTGAATATATTGAACTTGATAATCAATTCCTCGCTCATCGTTTCCCCGAATTACTTCAACATTGGAAGGATCAGGGCAACATTACTGAAGCGATTGAAATAACGGAAATGCTTGTTTCGTTTCGAGAAAATCCGACGTCTCGGGATGAAAGACGACTTCGCAAAACGAAACCAGAGACATCAGGAATCACACCAGAACCAGCCCCTCGCTTTCATCAGTGGGAATATCAACAAATCCTGGAAAAAGGTGTTCGTCCTTTGGCTCAACATGAGCCTTATCAGGTTTCTCGCATTCTGATTGATGCCGTTGCAAGCATGATCAGACTAAAAATGAATCAGGACGATTCTGAAAAAGCGAGCGACCAAGACTATTCGGAAATCTGGTGCCGGAGGTTGGATAAGCCGGATCGCGACTATCAGGATGTGAAGGAAACCCTGGTTCAGACGCTGACCTATGCCTGTGAGCAGGTCTATGATCAAGCCCTAGAGTCTATTGACGCTTTGGATCAGGCTTTGCGAAACCAACCATGGAATGTATTCAAGCGTCTGCGGCATCATCTTTACGCATTGCACCCAAATGAACAGACACTCCCATGGATGAGAGAGCTAATCGTAGACTATGATGACTATGCCAATCGGGAATACCATTACGAATTTCAGTTGATGATCCGCAAAGCTTCCGAGCATTTTGGCGCCCATCTGCTCAGCCAGGAAGAACGAGATCGAATTTTTGAGACCATTCTCAGCGGGCCTTCGAAAGAGAATTTTCGTGAATGGATGGGTGCGCAATACAGCGAACAGGCTTTTCAGCAACGTCAGCGCTACTTTCATCGTATGCAGTTGCGGCCATTTTTTGCGCTGCTAAGTGGGGATGTTCAACAGTATTTCAATAAAGTTGAAAACGATACCCAGGACGAAACTGTTACCGACGAGAGCTATTTCCCTTTTAGTGGAGCAGTAAGTGGCACCGTTAGTTACCGAAGTCCGAAAACCATTGAGGAGCTTGAGGAACTCACAGATGCGGAAGCTCTGGCTTATCTGAACAACTGGGATGAGGGCTACTATGACAAAGACGATCCATTGGTAAGAGTCAATATTTCCGCACTGGCTGATGTTTTTCGGGATCTATTCAAAGGCGACATAGTTCGAGATGAAGACCGCCTTAATTTCTGGTTCGAACATCGTGAAAATATTGCTCGTCCAGTCTATATCGTAGCCATGATTCACGCGATGACTGAGCTGGTCAAGGAAAAGGATTTCGACAAACTTGGCCAGTGGATAGAGTTCTGTGAGTGGGTTTTAAGGCATGTTGATACGGCGCGAAAGGAAGGTCGACATGAACCCGGGGGCGAGTCACGCGATCACCCGGATTGGAGTAGCTCTCGCCGTGCCGTGGTTGATTTTATTGACGCATGTGTAAAAGGTGACGTGAATGCGCCTCTTGCAGAGAGAGCAGGTATAGCGTCGCTTCTCCAAAAGGTGTGTGTTCAGTTCGATTGGCGGCTGGACAGCAATCGTCCGGTGTTACTGAATCGTGACGACCCTGTTACCGAGGCTATCAACAATACGCGAAGTCGAGCGCTGGAGTCTCTGGTTAATTTTGGCTTTTGGGTTCGCCGGCAGCTACCTGAAGATGAGCTACCTGAAATAACAAATATTCTTAATTTGCGAGTGGAAGCTAGCACAGCGGTCCCGCTATCCATACCGGAGCTCGCGTTGTTGGGGGTGCATTTCAACAACCTGTTTGTGTTGACGCAGGACTGGGCACTAAAACACCGCGAAGTCATATTTCCTCAAACTGACCCAGCTGTTTGGAGCAAAACCTTTGGTAGCCATATCAGATTCGGTCGACCATACAAACGAATCTATGAAGTCCTTAAAGACGACTTTGTTTTTGCGGTAAATAACCTAGAGCTATTGGGCGCGAGCGATCAAAGCGGTGATCATATTGTAGATAGATTGGGGCAGTTCATATTTTCTCTGTATCTATGGGGGCTGTACCCAAAAAAAGGCGAAGGAAGTTTGCTGCAACGTTTTTACGACAGCACAGCTGGTGACCCTAAGCTATGGGGACATTTGTTTGATCATGTGGGGCGATCCTTCAGTAATAGCGGCAAGGATGCGGATAAAGATCTGCTTGATCGTGCGATGGAGTATTGTGAATGGCGCCTCGAGGTTGGTGAAACACAGGAACTGCGAGAGTTTACATTCTGGTTGCAGGCTGAGTGCTTTACACCAGAATGGCGCCTGAAAGCATTTTCAAGAATTCTGGACCTTGGTGCCATGAGGGATTTCGCATTTTCACTGCAAATCAGGTATTTGAAGGATCTGCTCGAAGCTAATGCCCCGCTTGTTGTCGAATGTTTTGCTAAGATAACTGATGGTATGGATCAGGGAACTCAGTTGTATATTTCAACTGATGAAGCTAAACCTATCTTGAAGGTTGGGCTGGGCTCAGATAACTCAGAGGTAAAAGGCAATGCCGAAAGAGCCAGGGAAAATCTGCTTAGGCTCGGGCGTTTTGATTATTTGGATATTTCGTAACGGGTGCACATCAATGAACACCAAACCCCAATCCCTCGAACTCTTCTTCATCGACGGCAAACCCGACGGCATGCTCACGGCCGAGGTGTTTAACTGGACCGGCCATGTGCTGATGACGCCGCGCACGCAATTGAGTGCAGTGCTGCGCGCACTGAGGGCACAATTACTCTAAATTGTTCGCAGAGCTAGTGAAAGCTGGTGTAGTTGCGATTCACACGGATCGAGGCGTGTTTATGGAAAACTACGCATTCAAAAGCCCCAGCGCGGCCGCCGCTGTCGTAAATGGGCGTCCCTCCAATGGCAATGCCGAGTGGCGAATAAGAGCAAGTGGCAAGACCTACAAGGATTGGGAAGAGGAGAAGTTGGCGGGCGAGCAAGGTTGAAATCGTCTGGAATATGAACTAAAAATACTGTATATAAATACAGTTAGGCTTAGGGGCAGCCCTGAATGGACCATAAGTTTGGCGGAATCTGGACCCGGAAGAAATTAGAGGTACTTACGAAGTACTTGCGTTTCTATTCTACTGCATTGAAAAAACAGAAATTTACTTTGCATTATGCCGACGCGTTTGCAGGAACGGGCAAACATACAGTAATGGACGAGCACAACGAAGAACTTTTGATTCCTTTTGAGGATTTTAAAGGCTCTGTGTTGACAGCGCTTGAAGTGGAGCCTGGATTCCACCGGTATCATTTTAATGATATCGAGCCGCTTCATGTCCAGGAGCTTGAAAATATAAGAAATGAGTATTCTGGTCGGGATATTACGATCACAGAGCAGGATGCGAACCAGTTTGTGCCAGAGTTTTGCGCGAGATTGAAGGGCAGAGACCGCGCAGTGTTATTGTTGGATCCGTACAGCACTCAGTTGGACTGGGAAACACTGAGATACGTTGCCGATTCAGGAAAGGTCGATTTGTGGCTGCTGTTTCCTCTGTCAGTGATTTTGCGTATGACACCTAGGGATGGAGCAAAGGTTCGCCCAGAGTGGCGCGAGACCCTGAATCGCTTGTTGGGAACGGACGATTGGGAAACTGCATTGTATGCTCCGAAGGCCAAACCACAAATCGACGACATGTTCGGGGGAGAAAGCAGTGATCCGGAGATGGAACGACTCAACACGGATGAGTTGCAGCGCTGGGTGACGGCAAGATTGAGAGAGCGTTTCCCCTTCGTGGCGGAACCTATATTATTGACGAATCGCGGACGACCGCTTTTTTCGTTCTACTTCGCAGTCGCTAATCCTGAGCCAAAGGCGCAGGCACTTGCGAAGGGGGTTGTGTCGCATATTAGACAGAGTATCGGGTAAATAAGGCTATGAGTAGAATCGAATGGACAGAACAAACCTGGAACCCGGTCACCGGTTGTATCAAAGTTTCGCCGGGTTGTAAGAACTGCTACGCCGAAACCATGGCTAGACGCTTGCAGGCAATGGGTGCTCCAGGTTATGAGAACGGTTTTGCGCTGAGTCTGCTGCCCGAACGCTTGGGCCAGCCATTGCGACGGCGTAAACCTACTATGTATTTTGTTAATTCCATGAGTGACCTTTTTCAGGATGGTGTACCAGCGTCTTTTGTCGATCGGGTCCTGGATGTAATTCGCGCGACGCCACAGCATACCTACCAGATTCTGACTAAACGCAGCGTCAATATGCGTGAGTATTTTGCCGTGCGCGAGGTGCCGGACAACGCTTGGCTTGGGGTATCGGTTGAAGATTGTAAATTCGGTAAACCGCGAATTCCCGATCTCGCCGCCATCAAGGCCAAAACCCGTTTTCTGTCAGTAGAGCCATTGTTAGAGGACTTGGGTAAGCTTGATTTGCATGGAATCCATTGGGTCATTGTGGGTGGTGAGTCTGGTCGTGGCGCGCGGCCCATGGAAGAATCGTGGGCTTTGAGCGTGCGCAATCAGTGTGTGGCTGCCGGCGTTGATTTCTTCTTCAAACAATGGGGTGCTTGGGGGGCGGATGGCCAGCACCGGAACAAGAAGGCGAATGGTCGTCAGTTGGATGGACGGATCTGGGATATGATACCTGCGGTGGCTGTCTACTAATAATTCTTAGATTTTTTAAGGGTTTGTTGTGGGTTCTACCGTCCTATCGAATTGGAGCCCTAGGGGGGGTGGGTTCAGTGGATGAATTTGACCAGGCGGGGGGATTTGACTCGCGCCATCCTTGGCGCTCGGTGCTGCGCACCGCCAGCGGAGCTGGCGTCCAAAACGGCTGTCCTGCCGTTTTGTGAACCCCCAACTAAACGAGTTCACCTCCCCCGGAATCAACTGATCATCAAACAAAAAGGGCCATCCCCTGTCGGAGATGGCCCTTTTTGTTTGATGATTGGTGGAGGCGGGGGGATTTGAACCCCCGTCCGTCAGTTCTCTGTCCTTGGATCTACATGTTTAGCGTCGTCTATTAAGTTAACCCGTACCGGCCCGACGGGCAGGGTGGTTTGGGCGAGCTCGATACTTTTAGCCGTTTCACGTCGAGCGCGATCCACTAGCGATCCTGTTCTATATGACAGTCGCAAAACACCGGTTTACAGGCATCCCGGGGCGACCGCTAGCCTTACTTAGTTCTTAAGCGGCTAGTGCGTAGTTTTCGTCGTTGGCAACTATAGAAGTTGCATAGATTGATTTACGAGAGTCTATACCCTCTCGACATGCACCTTGGAGTTTGATACCGGCGTCGAATCCTGATCGCCCCCAATGTGTAACACTTTCAGTCTATCACACTATAAGACATGCGGCCGGGCTTATTTATTTCAAGTCCTGGTTAATAAAGGATTGGGTTTGCAGGCAGTTTTTCAACACTCTGGCTGGCGCAGCAGTTCACGCAGTTCAGCCACACTGCTGACAATGGCGACGGGCTTGTGCCGTGCCAGGATGTCCTGGTGGTGGGCGCCCCAGGGCACGCCGATGGATGGCATACCGATGTTGGCGGCCATTTCCAGGTCATAGCTGGTATCGCCAATCATCACCGCTTCCGAGGGCTCCAGCTGCAGGTGGGCCAGGATCTCCACCAGCATCGACGGATCGGGCTTGGAGCGGGTTTCGTCGGCGCAGCGCGTGACGTGGAACCACTTGCCCAGTTGGCTATGCTCCAGCGCCCGGTCCAGGCCGCGGCGGCTTTTGCCGGTCGCTACCGCACAGTGGCGACCGCTGGTGTGCAGGTCCTGCAGGATGTCGGTCATGCCGGGGAACACTTGTTGTGCAGTGGCGGCAGTGGCCATGAAGTGGCTGCTGTAGGCATCGCGCATCGCCACCATGTCGTCGCTGGTGATGGTCGGGTACAGTGACCTGAGTGCTTCCACCAGGCCCAGGCCGATGATATTGCTGTAGGCGGCGCGCTCAAGTGCCGGATAGCCGATACTGGTGGCGGCATGACGCAGACAGCCTGAAATATGCTCGATGGAATCAACCACGGTGCCATCCCAGTCGAAGATGGCGGCTTTGATAGTCATGGATCTGCTTACCGGTTCTTGTGGCGGACGATGCGTTGCTTCTCTATCTGCCACTCGCGATCCTTTTCTGTCTCGCGCTTGTCGTGGTCTTTTTTACCCTTCGCCAGTGACACCTGGCATTTGATCAGATGGCCTTTCCAGTAAAGTTTGGTGGCGATGCAAGTGTGACCTTTCTGTTGCACGCTGGAAAACAGCCTGGCCAGCTCTTTTTTATGCAGCAACAGTTTTTTGGTGCGGTCCGGATCGGCGATGACGTGTGTGCTGGCGCTGTTGAGCGGAATAATATGGCAACCGAGTAGGAAGGCCTCGCCGTCCTTGAGCACGACATAACTATCCACCAGCTGCGCTTTTTTCTCACGCAGGCTTTTGACTTCCCAGCCTTCCAGTGCCATGCCCGCTTCAAAAGAGTCTTCCACGAAATAATCGTGCAGGGCCTTCTTGTTGCGGATAATGGTAGTATCCGGGGTTTTCAACTTCTTTGCTTTACTCATGGCGTCGGATTATACCTTGAATCAGCCGGCCTCGCTCAAATTGACCGGCTAATTTTCCGGTTGCTACAATTTGCGGGCTAAATGGCGGTACGTCGCGCGCTGGCAGTGGACAGGGCGCCTGCTGGCAAGGCATTCTAGGCGCCTAACAGGTCCAATAACAACACAGTGAGGAAAGTATGTCAGCAGACCGCGGTCAGTTCAGTTCACGTCTGGGGTTTATCCTGGCGGCAGCGGGCTCTGCTGTAGGCCTGGGCAATCTCGTCGCTTTCCCGGTCATGGCTTCCAAGAACGGCGGTGCGGTCTTCCTGATTGTCTACGTAATGTTTGTCGCCCTGATCTGCTTCCCCGTGCTGCTGGCCGAGATTGCCATGGGCCGGCATTCACGGCGTAATCCGGTCGGTGCCTTTTCCGCATTGACGGGCGGTCATCTGGGTTGGCGCTGGGCGGGAAAGCTGGCGATTCTGACACCATTTATGATCGCCGTGTTCTATACCGTGGTCACCGTATGGATCCTGATATACCTGTTCCGGGCGGCTACCGGCGGGCTTACCGAGTTGGCGGACCCAGCTGCTTTTGGTCAGATGATTGGTTCGCCGTCTATCTTCCCCTGGTTCGTGTTGTTGCAGATAGCGGTATTTGGTGTGCTGCTGGGCGGCGTCAAAGGCGGTATCGAGCGCATGGCGCGAGTGCTGATGCCGACCCTGGCAGTCATGCTGCTGGGCTTGATCGTGTTTGTCATGACGCTGGATGATGCCATGCTGGGCGTACGTTATTATCTGGTGCCGGATTTCAGTCGGCTTGATGGGGCGGTGATCAGCGCGGCCCTGAACCAGGCGTTTTTCTCGCTGTCGCTGGGCATGGGCATCATGATTACCTACGGTTCTTATTTCAACCGCGAGGATCGGATCGTCAATTCCGGACGCATGGTGGCGATTGCCGATACCAGTGTTGCCTTTCTGGCAGGCCTGCTTATCCTGCCAGCGATATTTGCCTTCAATCCGGCGACCAACCCCGATGATCTGTCCAGTAGCAGCATCGGGCTGATCTTCAGTTACCTGCCGCAGATTTTCCTGTCCATGCAGGAAGTGGTGGGTTACTGGGGAGCCAGTATCGCAGCTGCGGTATTCTTTGCCTTGGTGTTTTTTGCCGCGATGACCTCGTTGGTGTCGATACTGGAAATACCTATTTCCTACATGATTGACGAGCTATGTTATTCGCGCCGCAAAGCCGTGCTGATCCAGGCCGGTCTGGTGTCATCGTTCGCCGTGCTGGCTGCACTGTCATTTGGCATGTCGGGTTTTCTGACCGATTTCATCCCTTACGGAGGGGCGCAGAAGTCATTCTTTGACCTGATCGCTGATACTTTCTCGGAAGTTATCCTGCCCCTGGTCGGCTTTTTTGCCTGCGTGGTCTGCGCCTGGCGCTGGCGTGACGGTTTCATGCAGGAGCTCTCTGTGGGTGACGAAGGATTCCGGAATTCAGCCCTGTCGCGTTATCTGGGCTTTTCGCTGCGAACTTTTGTGCCGGTGGTGCTGTTGTTCGTGTTTATCAATTCGGTCGCGCAAAAATACTTTGCTGTCGACCTGCTGCGCCTGTTCGCGTCCTGAGTTGAATCATGGTTACCATTGAACGAAGCGCACTGGTTAATTATTCGGCCGCACAAATGTACGCTCTGGTCGACGACATTGAGCAGTATCCGGCTTTCATGCACGGCTGTCAGTCAGCGGAAGTCCTCAGCCGTACGGAGGATGAGGTTGTGGGTAAGCTGACATTGGGCAAGGCCGGGTTGCGTTACACCTTTACCACCCGAAATGAACTGGTGCCTGGCAAGTCCATGGATATGAGCTTGCTGGAGGGGCCATTCAAAAAGTTCAGTGCGACTTGGCGCTTTGATGCATTGGCAGAAGATGCCTGCAAGGTCAGTCTGCGAATGGAATTCGAGTGGGCAGGTGGTCTGTTGGGTGCCGCGATGGAAAAACTGTTTCAGCATTCCGCCAATACACTGGTCGATGAGTTGGTGGATCGTGCCCATAGTCTGTATGGAAAGACGGCGTGATGATTCACGTGGAAGTCGTCTATGCCCTGCCCGATCATCAGATTCTGATACCATTGCAGGTGGCAGACGGCACCACTGCGCTGCAGGCTGTGCACTTGTCGGGCATTGCCGGACAGGTCGAGGGTCTTGATGTGTCGGCGGTGGAGATGGGCGTCTATTCGCGACTGCTGGATGGACGTGCGTCGCCTTTGCCGCAGGACTACGTACTGCGAGACCATGACCGCGTTGAATTGTATAGGCCGCTGCAACTAGATCCCAAACAGGCGCGGTTATTGCGCGCTGCCCGGGCCGCCGAGCGTGAGCAGCGGTCCCAGGTGAGACACCCGCCCGGCAAAGCCGGGCGGCGCTGATAGTGGAAACAGAAGAGCAGGTGTAGTTATGAAAGAGGATAAAGCAGTTCCGAAGGCTGGTTTTTTTACGCGCCTTGAGAAAGGTCTGCGCGAGTTTTATGTGGCACCTTACCGGCAGTCGTTTGCACGCGCTCAGCGAGATGAAGACGACCTGTTCATGCTGATGTTGTTCTCGGAGTCACTCGGTGTGCCCAACCCGGCCGCTTTTTACACGCTGGAGCTGCTGCCCGTGGCACATGACCGGTTCCATGACTGGCATCGGCGCATGGGCATGGAGCGCTCCCCACTGGACCATATTTCATGTTGTTAGAATTGATTGCAAACCGTCGTATTGTTTCTGTCTCTTATACACATCTGACGCTGCCGACGATCTACTCTGTGTAGA
>CAJXPR010000007.1 GCA_913058135.1 uncultured Gammaproteobacteria bacterium
ATTTCTGCCTGTCTCGTGGGCTCGGAGATGTGTATAAGAGACAGGTATATGCCCTGCCCAAAAATGCCACTGGCACGGTATGTACCATCGCCATTGAGCCACCACAGATACCCGTAGTTGTCGCTGCCCGGCGAGGGCTCCGTCGACTCGGCAATCCAGCCTTCGGGAACTACCCGGGTACCATCGTGTAATACACCGCCGTTCATTACCAGTAGCGCCAGACGCCCCCAGTCACGCAACACCGGCGACAGGCAGCAGCCTCCCAGCTCACCACCGTAGGGGCCATGACTGATCCAGGTGGCGTCACTTTCCATGCCCCAGGGCAGCCAGATCTTCTGTGTCAGATAGGCGGCAAGATTGTTGCCGATGGCGGCGCGCACAATGGCACCTGCCAGGTTGGTTTCACCGGTGTTGTAATTGAAACGCTGGCCAGGCTCGGCAACCCGCGCCTTCTCGCCCATAAACCGCATCAGGGCCAGCATGTCGCTGGGTGATGTCGCAACATCGGAAGCAGGATCAGCGTAATCTTCGTTCCAGTCAGTACCCGACGCCATCTGCAACACATGTTTAATACTGACACCGTCATAGCTGCTGCCTCGCAGCTGCGGCAGGTAGTCGGTGACAGGATCGTCAACGCTGCCGATGTAGCCGTCGGCGATGGCCGCACCGGTCAGCAGGGAGACGACGGACTTGGTCATGGAAAATGACACCCATTGTGTGTCTTCATCGTTGCCCAGACCATACTTCTCGAGCAGGATCTCGCCGTCCTTGAGCACCAGTACACCGCCAACATGATTGTGGCGCATGTAGTCATCCAGATCGAACGTCTCGCCGTTTACCTGGTAGCGCAGCATGGAAAAATCGCGCTCGGCGCGCGGCAGCGGCATCACCTGCTCACCTCGTGACACATGACGTACAGGGCTCAACAGGGGGATATTGCGAAACCCGGCAATCTGCTCATCACCGGACCAGAACAGGATGCTCTCTCCAGCAGGCAGATTCTGCACGTCATCGGCCGGGTCCAGCCAGCGCGCCTGATCACCGGATTGTGCCGCCACCAGTGCCGACGAGAGACAAAGCAGGACTAACAGGGGTTTTACCGCACTGCGCAATTTCATGGCTCATCCTCTTTTTGTTTTTTGGCTACACCGGTACCCAGCGTAACCCAGCTCGGGCACAAACAACATAGGCTGCTTCACGTACCGGGGCCCTGAGAGAACCGGTCTCGTCACTGAGCCGACATGAAGAAGGTGTAACTTGTAATTTGCCTGGTCATGCGCGATAAATGTCCTGGCTGGCCGCAAGGCGTTGACCATCACATCAGCAACAGCAGCTGCGGCCAGGCTGTCGTCAACACCAGTCATCAACAACCTGAACAGAGTGGCGGAACTTCATGACCATCGCGCTACAAACCTGCCCCGCTCAACAGGCGGGCGAACTGGCGGCCTTCATCGAGGCCAATGCGCCCGTGCTGGTACTGACCGGCGCCGGTATCAGCACCGACTCGGGCATACCGGACTATCGTGACAGCGATGGTAACTGGAAGCGCAAACAACCTGTGCAACACCAGGAGTTCATGCAAAGCGCTGCAACACGCCAACGCTACTGGGCACGCAGTCTGGTCGGATGGCCAATCATGCAGCGGGCAAAACCAAACCTGGCCCATCACAAGATTGCCGAACTGGAAGCCAGGGGTTTGTTGTCGATGGTCGTGACACAGAATGTAGACCGCCTGCATCAGAAGGCCGGCAGCGATTCTGTGGTCGATCTGCACGGTCGTGCTGACGAACTGGTATGCATGTCTTGCGGCTACCGGGAATCCCGATCCCTGATGCATGCACGTTGTACGATGCTCAATCCGTCTCTGGACAATATTTTTGCGACTGCTGCGCCGGACGGTGATGCCGATCTCGAGATCGATTTTTCCGGCTTTAATGTGCCAGGTTGTCCTCAATGCAGTGGCATTCTGAAGCCCGATGTGGTGTTTTTTGGCGACAACGTGCCCCGCCCCCGTGTTGACCAGGTTTTCGACACTCTCGCGGAGAGTCGCGGCCTGCTGGTTATCGGCTCATCCCTGATGGTGTTTTCCGGCTACCGTTTTGCACGGCAGGCACACCAGTCAGGCAGGCCAATCGCTATTTTGACAAAGGGGCGAACCCGCGCCGATGACCTGGCCAGCGTCAAATTCGACGCGCCGATTGCCCCCCACTGCTTGCGACGATTTAACACCGACTTCCCATCAGGGCGCCTGCACAGGCTCCGGCGCCATCTCGCAATTCAGGCACATCACGTTCTGCACCGGATCACCCGCAGCCAGATCTGTCAGCCAGTCTACAAAGCGAACGCCTTCCACTTCATAGCTATACACTTCGGGACGCAGCAGGATGGTGTGCATGGTGCCGCCAGCGACGTAGTAACGAAAATCCGGCACCGCTTCGCTTATTTCCTCAAGGTTGGTCTCCAGTAGTGGCAACAGCGATTCTGTCGGTGTGCCACCCAACGCCAGAAACTGTTTCTGGACATCATCTTCGGCATTGTCATAAGAGGCAAGACGGATGCCCGGGCGCGCCTGAGCAGTGCCGATGTACAGGTGATGGAAACTGAACTCATCCGCAGGGATAGTGCTGATGTAGTCCATGTCCGCCAGAACCTCGTCGGTCGCCCAGACATCGTAAGGATTGAAATTGGCAAAACCCCGATAGCCGCCCGAGGCGTCACCAAGCTGCACGATATCCGCGCGCGGATAATACTGCGCCATCTTCAGGGCATAAAACGGCGAAGGAATCGAGCCGGCGCTGGAGCCGGTCACAAAGATCTGCCGGGGCACCAGCATATGATCAAAGGCCCATTGCATGGCCGCTGTGGCATTGACCAGGCCTCGGTGCTGTATATTGACCTCGTGGGCAGCATGACCCTCGATGGCAGGCGCCATATGCGTCTGCACGGAGTCGCCGAGATGGACATCGGCCGAACAGTAGGGCGCGTAAACGACGGTGTAGTCAGCAAACGGGTTTTCCGGATGATCGAAGGCGAGGATACCGTGGGAGTTGGCCGGATCGGTTGCAGCCAGGTTGATCTGATAACTGGGCTGCAGGTCCGGGTCGCAATTGGCGCCATCCCAGCAGGCACCGCCACCCTCAAGGTAGAACATCAACTTGTCAGGCTCACCCTGTTTGACAAAGAAGCGATACTCCGAACCGTCAGAGCAGATGGTGTCACCGCCCGGAGTAAAAGCGTTCCAGCCCGGCTCCAGACCGGAGAAGTCAGAATAGGTCTGCTGTTCGGCGTCAACCGGCGGCGCGTTGACCGCCGTCGGTACATCGGGCACAGCGGGCGGTTCCGGCTCACTGCAGGCAACCAGCGCCACCAGAGCGACCAATGCCATGGCTGCAAGCCTGGTAAATATCCGAGCTAAAGCAATGTTCCTGATGTGCATACGCCTGGTCTCTCAATTATTGTGTGAATGGCGGTTTCTGACCCGTGTTGTAACACATTACGTAATAACATACGATTCGACGCAGTAAAAGTACATCCCTCTGAGGCTGCCCATGATTGATGTCTACAGCTCGGCCACGCCCAACGGTTACAAGGTGACCGTGATGCTGGAAGAGATCGGCGCTGACTATACGCTGTATCCTGTCAACCTGTCGGCCGGCGAACAGAAAACCGCGGACTTCCTGGCCATGAATCCCAATGGCCGCATACCGGTCATCGTCGACCGCAGTAACAACGATTTCACGGTATTCGAGTCGGGTGCCATCATGATCTACCTGGCAGAAAAATTCGGCCAACTATATCCGGAAGACCCCTCAGCGCGATCGCGCACACTGCAGTGGCTGATGTTCCAGATGGGCGGTATCGGCCCGATGATGGGCCAGGCCAATGTGTTCTATCGCTACTTTCCCGAAAAGATCCAACCGGCCATCGACCGCTACCAGAACGAATGCCGACGCCTGTTCGAGGTACTTGACAGCCGACTGTCAGCATCCGAGTATCTGGCCGGAGACGTATACACAATCGCCGATATCGCAAACTGGTGCTGGGTGCGTACCCACAACTGGTCGGGCGTCAGCGTCGAGGGCCTGGCACATCTGCAGCGCTGGCTGGACAAACTGTATGAACGGCCGGCCTGCCAGCGTGGCATCAAACAGCCCGAGCGTAACCGCACACCCGATGACATCGTCAAGGGCGCACAGAACATTGTCGTGCGCTGAACTTTGTATTACCAACAAAACCGAGAGCCAGATTTATCATGACCCGAATTACTTACATTGAACACAACGGCACGGAACATGTCATCGACGCCAGTAATGGCGATTCGGTGATGGAGGCCGCAATCAAGAACCTGGTACCTGGCATTGACGCCGACTGCGGCGGTGCCTGCTCCTGCGGCACCTGCCATGTATTTGTTGACGAAAACTGGATGCAGGCCGTCGGCGAGCCCGGTGAATTCGAGGAGCCCATGCTGGACATCAATCCCGAGCGCAGCGCCAATTCCAGACTGTCGTGCCAGATCGACGTCAGTGACGAGCTTGACGGACTGGTTGTGCGCCTGCCCGAATTTCAGTTCTAGCAGCCACGCCCTGCTAATGGAGTGTCATCATGCCGGATATAACAGAGCAACCTGTCAAACGTAGCCGCAGCCTGGTAGGTCGCGACCCGTGGACCACGCCGCTGGACGAAATCGACCTGGCACATCCGGGTATCTGGCAGGCCAACGAGTTCCTGCCCTATCTGGCGCGCCTGCGCCGGGATGCACCGGTGCATTACTGCGCGGACTCACCCTTGGGACCGTACTGGTCAGTGATGAAGTACAAGGACATCATGACCGTGGAGGCGGCGCCTCACATTTATTCGTCGGAACCTACCATCGGTATTGTCGATGTCATTCCGGAATTCACCTTGCCCATGTTTATCGCCATGGACCCTCCCAAACACGAGGAGCAACGCAAGACGGTGCAGGGCGTGGTCGCGCCCGCCAATCTGAAGAATCTCGAAGGCCTGATCCGACAGCGGGTTATTGCCATTCTTGACAAGCTGCCCAGGGATGAACCCTTCAACTGGGTCGACCTGGTGTCGCGCGACCTGACCACACAGATGCTGGCGACACTGTTCGATTTCCCGTTTGAGGACCGTCACAAGCTGACTTACTGGTCCGATGTCGCCACCGCCATTCCCGGTGCTGGTCTGATTGACAGCTATGAAGAGGGTTTTGAAATTCTGAAGGAGTGCCTGGCCTATTTCTCCAGGCTGTGGCAGGAACGTGCCAGGCGGGAACCTGGCAATGACCTGATTTCCATGCTGGCGCACGGCGAGGCGACCCGCAATATGCCGCCACGCGAATTCCTGGGCAATCTGATTCTGTTGATCGTGGGCGGCAACGATACTACCCGCAACTCCATCAGTGGCGGCGTACTCGCGCTCAACGAGCATCCACAGGAATATCAGAAGCTGCGCGACAATCCTGCACTGATTCCATCCATGGTGTCAGAGATCATCCGCTGGCAAACACCACTGGCCTATATGCGCCGCACAGCAAAAGTGGATACCGAACTGGGCGGTAAAACCATCCGGGCCGGCGACAAGGTACTGATGTGGTACGCCTCTGCCAATCGCGACGCAGACGCCATCGACAACCCGGATGCGTTCATCATCGACAGGCCGCGGGCACGACAACATCTGTCCTTTGGTTTTGGCATCCACCGCTGCATGGGCAACCGGCTGGCAGAAATGCAGTTACGCATTCTGTGGGAAGAAATCAGCCAGCGTTTTGACAAAGTTGAGGTTGTGGGAGAGCCGACCCGAATCTACTCAAGTTTTGTCAAAGGTTATACGGATCTGCCGGTGATCATTCGCTCATCAGCAGTCAAAGGTCAGTAACAGGTTAAGCACCTTGTCCAGTTGCAAATTCTGGTCGGCGCTGACGCCGACCAGCAGCAGTCAGACAAAGAGCTTAGGCTTTGAAATCAACGTCAGTGGCAACATCTGCTTCATAGTCCACATCACTGCGCTCGAAACCGAAGAGCTTGAGGAACTCATGCTTGTAGCCTGCATAGTCGGTTAACTGGAACAGGTTGTCATTATTGACCTGCTGCCACAGCGCCTTGCACTCCGCCTGTACGTCGTCACGCAATTCCTTATCGTCCATGCGCAGGCGGCCGGCTTCATCCAGGTCAAAAGCCTTACCATCCTCCCGGTACAGTTGCTCCCGAAACAGGCGATTTAACTGTTCAATGGTACCTTCATGCAGGCCTTTGTCTTTCATCACCTTGTACACCAGGGCAATATACAGCGGCATCACCGGGATGGCCGCAGACGCCTGGGTAACCACAGACTTCAGCACCGCGACATTGGCGCTGCCACCGTAGTTGTTACCCAGTCGGGCATTGAGCTCGGAGGCGGCGCGATCCAGGTCTTCCTTGGCCTTGCCCAAGGCGCCATGCCAGTAAATCGGCCAGGTCATTTCCGTGCCGATGTAGCTGAAAGCGACCGTTTTCACGCCTTTGGCCAGCACGTCGGCCTGGCTCAGCGCCTGCATCCATAATTCCCAGTCCTCGCCACCCATCACGGTGATGGTATCGGCGATTTCTTCATCGGTAGCGGGCTCCACTTCCGCGTGAATGATCTGATCCTTGTTGGTATCAATCGCGGTTGACTGATACACCTGGCCAATGGGCTTGAGCACAGAACGTTTGACCTCACCGGTATCGGGCAATCTGCGCACCGGCGATGCCAGCGAATACACCACCAGGTCCACCTCGCCCAGATCCTGCTTGATCATGGCAACAGCCTGCTCACGCACTTCATGGGAGAACGCGTCACCGTTAATCGATTTTGCATAAAGCCCGGCCTTTTTGGCCTCCTCTTCGAATGCCCAGGAGTTGTACCAGCCGGCTGTGCCGGGCTTGGTCTCGGTACCGGGTTTTTCAAAGAAAACACCAACGGTGGCGGCCTGGTAACCAAATGCCGCAGTGATTCGTGCTGCCAGGCCATACCCGCTGGAGGCGCCGATCACCAACACTTTTTTCGGACCGTCGCTGTGTACGCCTTGCGCCTGGGTCACTGCGATCTGGTCCTTGACGTTGTTGAGGCAGCCGGTCGGATGTGTGGTTGTGCAGATAAATCCGCGGTATTTTGGCTTGATAATCATTTATTTCCCTCTATCTTCGCCGATATCGGCGATTTTCGGTCAGTCACGCGATTCGCCCCTGACCCGTCTGTTCGTGGTCGTGGGCTATTTTACCCCAGGGGCAACACCCGTGGACACATCCATGATCATGCGCGCCAACAGGTACAACCGAGGCTCTATCGAATCCAGCAGCACATATTCATCGTTGCTGGTGTGCGCACCAAAACCCTGCAGGCCAAAGCGTTCAATCACCGGCGCCCCGGTCTGCAAGGCTGCGAAGGCAGCGTCGGTGCCGCCGCCCTCGGCCTGATCATTGACGGCCAATGTCATGCCCAGCTCTTCATAAATGCGCTGACCATGCGCGGCGAGTTCGCGTGACGCGTCCGTGGCCTGCAACGGGGGCCGTCGATTCTCGAAGCGCAGACTGATTTCGGTATCCGGTATCAGGCGATTGCTGATCCGCTCCTGAATCCTTGACTCCAGACGCTCGAAGTCCTCCAGGCGCAGCATACGCACATCCGCAGTAGCCACCGCATCCGCCGGGATCACATTCCGGTTGGTCCCCACCTGCGCCAGCGTCCAGTTCACCTTGAAACCCACATCGGGGTCTGACAGGTCATCCAGTTGCAGCAGTTGATGCGCCATTTCGTATAACGCATTGCGCCCCAGCTCGGGCGCAGCGCCAGCGTGTGAAGCTCGCCCCTTGACTGACATGGTGACCGCGCCGATGCCACTGGTGGCCAGCGCCAGCGAGTCGTTGTCGATGCGGGAGGGCTCAGCGGAAAATACCGCATCGTGCTCAGCGCCCAGACGTGTCAATGTCGCACGCGATCCCGGCGAGCTTATTTCCTCGTCACCGTTGATCAGTACCGTCAATGTCCCGTAATCATCAAAACCAATCTCCTGGAGCAGGGCAATAACATGAATGATCAGGGCCACGCCCTGCTTATCATCGGAGATGCCCAGGCCGTAGGCGCGGTTACCATCTATACGGAACGGTTGCTGCGCCAGCATGCCGCGCAGGTAAACGGTGTCCATGTGTGCAATCAGCAGGATTCTGCTGTCACCGGTACCGGTAAAGCGTGCGTGCACCATGGGTCCAAGCTGCTCCGGGGTGTCGAACATGCGATACACGTCATCGCCCGCTTCCAGCAGCTCCACCTCACCACCCAATGCCTGCAACTCATCAGCAATCAGAGCCGCTATCTGCTCCAGCCCTTCGCGATCACCGCTACCCGACTCAATACCGACCAGTTGTTCCATGGTTGATATCATGGGTGCTTTCTGCGTGGTGGCAGCGTCGAATACGGCAGTATCCAACTGGGCGAAAGACACCTGCCCCATTACAAGCATCAGCATGGCGTAAACAACAATACCGCGCTTGATTATTCTGAACATCGTTTTCTCCGGGGGGTGACTGATGCGTCACCGATTATAGTTCTGGTCAGTTACGTAAATAGGAGGCGCCGTTGGCATCAATGATCGCGCCGGTCAGATAATCGGTTTCACTACCGGCGAGAAAAGCCACCAGATTACCAATCTCTGACGGGCGTCCGATCCGCCCCAATGGACTTTGTGCGGCCACATCGTCCCAGCCCTGATCGCGGATACGCGGGGATGCCGCCGGTGTTTCGGTCCAGCCCGGTGCTATGGCATATACACATATTCCGTGTCCGCCCAAGGCCAGCGCCAGTGACTGGGTTGCCGAGTTTAATCCTGACTTGGCCGCGCCATAGGCCGGTGCGGTCGGTTCGCCACGAAAGGCGCCACGTGACGTTATATTAATTATCTTTCCGCTGCCTTGCTGCATCATGGGTTTTGCAGCATGAAAAGCCAGATTCACCGGTGCCAACAGGTTCAACTGCAGGCTGTGCTGCCAGGCATTCTGCCATTCGTCATAGTCATCACTCTTCACATCCTGTGGCGTAAACTGGCCGGCGGCATTAACCAGTACATCCAGCCGCTGATAGACATCCAGTACGTCAGCGACCAGCTTGCCTGCCTGGGCGGCATCCGCGACATCTGCACAGAATAGCTGATGCCCGTCACCCGGCAACTCTTCCAGCAACGCCATGGCTTCCGGCCTTTTACTGCGATAATTGATCGCTATAATGAAGCCAGCACTGGCCAGCGCCACAGCACTGGCACGGCCAATACCTGACGCCGCACCAGTCACCAGCGCGACTTTAACTTCAGACATATATTCTCCTGTTTGGCCGGCTATCCTGTAAGCCGATCCGGATGGCCGCTGGACAAGGCAATGTTAGCCCAGGGGCGTTTGACGACCTGTCCTGAGCAGATCCCTGATTTCAGTCAGTAATTTTTCCTCTGCCGAAGGCTCCAACGGCGGCGCAGGCACGACGGGAACCGGTGGCGGATTACGTTTAAGCCGGTTGATAAAGCGGATCGCCATGAAAATGACAAATGCGATAATAGTGAAGTCAATCACTGTCTGCATGAATCGTCCGTAGGAGATCACTACCGCCGGCACGTCCTCGCCGACCGCCTGGCGCACGGTGATGGCCAGATCAGAAAAATCCACACCGCCCAATAACACGCCAATGGGTGGCATCACCACATCGGCGACAAACGACGATACGATACGACCAAACGCCGTGCCGATGATGACGCCGACTGCCATGTCGATGACATTGCCTTTTACTGCGAATTCCTTGAACTCATTTACTATTTTCACAGCGACATGCCTCACAGATGTTGATCAAACCAGCCCTTTAACGCATTCGCTGCGGTCACGCCATCGTCACCCGTGAACAGTCCGTGGCCCGCGCCTTCAATCACAACAAAATCACGGACAATGCCAGCGGACTCCAGCGCCTGGTACATGTTTTCGCTGTGACTGATGTTGACCAGGTCGTCGGCATCACCATGGACGAGCAGCACGGGCGGATCACCGGCGCTGGCGAAATCAACCGGTGACACAGTTGGCGCCATCGCAGCATCAAAATTCAGGGCCGGGAAATTGTCATTGGGCCCTGTCATACCGCGCAGATTGGTCGGAGGCATGTATGCCACAACAGCCGCCGGGCGATGTGGTTGGTCGTCAGTCGACAAACCCAGCATCAGCGACAGATGGCCTCCGGCGCTGATGCCGGAAACGCCGATACGCGCCGGATCGACACCATAATCTGCCGCGTTGTTGCCGATGAACTGGAATGCCTGTGATACATCGCTCCAGGCTTCCAGCACGTTATAGCGGGGACTGCTGCCGTGACGAACGGCAAACACGGTGTAACCGGCGTCCACCAGGGGCACAAACATGGATTCATAGGCGTTCTGCATCATCGTGCTGGACATCCAGCCGCCGCTGATCATGTAGGCCACGGCCGCGCCGTTGGCATTGTCGTCAGGCTGATAGACATCCATCACCATGGCCAGCCCATCTTTTTGCCCGTACACCACATTGCGGATTATCTCTGCCTGCGCCGATGCTGGCATTGTCAGCATCAGCGTCAGTGGCAGGATAAACAGTTTTGATACAGAAGTTAAAGAAAGCAAAGGCATGAAGCGCTCCGGGTCTGCATGTGAGCAGACAGTGTTGAAATCGTCAGCCAGATTAGCCCCAGCCTCACAGTGAGTCAACCGGGCAGCAGTATCTGCCAGTAGCCTACATCCAGCCATTGCGCCGACTTGTAGCCCACCTCCCGCAAGTGTGCAATTTTCACGAACCCCAGGCGCTCATGCAATGCCACGCTGGCGGCATTGGGCAGGGCAATGCCGCCCAGGACACTGTGCACCGACCTGCGTTTCAGATCTTCCAGCAACGCCGAATACAGGGTCGTACCGAAGCCTCTGCCCGCCAACCCGGGCGCAAGATAGACCGAGCTCTCCACCGAGTACCGGTAGGCGCTGCGACTCTTCCAGGGTGTCGCATAGGCGTAGCCCACGATCGCAGCCCGACCGTCGGTCACCACCTCGCCGACCAGCCAGGGCAGTGACGCCGTCAGCACGCCCTGAATGCGGCTGGCCATCTCGACCGGTGCCACTGCCGCTTCTTCGAAGGTCACCACGGTATTGGCAATGTAGTGGTTGTAGATATCGGCGATAGCCTGCGCGTCGGTCTGGCTGGCAGGTCTGATATGCATCGTCATGTGCTGTAATCTTCAGAATTGTTGCTGGCGAATATAACCTAAATCCAGCCGGCAAGCTGCACAAAATACAGCGCCGCAAAACCAAGATAAAACAGACCTGATACCAGCATGGCCAGCGAATAGAACAGGCCTGGCCGCAGTGTCTGCGGCAAACGGGTACGATTGACGAACAACGCTGTCAGCACAATGAACGGCGTGTGCACAGCAGCAATGATACCTGACGCCGACATGATCTGAACCGGATTCTCGAATACCAGCACAATCCCGACCGGCACCACACCCGTGACCACGACAATAAACAGCCGCTTGAACGTACGGCGGCTTAAATCAGGCAGACCTGACAAAATCCCACGCCGGAGAATCATGGTCATATCAGCGAAGCTGCGCCCCCAGCCATCCTGGTTCGCAAGTATACTGCCGCCCAGTGCGATAATGATCGCAGCGAACATCATGACCCTGCCGGCCACTCCCCAGACCTCGGAGAACAGGCGGCCAAGATCGTCTGCCACGTCGCTACCCTCTGGCATGACACCCTGTGGCGACAGCAATTCTGCGCCCAGCACCATAAACGAGAATATCACTGCCAGGCCGCCAACCACCCCCAGAGTTGCGGCACCAGTCATGATCTTCAGCCAGGCACGGATTCTTTGCGTACGCAGCTCCAGGGTCTGCGATTCCTCGCCCTGGCGCGTCCGGCCAGGCTGCTCTTCAGCGACACCGCCGCCATAGCCGCGCGAAGCAGTCCAGTAACCAAACCAGACTATTCCCATGGAGCCAGCGAGGATAGTGCCTACCCACGGCAGGATGACATACAGGTCATGATCCTCGGGCACCTGCGGCATCAGGCCAGCCATTGCGCTCTGATAGTCAGAAAACACGACGACCGCAGCAACAACGGTCAGCAACATCAGAATCATGGCCATGACCCGGCTCAGGCGCTCGATTTTCATGTAGTGACCGCTGGCGGTAAAAACCGTGCAGCCAGCAATGACCAGAATACTGTAAAGCCAGTTCGACCCCGGTAACGTGGATGCCAGCGCGCTGCCCACGATAGCAGACAACCCGGCAATCCCTACTGCCGCAGCAAACAGTTGCGGCAGGAAAATCAGCCAGACTGCCCAGTCACGAGGCCCCTTTAACGTATGCATGCCTTCCAGCATGCTTTGCCCGGTAATCACTGAGAAGCGTGCCATCTCTCGGATCATGATCCACATGAAAAACACGACGAGCAGAAGCAGCCAGAGCAGCTCGTACTGATAGGCTGAGGCAACGCGCGGTGTGAACAGAATGGAGCCGGTTCCGACCGCGGACAACATCCACAACAGCCCCGGTCCATACCATTTCAGCTTTTCAGTGCCGGTCGGCGGCTCGGGCACTTCAGAACGAATCATGGTGTGGTTTTTTTGCTGCGTATTCATACCGGCCTGACCACCCACTCCGGTTCATCAAACTCACCCAGCGGGCGAATGTCGCAGACATGTGCCGCGCCCCGGATGATATCGGCAACCGTGGTGTCATGCCTGGCCTCCATGGCATCACGCGCCGCCTTGCTTTCCCAGCTGGCGATGGCGATCAGCACATTGGGATCGTCAAGCTTGCGATGCAATTCGGTGCCACGGGCACCCGGGGCTTGCTGGATTATTTCGCTGGCGCGAACCCAGGCATCCGCATACTCCTCAGCGTGACGGCCGGGCCTGATATGAACTTCAAACAGGTATTTCATCCGTCCTCCATGTCGTCTTCCCTAAGACAGGTGTTTTGATGAATGATGGTTGGTCAGCTCGATCGCATTTTATAAATCGCTCTTTGTTGTATGGAGCAGACACAGCGCTTGCTATCCGCCATGAACAGGTTAAAAACACAATCCGCGAACTCATGTCCTTTCTTACTGAACAACTCCGTAATGGTCATCTCACTGATCAATGGGGTGTTCAATGGTACTGCCTGGAAGTTTTGTGCACGAATCTCCAGGTGAATCCAGGGACTCATGCGGGCCGCCGCAGCGAAATGGCGATTGGCACAACCCAGCAGAAATGACATATTGCCATAACCGCTGTCGCTTTCAACACCCTCGGTGTTCGCTGGCGTACGCAACAGTGCGGGCATGGCCGCCTGCTCACGAAGATAGGTCGCCATCTCATGATCCGCTGACCATAGAAACGATTTAGCCAGACAGCCGTTTTGGCGCAGTTTCTCCATGACATCGCGACTTGCCACAGGAGCAGAATATTCGTCAGTCATAAGCGGATGATGCTGATATTCCGGCTCAACCTCCAGCGAGTCGGGCAACCAGACTTCTGCCGTGGCACACAAACGCTCTTCACTGAACAGTTGCGCATGATATCGATCCGCCGCCGGTTGCGGCGTGACTTCGACCTGGAAATCACGCTCGTCATATACCGGCGCCTTGATGGTGGCATGCGCCGCACCGCGTTCCAGCCAATGCAGACCCCAGGCCTGCACAGCAGGCTGGACCAGATAACAGGATATAGTGACGCCTGGCACCAGTGCGCCAGTAAAACCATACTGCTGCGCCAGCTCATCGGAGTGAATGCGATTATCCGAATCCGGCACCTGATTGAATGCCTGGCCCCGCCAGGACACGGGTACCCGCATGACTACTTCAGGCCCCAGATTCGTGCGACCGCGGTATCGTTGCCCAAGGCCCCTACAATCAGGCTGATCGAGCTGACCGTGAAAAACGCCACGACCGGGATCAGCGCCCCCAGCTGTCCGGCTGACAATGCCAGGTACAGGGACACACAGAACAGCACCATAAACAGCGCCGCCACGGCCAACAGAATCTTTCTGTGCGACGGGCGGTAGCTTGCGGCGGGCTCGCCTTTTTCAAAATAGGCCAGCACCGGCTGACATAACTGTCGTAATGCATGCTTCATGTTTCGGTTTCCGTTTCAGTTGTCTTGCGCAGCGTGACGAGTTCAACATCAATGGTCACGTTCAGCGAGCTCAGCGCCGCAGCGCGCGCCCGGCCTTCCGCGTTGGCGCGGTACAGATGCGGGGTCATGCTCAGCAGGTCCCGGATGCAGTCAGCACCGTCGATATCAGTTGTGTACCGGATGGTCGTGGCGCCCACCCTGGCAAAACCTGCTGGCACCTTACCCGTCACATCGCGCGCCGGTTTCAGGCTTGGGTAAATGACTTCGCGCAACTCAATCAGGTGCGCCGGGCCCGGGTCCAGCTGTATCAGCAATCCGTCTTTGTGCAAAACGCGCGCAAACTCACTGTATACCGGGAAGCCAAACATGCACAAGACCCGATCCAGCGTACCCGATAATATCGGCAAATTGGCATTGCTGCCCACCACCCAGCGCACGGATGGATCCTGTTTGGCGGCAGACTGTATCGCCCACTTGGAGATATCCAGTCCCAGCACCGCCAGGCGCTGGCAGCCCGGCGCGGCGGTCGCCAATTGGCGCAGGTAGTAGCCTTCTCCGCAGCCGGCATCAAGAATACCGGGGGTGGGCTGCGATGCCAGTCCGTCCAGCACTGCGTGGCTGACTGCGCGGGCCACCGGCGCATAATGACCTGCCATCAGGAAACGGTGCCGCGCCGCCACCATCTCCTTGCTGTCTCCCGGTTCACGCGATCTTTTCTTCTGCACTGGCAGCAAATGCAGATAACCCTGACGTGCCACATCAAAGTTGTGACCGTGCTCGCAGCGCCAGCTGGCACCAGAATCAGTCAAGGCCGCGCCGTCAAGCGGACACGCCAGCGCACTAAAGGGGACGGAGGGGGTATCGCTTAAGGGGGCACTAAAGAATTCTGTCATGATGGCAAGCTCAGTGGGGCGACCACGGGGGTTTCATTTTAGAGTACTTTCGGAAAACCAGCCAGCCGCGCCTACCATTGACGCGCCGGTACTGGTATTCTGAAGCCCGAGCCCATGCTTTCGCGTGAAGAAAATTGAAGAACAACAACAATAGACCAGACAGGTCAACCACAGTCAGAATCGCTCCGTTGCTGACGCTGGCAGCGACCATTGCGCTGAGCTGTGCACTGCTGGCCAACCAGCTTTGGCATCAGGATACATCCGTCACGCTGGAAAACCACCTGATCGAAAATACCCAGGTACTGTTCCTGGTGCTGGCCGTATTGCTGCACACGTTGCAATCAATCCGCCTGCCCGCCACGGATACTACCGACAGGCTTAGTCATCAGGTATTAGCCATGTTGTGCCTGTCCGTCATGGTGCGCGAAATTGATATCGACAAGCTGGGGCCGCAGGCCGGGTGGGCGCTCGTCGAGACCGTGATTCGCCTGGCCGGCAGTGCTGTCTGGGTCTGGCTGCTTGCCCGCCTGTATGGCCATCGCCAGCGCTTGTGGCGAAAGAAAGCCGCAATCCTGTGTACGCCCCAGAGCATACTGACCGGGATTGGCGTACTGCTGTACATGTCATCCTGGTTTTTTGACAAATCCATCGTGCCGCTTCCCGCTGACCGGAGCCAGTTTTGGGAGGAGACTCTGCAGATGAGCGGTACAGTGGCGCTTTTTACTGCCGCGCTACGCCCGCTGTCAGTGGATGCTCACTAGCGAGGGTCCGAATTCAGTTTGTCCTGTGTGTGCGTGTCAAAATCAGAGGCGTCATGTCTCTCACGCAACTGCTCATGCAATTCTCCCCAGGATCGATTGACCATTTTCCCACGCTGCACAGCGGGCCTCTGTTCAATCTCCTGTGTCCAGCGCACCACGTTCCTGTATGTGTGTGTTGCCAGAAACTCAGCGGCCTCATAAACCTTGTTGTTGACCAGGGCACCGTACCACGGCCATATCGCCATGTCGGCAATCGTATAGTCATCGCCGGCAATAAACCGGCATTCTGCCAGTCGGCGGTCAAGCACATCCAGTTGCCGTTTCACTTCCATGGTGTAGCGATTGATCGCGTACTCGTATTTCTCCGGCGCATAGGCGTAAAAATGACCAAAACCGCCGCCCAGAAACGGGGCGCTGCCCATCTGCCAGAATAACCATGACAGGCATTCAGCGCGGCCGGCTATATCGCGAGGGATAAAGGCATCAAACTTCTCGGCCAGGTAAAGCAGCATCGCACCGGATTCGAAAATGCGTATAGATGGCGTGACACTTTGATCCACCATGGCCGGGATCTTCGAGTTCGGGTTTACCGATACAAAACCACTGCCGAACTGATCACCTTCCATAATATTAACCAGGAAGGCGTCATACTCAGCGCCCGTATGCCCGGCAGCCAACAGCTCTTCCAGTAAAATGGTCACCTTGACGCCATTTGGTGTCGCCAGAGAATAAAGCTGGATTGGATGTTTACCAACAGGCAAAGGCTTGTCATGCGTCGGACCGGCAACCGGCCGGTTGATACTGGAAAATCTGCCGCCGCTGGTATTGTCCGGACTCCAGATTCTGGGTGGCGTGTACGGTTTATCGCTCATGGGTACTCCCTGTTGAATTGCCTGCAGTCTATCAACAAATAGCCATCACACGAAACATCCGAACAAATGACTATCTATTGGTGCAATTGAGTGTATAGTCGGTGATACGAGATAACTCACTCTCAGAACGCTGCACCACACAAGCTTGGTTGTCGCGTTCAGCCCTTCCTCCCCCTCTTGCTTTTAACGTTGCTCCTTTTGGATGCAACAGCTGTCTTTGTGCCGGGAAAACCCGTGCCGCATCGTCGGGCATCTCGCCCACGCCAGAACTATCAGGTACCCGTTTATGAATACCACAAGAAAATTCTTGTCGACGATCGTAAAAATTACGTCGCTCAGCGCCGCCTTCATCGCCTGCAGCGTGTCTGGCTCGCTGTTCGCCCAGAGCATTCCGAACCTGGGTGAAGCCGCGCAGTTCTCTGTGCTGGCAGGCTCTACAGTGACCAACACCGGCTCCAGTGTTATCACTGGCGAATTGGGCGTCAGCCCCGGCACTGCTATCACGGGCTTTCCGCCAGGCATCGTGCAGCAGGGTCAAATCCGCTCCAATGACGCCGTGGCGGCACAGGCCGTCGCCGACGCGCGGGTTGCCTACAACAATCTTGCCGGACAGGCGGTGACCACTGAGCAGGCAGCTGCCATGGGTTCGGGCATGGTGCTGATACCAGGTGTTTATCACTTCACCAGTGCTGCCGATATTACCGGTTCCCTGGTGCTTGACGCACAAGGCAGCTCCACTGCAGTGTTTGTGTTCCAGGTGGAGGAAGCTCTCACATTGAACAACAATGCGGCTATCAGTCTGATCAACGGTGCGACCGCCAGCAACGTGTTCTGGCAGGTTGGCACGTCGGCAACACTGGGCACCAGTTCTGCCTTTTACGGCAGCATCCTGGCCGGTGCCGGCATCACCCTGAACACCGGCGCCACGCTGGTGGGCCGCGCGCTGGCGGGAACTGCCGTGACGCTGGATAGCAGCACGGTGACGCTGGCTGCAGCGTCCACCGGTGGCACACCAACCCCGACTCCTACGCCCACTCCTGTCCCGGGCACTGAATTGCCGCCTGTTGACAAAGTCATAGACTCCCAGGGGCAGCCGTCAACTGCCGTCATCAAGGCGGGTGCAACGTCAAATGGCGGCGCCAGCTATGGCAGCAGCTTTTCAACCAGCGAGCAGATCGTGGTCAACGGTGAGCTGACCTACGAAGCCGGTGACGTTGGCAAGGCTGCCAGCGTCTTTGTGGTGATCAAGTTCACTTCAACGTCGGGCACAGCGCAGTGGTTGATGGAAAATGGTGATGGCGACTTCTTTGCCTGGGATCAGAATGTAGAATCGCTGGTGTCCATGTACAGCAGCAACAGCATCGGCACCAGCATCGCCGGCAAGCTGTTCGGCGGCACGCTGGAAGCAGGCCGCTACGAAGTCTTTATCGGTTATACCGCACAAGGCGGTGCACTGATCTACAGCGAAACGCCCATGTCATTTGTGGTGACTCAACTGTAGACACTAGCCGGACAGAGTCAAAAAAAAGGTGCCTTAGCGGCACCTTTTTTTTGTCCACATCAACGTGTTTTTACCTGATGGCTATTGGATTCACGACAACCTGGACCGCGCCTTTGAATTTTGGCTGGCCCAGCACAAACATGAATTCGTGCACATCATCGGCGGCCAGTTCGGCAGTATTCATGCTTTCCAGAATATACACACCCTGTTTTGCCAGCAATGTCTGATGTACTGCAAACACGCGCTGCGGGTTCTCAAACGGTATGACCTCCAGAGCCGGCGTGTCCGCACCTATCGCCACAACACCAAGCTCCGCCAGATATTCTGCTCCCTGCACACCGAGACCCGGCTGACTGGAGATATAACGCTCGTTGTCGACACCCAGCAATTGCAACCAGCCCGTGTGGAACAGCACTACGTCGCCACGTTGAATCTGTATCCCTTGGGCAGCAGCTGCCGCGTCAATCTCGGCGCGGTTGAAGGCCGCACCTTCGCTCACCATGTCCACACCGAAGTGCCGGGTCATATCCAGCAGCACGCCACGGCTTACAATAGGCGGGATATCGTGTGTGCCCAGCTCTAACAGACCGCTGTCACCGACAATTTCAGCGGCCGTCAGGCCGTTGTAGTACTGATTGCCTATGCCCAGGTGGCCCAGGCCATCGATCTGTGAGCCGATCCCAAAACTGGTTCTGACCCGTTCGTCGTTCGAGGTCACTACATCGGCGCCCACCTCGACATTGGCGCCGGAGGCCACGATGTCTATCTCATACGTACGCCCTCCGTACGCGGGTGCACCTTCCTCAGTATCAATTCCCAGCGAGTAGACTTTGCCGGTACTGATCAGTTTTGCTGCGTCCAGCACCTGTTCGGGGCTCAGATTGTTGGCAGCGCCGATACGGTCATCCGCACCGTATTGCGATGGCGCCCAGTCCTGCGCGCTGAGCACAGTGCAAACGCAGCCGGCAACGACGCCTGCGGCTACGACCAGCAGTGATTTCTTATTCATTGTTATCTCCAGTTTTTATGCACTTTGTTCCACAAACTCACGTATCCACTTACCTACCAGCAAACCATCGTGCGGTGCAGACAGGCTGGCCCGGGCACGCTCAACCAGTGCCGGCGGCAATTGATCGGCACGCAGATCCAGCAAGGCCAGGGCGTACTCAACGCTGAACTCGGGATGCGCCTGAATGGCCAGCAATTTGCCGGGTATATAGAAACCCGCATTGGGGCAAAAGTCATTACTCAGCAAGCGCTGCGCATCATCGGGCAGGGCCAGCACCTGGTCCTGGTGGCTGGCGATCAACTCGACCGACTGACGTTCGTCGACAAATGGCGGGTGATCCTCCAGCTGATAGCGCATAATGCCCAGCCCCCAACCAGCATCCGAGCGCCCGGCCCGTCCACCCAGGGCGTGGGCCAGCAGCTGATGACCGAAACACACACCCACCAGAATCCTGCCGCCGTGATAAAGCGTTCGCACATACTGCCGCAACGTCACAACCCAGGGCTCATCAGCAAAGCTGTCGTATTTGCTGCCGGTAATCAGGAATGCATCGTATAACGCGGGATTCTCCGGATACTGATTATCGATGACACGATAAATGGATATTTCCCAGTCATCGCTCATCAACAGATGCCTGAACATGTCACCATAACTGACGTAGCGAGCCTGTAAGGTATCGTAGAGTGTATCGGCATCAAGAATAGCAAGCTTCATGAGGACATTTCGCTCCGGTCAAACGCAGTTTTTGCATAAAGAATATCTATCATATCAGTTCAAAAAACAACTTTAACCTATGGATCGGTGATGATGTATAGTCTTGCTTCAAGACTGCGCTTTAACCCCATCAACGATTGGAGACTGACATGGACAACAACAATACCAGTACCGCGGGCAAGTGTCCGGTGATGCACGGCTCCCGAACCACAGTCATGGGTCGCGGCAAGAGCAATCAGGAGTGGTGGCCTAACCAGTTGAACCTCAGCATCCTGCACCAGCACTCACCCAGATCCAATCCTCTGGGTGAAGATTTCGACTACGCCGAGGCTTTCAAGACGCTCGATCTGGCAGCCGTTAAAAAGGACCTTGAGAACCTGATGACTGACTCTCAGGAATGGTGGCCGGCCGACTACGGTCACTATGGCCCGTTTTTTATCCGCATGGCCTGGCACAGCGCTGGTACTTATCGCGTCGGTGATGGTCGTGGGGGTGCGGGTACGGGCGCTCAGCGCTTCGCGCCTATCAGTAGCTGGCCGGATAACGGTAATCTCGACAAGGCCCGCCGCCTGCTTTGGCCGATCAAGAAGAAGTATGGCAACAAGCTGTCCTGGGCCGACCTCTACATCCTGACCGGCAATGTTGCGCTGGAATCGATGGGTTTCAAGACTTTTGGTTTTGCGGGCGGCCGTGAGGACATCTACGCCTCCGAAGAAGATGTGTACTGGGGCGCGGAAGACGAATGGCTGGCAACCAGTGACAAAAGCAATAGCCGCTACTCCGGCGAGCGCGACCTGGAGAATCCGCTGGCTGCCGTGCAGATGGGTCTTATTTACGTCAACCCGGAAGGCCCGGATGGCAACCCGGATCCGCTGCTGTCCGCCAGGGATATCCGCGAAACGTTTTCCCGCATGGCCATGAACGACTACGAAACCGTTGCCTTGACCGCGGGCGGCCACACCTTCGGCAAAACCCATGGTGCCGGTGATCCGTCGCTGGTGTCGGCCGATCCGGAAGGCGGCGCGATCGAGGAAATGGGTTTCGGCTGGAAAAGCACTCACAAGAGCGGCATGGGCCGCGACACTATCACCAGCGGCCTGGAAGGTCCCTGGACACCGACCCCAACCCGGTGGGACATGAGCTATTTTGATGTGCTGTTCGGCTACGAATGGGAGCTGACCAAAAGTCCCGCAGGCGCGCAACAGTGGCAGGCCAAAGGCCTGGCCGAAAAGGATCATGCGCCCGATGTTGACAGTTCCTCCAACCGGGTACCGCTGATGATGAGCACGGCAGACATGGCCATGCGGGAAGACCCGGCCTACCGCAAGATTTCTCAGCATTTCCACACGCATCCGGAAGAATTTGCCGATGCGTTCGCGCGCGCCTGGTTCAAGCTCACGCATCGCGACATGGGACCGAAATCCCGCTATCTGGGGCCGGAAGTGCCCCACGAAGACCTGATCTGGCAGGATCCGGTACCTGATGTACAGCATGAGTTGATAGACGCGCAGGATATCGCCGATCTCAAGCACAAGATTCTCGCTTCCGGCCTGTCGGTATCCGAGCTGGTCTACACCGCGTGGTCCTCAGCGTCGACTTTCCGCGGCTCAGACATGCGCGGCGGCGCCAATGGTGCACGTATCCGCCTGGCGCCTCAGAAGGATTGGGAGGTCAACCAGCCTGAGCAGCTGACGAAAGTACTGCAGACGCTGGAAGGCATCCAGAAGACATTCAATGATGCTCAGTCCGGCAATAAAAAAGTCTCGGTTGCCGACCTGATCGTGCTGGCAGGCAACGCTGCGATAGAGAAGGCGGCCAGTGATGCGGGTCATGATATCGAGGTACCTTTCTCGCCGGGCAGAACTGACACGACGCAGGAGTTGACCGATGTCGAATCGTTCGAGCCGTTGAAACCGGAAGCGGACGCGTTCCGAAACTATCGCAGAACCGCGTTTACCGTGCCCGACGAGGAAATGATGGTCGACAAGGCCCAGCTGTTGCAACTCAGCGCGCCGGAAATGACGGTTTTGGTGGGCGGCCTGCGGGTACTGGATGCCAACTACAAAAAGGCCCGGCACGGTGTGCTTACCAAGACACCGGGCAAACTGACCAACGATTTCTTCGTCAACCTGACTGATCTGACCACCGCCTGGAAGCCGGTGTCCGACGAGGCTTACATCTTCGAAGGTCGGGACCGCAAAACCGGCGCGGTGAAGTGGACAGCCACACGAGTGGATCTCGTTTTCGGGTCCAACGCCCAGCTTCGTGCGATAGCAGAAGTCTATGCCCAGGACGATGCCAAGGAAAAGTTCGTCAAGGACTTCATCGCGGCCTGGACCAAAGTCATGAACGCTGACCGTTTCGACCTGACGTAATTAGTCTGACCTCATCTCCGGGTGCCGGCTTTTGCAGTCGGCACCCGGGTTTGCGGTTCACGTTTCCCCTCTTCCCCGAAACATTGCCCCGAAACAGTGCCCCGTAACAGTGCGCAGACATCTGCAGCGCACCGGCGCAGCCCTGACCATCACCCTAGTACAACGGGCACCCCTACCACTGTTGTTTGACGCATCGAACCCGGCGCACCCCTGATATATAAAGGGGCTCTATCGAGTGGTGCCGCCACGTTTGCAACAACCCACTGCCCATGGCACCCAATTTGCTTAATCCAATTATCTGAAAATTGAACAGGTCAGGAGCATTGCCGCATGTCCAGTACGATACGTACGCCCGACGCCATCAAAACCTCTAGCCAATTCCGACGCCTGCCTATGCTGACAACCCTGGCCGCCTGCGCCCTGTTCTGCACCGGTCTTGCCTCGGGCGCTGAAGACTGGGCACTGCCGGACGAACTCAGCGACAGGCTCGAGGACCTGCAATCCAATGAACGCAATTTCGTGACCAACGGCAGCTTTCTGGCCTTCATGCCGGCCCGGCAGATGGAACTTGAACTGGCCAGCCGCGACGCCGCCGGTATACAGTCGCTGATCACTGATCTGATGGCGGTTGCCGGCGAAATGGGTTATGACCCGAGCCGGGACATGGGCGCCATGCCTCTCAATTTAACGTCAAACAGTTTTAACAGCGGGGTGCTGCTGCCGGCCATCCTGCGCGACGACAAACGCGAGCCCGGCCCGTTCAGTGTACACCGTTACATGTTCCCGGAGTCCGGTATCCCCACCTTTGCCGGCGCACCGGTTGCCGTGTGGCCGGAGGACCTGACTGCGGGCAATGTGGACGTCGCCATCGTCGGCATTCCCAGTGACATGAGCAGTGGCCGCCGTAACGCGGAAGCCGGTCCGAATGTCATGCGCTCACTGGACACTATTGCCGAACTGGACATCCAGACACTGGTCGACCCCATGAAGGTACTGACTGTTGTCGACTACGGTGATTTCCGTGTCGATAACATGAGCATCGAACGCTCAGTCGCGCACGTTACTGCCATGGTCGCCGAAACCGCAGGCACCAACGCAACGCCGATGATGGTTGGTGGCGATACATCAATACTGTACCCGGCAGTCAAGGGCGTGGCTCAAACTCATGGCAATGGCAGTTTCGGACTGGTGCATTTCAGCGCCCACCCGGATGCGCGCCGCGATGCAGTGCACACCATCTCCGACGACCAGGCTCTGTTCATGCTGCTCGATGAGGGCATCATTGACGGTTCCGAGCTGATCACGGTGGGCCTGCGCGGCGACGCGGCAACGGAAACCACACTGCAGTGGCTGCAGGACAATGGGGTACGTTATCACACGATGGCCGAAGTCAATCGCAGCGGTTACGGCGCGGTGATGCAGCGAGTGGTCAGTGAACTGGATGCCCTGCCTGAACAACTGTTTGTCTCCATTGATGTCAGCGTCATTGACCCGGGTGACATGATAGCTGCAGGACGGGTGTCCGCCAACGGGCTGAGCATCCACGATGTGACATCCACTGTGCGTTACCTGTGCGCGGCGCGGGAGATTGTTGGATTTGAAATTACCGACATGGCTCCTGTGCTGGACCTTTCCCGGCTGTCCGCGCTGAACTCCAATGCCGTTCTCAATGCCTGCCTGGTGGGTATGGCATCGCGCAAGGCGGGATTTGCGCCGGACGCCGTTCACCCACTGGCACTCGACCATGGCCAGGACTGAGCCTGTGGCCCACCGCCATGATTCTGGTGGCGACCCGAAACCTGTACTGATGACTGGAAAACGTATGATGAATATTCCGACACCCAAGACTTTAACAACCGCCAGACTGCTGCCCCTTGCTGCCGCCATCCTGTTGGCCGGGCTTGGTGTCAGCACCCAATTGGCTGCGCAGCCGGCATCAGCAGCCGAGGAACCAGAGCACGTTACTGGCACCAATCCCTATCCGTATGAGACCGAAGACCCGCGCGAGGAAGAGCGTCCCGGTATTGAGCTGCCGGACAGCGTCACCGACAAACTTTCCCTGCTCAGCGAGGAACAGATTGAGTTCCTGGAAAGCAGTGACGCCGGGCGCTTTCGTGGCGATCTGGAAAAAACGGTTGAATACCTGGAAGAGAATACTCCCGAGCATATCCTGACCTGGGTTGAAGCCATGCAAAGTGTGGTCAGCGCCCAGCGGTACACTGAAGGCCGTGACGCACCCAATATAGCACTGAACACCGACTCACCAATCTTTAATGCCTGGCGTCTGCGGCGCCCCGCGTCCATGGACCCGGAACGTGAGGCGGGCAGCATTTCCCTGGGCCGCTACAACGGCGGGGGCGGGCCACCCACATTCGGTGGTTTCCCGTTGGCACTGACGCCGGAAGACCTGGAAGCCGCAGAGGTGGACGTGGCCATTGTCGGCGCACCTTTGAACATGGGGTCGGGCTGGCGTGATTCGGGCGCACAGGCCACCACCGACATGCGTGTCCGCGGCCGTGCTCTGGGTGGCATGGACCAGTACGTGCAGGTCAATCCCGGGAGCGTCCTCAACATCGTCGACTATGGTGATATTGCCATCGACAACGCCAGCACTGAGCGCTCCATGCAGCACATCAGGGAAGTCGTACGCGAGATCGGCAATACCGGTGCAGTCCCCGTCATCGTGGGCGGTGATCATTCACTGTCCTACCCCAACGTGGCCGCCATGGCCGACGTTTACGGCAAGGAAGAAGTGTCAGTCATTCACTTCGACTCGCACTACGACGCCTGGTGGGGCAGTCCCCACCTGATCAGTCACGGGGCACCGGTGTACCGCCTGCTGAATGAGGGACACGTCCGTATACAAGACTATATCCAGGTCGGACTGCGCTCCAGTGGCCCTGACGAGGCAGCGTTCAAATGGATGCGGGAAAACGGCATGCGCTACCACACCATGGCCGAAATCGAACAGCGCGGCTGGGAGGCGACTCTGGACCGGGTTGTAAAGGAGGCCAGTGAAGAAGGCCGCAAACTCTATATCTCTTTTGACATCGACGTCATCGACCCGGCATTTGCCGTGGCGACCGGTACGCCCGTGTCAGGTGGTCTGGATATGCGTGAGTCGATCACCATCGTCCGACGCCTGTGCGCCGAAGCCAACGTCATTGGTTTTGAACTGGTGGAACTGCACCCCTACCTTGACCCGACCTATATGACCACACTGAACAGTGCCCACGTCATCAAGGCCTGCCTGACCGGCCTGGCCATGCGGGAAGAAGGCCTGACCGAGACGCATTACCTGAGCCCGGTGTCTTCCGAGCACGCAGTGGATGATTACTACGGCGACCAGGCAGACTTCCTGCGTCACACCGAGGCACTGGAGAGAAGGGGCGAAGACGATGAAGAGGAAGCGTCAGAGGACGAAGGCGCAGAAGGTGACGAAGTGATCTCCCCCACGCCGACGCCCTGAAGGCGTTAACCAGGTGACTATGCGACCCGGTGCAGGGCACAAATCTTGTTGCCCGCCGGGTCGCGCAGATAGGCCAGGTACAGCTTGACCCCACCTGCGCCTTCACGCACGCCGGGTGGATCTTCGCAGGCCACGCCGCCATTGGCCAGACCAGCCTGATGCCAGGCATCCGCCGCTTCCGTACTTTCCGCGGCGAAGCCTATAGTGCTGCCATTGCCATTGCAGGCTGGTTGCCCGTCAATGGGTTTGCTCAAGGCAAAAACACCCGTCTTGGTGCGATAGAAGCAGCGCCCCTTGTCATCAACAGTTCCCGGTTTGACACCCAGCGCACCCAGCGTGGCGTCGTAGAACCGTTTTGATTCATCTATATCGCTGGCTCCCAGCATGATGTGGCTGAACATTGCCATTCTCCTCGTTGTTATTGATTGCGTACGAACCCGGCGTAACCTACACCAGACAGATCAACCGTGCCACATATTAAGGTTGACGACCGTAAACCAGTCAGTCCATGGTATTGGCATGATTACACAAGCGTACGACCCAATGACCCTGATGGATTTTACCGATCCGGACACTCACGCGGCCTGGCACCCCATCAACGACAGCGTGATGGGCGGGCAGTCCCGTGGCGGACCACAGTTTGTTGACCACAGGCTGGTATTCAAAGGCGACATCTCGCTGGCCAATAACGGTGGTTTTGCATCCATCCGCGCCCGCGACCAGCACCACGACCTCAGCGCCTTCGACAGTGTTCTGCTGCGGGTCAAGGGTGACGGCCGAACCTACCAGTTCAGGCTTTATACTGATGCTCACTATCAGGGCTCACGTATTGCCTTTGCCACCAGGTTTCAGACGACCAAAGACACCTGGCTGGAATTGCGCCTGCATTTTAGTCAGCTGCAGCCAACATTACGCGGTCGCCAACTGTCCGGCCCCGCTTTCGACCCTCGCCGCATACAGCAAATGGGGTTTCTGCTGGCGGACAAGCAAGAGGGCGCGTTTGAGCTGCTGGTGGACTGGATCAAGGCGGTTTAGGGACAACCCGTCGGTCAGGGCGCAAACCAGAATTCGATTTCATCCGTCTCTGCGTCAAAAGCGGCCGCGTGAACGGTGTTGGCAGGGACATGATACCAGTCGCCAACGCTGAAACGTTGCTGCCTGCCATTCATGGTCAGGATCAGCTCCCCACGCGTAATCACCCCGTAATTATCCGTATCATGGCTGTGGGGCGGAATACGGGTACCTGCCGGATAGGACGCAAACAGCACGTCGCTGTTCTTGGCTGCCAGCCGGTAGGCATCAAAGCGTCCGTCAAACACAGGTAGCTGCTTGATTCTGTCAGGGTATTTTCCGGGCATCTGTCCATCCTCACTGCACATTGTGGCAGAAATTAAACTTCGTAACTTCCATCAGCGGGCAACCCAGCCACCGCATACCGGAAACACCTGCCCGACAAAACAGTCAGCCGCACTGCTGCACAGGTAGGCGGCAAACAGGGCATCCTCGCGGGCACTGACCAGGCGGCCCAACGGCACCTCTCGTGCCAATCTGGCCTGAAACTTCGGATTGGCCTGCACCTCCGCCGGGAAATAGGTCGGGTTATCAACAAAATTCTGGGCGATGGCATTGACCTGAATATTCAGTGGCGCCAGCTCCACACCCACAGCCTGCACATAGGCTACCTGCGCCCCCCGGGCAGCACTATAGGTTGACGTTCTCTTCATGCCGCGCAGTGCGGCGGCACTGCCTACCACCAGAATCTTGCCGGCGCCACGTTTGTTCATCATGGGCACCGCTGCCCTGACCAGACCGGGCAGGGGATCCACCAGTGCAGCGAAGACATCGCGCCACTCGGTCTCCTCAACATCAGCCACCGGTGTCGACGGCGCCAACATCGACAAATTGGCCACCAGCACATCAAACTCGCCGGCCTCCTGCACGGCGATTTGTGCATTACCCGGCGTTGATAACTCCCTGTCGCTCTGGATAACAACGGCGCCCTGTTCCACGAATACCTCGCAGAAGGCCGGGCCCATGAACTCCGTTGCCTGTGTGACCAGTACCCGCTTGCCTGCCAACATATTGTTCATTTCTTTTCTCCCGTAGCGCGCAATATCCTGTCCATCGCTTTACCTTTGGCTAACTCATCAATCAGTTTGTCCAGATAACGGATGTTACGCATCAATGGGTCATCAACATCTTCAACGCGAACACCACACACGACCCCCTTGATCAGCTCCCGGCCTGGATGCATGGCCGGCGCCTGGGCAAAAAATGTTCGAAAATCGTTGTGTTGATCAAGCTGCTCCTGCAAGCCGCGCCGGTCGTATCCCGTTAACCAGTAAATGATGCAATCGACTTCTTCCTGCGTGCGGCCCTTGCGCTCAGCCTTTTGCACGTACATCGGATATACTTTGGCAAACGCCATTGTGAATATCTTGTGTTCGGGATTGCCCATCACTGCCACGCCTGTATCAGTGCTCGCACCAACTGTACCTGGTTGTGCTTACTTTGTTGTGCTTACTTAGTTGTGCTTAATAGTATAACGTTGAAAAGTACGGTGCCACCGCGCATGTGACGGACGGACAGGAAGCGACTCATTCAGAGAACAGGGAAGAACATACGTATGGCCAAATCACCGTCGATGTTAAACACGGACAGGTTTCGATTCATCATCAGCCGTATCAACGAACGGCTATGGGTCAAACCTTTGATTCTGTGTGTACTGTCGATCGGCGGCAGCTTTATCGCGAAACTCGCCGATGATATCGGGCTGGCGGCAGTGCTGCCGGAAGTCGACTCGGATTCAGTCGAGTCTTTGTTATCCATCATGGCCTCCAGCATGCTGGTCATTGCGACCTTTGCCGTGGGCTCCATGGTCGCGGCCTACGCCTCTGCCTCGACAGCGGCAACGCCACGCTCCATCCCGCTGGTGATAGCTGATGACGTTACCCAGAACGCCCTGTCAACCTTCGTCGGCGCTTTCATTTTCAGCCTGGTGTCCCTGGTATCCGTACAGAATGAGTTGTTTGGCGCTGCCGGGCTGTTTGCAATATTTTCCCTGACGCTGCTGGTATTTGCCATTGTCATCGTCACCTTTGTACGCTGGGTGGATCGCATCGCGCGCCTGGGCCGGGTAGTGAATACCATCGGCCAGGTAGAACTGGCCACAGCCCGCGCCATGGACCGCAGACGGCATGCACCAACGCTCTGCGGCTTGCCGATACCTCAGGAGCAACCGGCCGAGTCGGGCGTGGCCGTGTATTCAACATCAGTGGGTTACATCCAGAACATCGACATGGAAACGCTGCAATCCTGCGCAGAAGAATATGAATGTCGGGTGCGGGTGGCAGCCTTGCCAGGCACCTTTGTCAGCACGACGCGGCCGCTGTTGTTTGTCGTCGGGTGCCAGTCCTTTGATTCACGCGAATTTGCCTGTGCTTTCGCCATCGGGTCAAACAGAACCTTCGAAGACGATCCACGTTTCGGCCTGCTGGCATTGTCCGAGATTGCCGACAAGGCACTGTCCCCTGGGGTCAACGACCCGGGCACAGCAATCGATGTCATCGGCACCATGGTTCGCCTGTTCACGCAATGGCAAGCGCCCGTCGCAGAAGAGCATATACAGGAGATTACCTGTGACCGTGTTCACGTTCCCACGCTTGATACGGCTGACATGCTGGATGATGCGTTTACCGCGATTGCCCGGGACGGAGCAGCCATTATAGAAGTATCAATCAGATTGCAGAAGGCGCTTGCCGCACTGGTCGAGTGTAACGATGCTGCACTGGCTGCGGCCGCCAAAGTGCATTCGCGCAGGGCACTGGCCCGGGCAGAACTTGCCATGTCACATCAGGACGACATCACAGCTGTGCGCAAAGTCGCCAGGTTTTCCACCGGCAGCTGAGCCTTCAGGCGCTGGCCGGTTCGTGCTGGCATTTCCAGCAGACATCAAAGCTGCCTTCATTGTCTTCGTTGCAGTAGTGGCAATGCCAGGGTGCCCTGGCAACAGGGTTGTCTATCTCGGTATCAACGACTGCAACTGCCCTGTCAAAGTCCTGATCATTCAGAATCCACAGTTCATGAAATATATTGTTTATGCCATGCCTGGCGCCCGCAGGAATGGTGTGCTCGTTTTTGACGAACGATTCAATGTCGTTCAAGGCAAGAACGTTTTTAACTGAATGTAACACCACAATATTCTCATGCGTGTATATATGTTTCACGAGGATTCTCCGTGTGCCTTATTGGGCCTTATTCCACACCAGCTCGAGCTCCTGCTGTTTTCGCCTGCTCAACCCCTGCGCCACCAGGCGATGGGATTCAGACAGGTAGTATCTCAACTCTTCATCCCGCTCACCAGCGGTATCGGTCTGCTGAATCCATTTCATGCCACGGCTGGCAAAGTAGGGCGCCGGCCGGTAGCCATCATGCTCGCTCAGAAAGTCGAAATTGAAATCCGATGCCTTGAATGTAAACGCAGGACCGCTGTCTTTTGCCCAGCCACCCACGGCAAACACTTTGCCGCCCACTTTCCAGACATGGGAGCCGCCCCACTGAACGATATATGTCGTCGCTGGCAACGTAGCACAGAATTGATTGAAATCTTCGTACGTCATGTTTGCCCCAATACAATCCTGCGGCCTTACAGGCTGTGCCCCGGCCTTGCTGCGGCGCCCATTTACTGTGCGGCGCGGCAAGGCCGGGGCTGACAGGATCAATGCTCCCCTTCAGCCAGTTCTTCCAGCATCTTGCGGTTGAAATCCGGAATGTCACCCGGGTTGCGGCTCGTCACCAGCCCGTTATCGACCACTACCGGTTGGTCGACCCAATGCGCACCGGCATTTTCGAGATCCACCTTGACGGTTTTATACGAGGTCATGGTCCTGCCCTTGACAACGCCCGCCGTGATCAGTACCTGCGGCCCGTGGCAGATGGCAAACACCGGCTTGGTTTCGGTAAAAAAATCGCGCACAAATGCCACCGCCTGCTCATCGCCGCGCAACACATCGGGATTCATCACACCTCCTGGCAGAAGCAAGGCGTCAAAATCGGCGCATTTGACCTCTGAGACAATCTTGTCTACCGCAAACCGATTTGCCTTCTTGTCGTGATGCATACCCTGTATTTCACCATGCTCCAGCGATACCACGCTGATATCGACACCAGCGTCCGTAAGAGCGTCTCTGGGCCCGGTAAACTCCGATTGCTCAAAGCCGTTGGTGACCAGAATAGCGACTTTTTTGCCTTTTACCTGAACGTTCATAGCGCCTCCTTTACTATGTATGTGCAAGTTACAACCCGTTTGCCTGGCAGGCTCTCCGAGCCCTATGATGATTTGCCAACAGCAAACTCCACTGGCAGACTAATGGTTTTCGCGGAAAAATCAAAGACAGAAAACCGGCTTTTGCGCGTCTCCGCACGGAGATCATCGCCGCCTCGATCATAAAATCATTTTCGGAAATTCTTCAGGAGGTCTCATGGCTTTTGCTCTTTCAGACATGAACATTTCCAGCCCCGATCTGGCGCAGGGGGAAAGAATAGCGGATAAACACAGTCACGAGGGCGGCAACGTGTCGCCTGCCCTGCAATGGCGTGACGTGCCGTCGGGGACCCGCTCACTGGCGGTGTTCTGCCACGATCCCGATGCGCCGCTGATCACGACCACGGGCAACTACGGCTTTGTACACTGGCTGCTTTACAATATCCCACCGGACACGACGCATATACCCCAAGGCTGCAAGGATTACGCACAGGGACTGAACAATTTTAACGACACAGGCTACGGCGGCCCCAAACCGCCCCCTGGCCACGGCCGGCATCATTATTTCTTCTGGGTGCTTGCGCTGGATCTGGAGCCGACACTCGCCGACGGGCTTGAACTGGCGGCGTTTCTGGAGAAAGTGGAGCCGCACGTATTGGGCATGAACCGGCTGATGGGATACTACGAGTCCTGAGACAGGGCTGGCGCGCCATCAAAGCATCCGCCGAGCGATGCCGTCTTTGCGCAACATATGCCTCACGGCCGCGCCAATATGCCCAAGGACCAGGACTCCCAGAGTGATTGCAAACGCACCATGTATCGCAAACAGCCGCTCAGCGAGTTCACGGTTCTCTGGCACAAACGGCATGGCCGGCAGGTCGTAGCCACCCAGCGTCACCAGCGCCGGATAGGCCGTCACGCCGGCCCAGCCAAACAAAGGTGTCAGCACTAACAACAGATAGAGCAGGTGGTGCAAACCGTTGGCGGCCAGTTGCAGCTTGCGCGGTAAGGTATCCGGATAGGGCGGCTTCCCGAGCCGTATTTTCATGGCGATGCGCACAATCATCAACAACAGCACGGTAAAGCCTATGGCTTTGTGTGAACTGTACAGGGTATTGGTGAGCTCGCCCCAGACATCAGCCTCACCCCGCGCCGTCATCCACAGCCCGACCGGTATCAGCGTCAACACCATGACCGCGACGAGCCAATGCACTATGCGCCAGCCAACAGGGTATTTTTTTACCTGCGATGAAGATGTACTCATTGTGAACCGCCCTGCATAGGCCCGATCGCCTCTGCGTCGCCGATGACATGCATTGGTTGCCTGGTCTCATGCTGTTTCTGTATATTCATGACTATCCTACGCTGGTACCGTCATTGCAGTCACGATACCCCTCATTAATACGCACGATCAAGCCAGGAAGCCCACTGTGGAACTTAAACTTAACCCGAGCTTTGACGCCGCCCTGGTGAAACAGAAGTACAGATTCGACAATCGTGTCAGAGTGCATTCATTTCTCGACGACAATGACGCCAATCTGCTGCTGCGAATCCTGGCACGCGAGACCGTATTCGCCAGCGCCTTCAATATCGATGGCGCCAATGGTTCACTGAGCGACGAAGAAATGCGCAACCTGCCGCCAGCACAGGTCGACGAGCTGCAGAAGAAAATTTATCAGCACGCCAGCGAAGGCGCCGGCTTCCTGTACGGTCGCCACGATATTACCGGGCGCAATAGCGCGCCCGGCCCCCGACCCCTGCGCGAATTCGCTGACATCCTCAACAGCCAACCCATACTCGAGGCTGTGCGGCAGATCTCCGGGCATGATGACATTGCCTATGCCTCGGCACAGGCTACTCGCTACCTGCCCGGCAACTTCCTTACCCGACACACTGACTACCATCCGGATGAAGGCAGGCGCGTTGCCTACGTGATGAACCTGTCACCAGAGTGGCATCCGGACTGGGGCGGTCTGCTGCAGTTCTATGAGCAGGAAGGCGCGCCGCGCGATGCCTGGTCACCGCAGTTCAATACCCTGACCCTGTTTGATGTATCACATGTCCACGCCGTCACCTTTGTTGCCCCCTATGCCAAAGTGCCCCGATTCGCCATTACCGGGTGGTTCAGGACAAAAGCGCTGTGATCGTAAGTGCGGCACACGCATTCTTGCGTGTTTTAGACCTTGACACGCAGGCATCGCGCTGAAATAAGGCACACGATGCCTTTGACAAAAAATGTCACAATTATTTTGTCGCATGAAAGACTCGTCTCGTACCGCTTTGAAGGCCTTCTGCGATAAGGCTCGACCCTTTTTGTTGTGATTTTTTCCCAGCCGTGTTTCCCCCCAAGACCAGAAAAATCGCGGCTTTCCGCGTTGTCAATCCTTTCAAGACGAGTAGATAAGTCTTAGAATCGCGCCGCGCCGGTACTGTGACAGTGCCGGATCACTTTATTTAAGAAAATTCGTGACGTGAAGGAACCGACATATTGGGGAGAACCGATGTCAACTATCTATAAGAATTTCAAGCGCAGTAAGAAAGGTGTTTTTTCCCACCTTATCTCTGCATGTATTGCTTCGTCACTTGTAGTACCTGCCATGGCAGTAGCACAAGATGACGCACCGGAACTTGAAGAAGTTGTGGTAACTGGCTCTTATATTCGTAACAGTGCATTCGCGGGTGCATCACCGGTAGACACCGTCAGTCAGGCAGACCTGCTTGAGTCTGGTGCGCCGGCAATGGGTCAATTCATACGTGACCTGCCGTACACACAAAACACCGATGTCGTGGCCAACGTAAACTCCACCCAGAACGGTCAGCAGGATTCCAATGCAGCGCGTTTCAACTTGCGTGGCCTGGGCGTCAACAGCACACTGACGCTGGTTGATGGTACGCGATCAGTGAACGACGGTGCCGTTGCTTCGCTGCTTCCCGATATTGCCATGAACCGGCTTGAGGTCGTTCTGGATGGCGGCTCTGCGCTGTACGGTTCTGATGCGGTGGCCGGTGTAGTCAACCTGATTCCCATAAAAGAGTTCGACGGCATTCGTGTCCGCAGCTATTACCAGACGGACGAGGATCGCTCCTTCGAGGAGCCGAAACTGGCTGTCCTTTTTGGCCGCTCTTTTGACAACAATATCAACTGGGTAGCTGCACTGGAAGCATCAAAGAAAACACCGGTGCTGAGATCTGAACGTCCTCGCTACCTGGAGTATGATATTTCCGAATCCACCTCCGGCAACCCCGGAGTATTCCAGCGCGCCGCTGGCGATATCGGTGCCGGCGGTACTGGCAGACTGTTGCGTGACCCGGCCTGCGGTACCTACAACGATGGCGCGGAAGACAAAACCCAATCCGGTGCGTACCCTAGTGGTCAACCGTATGGGGCCAGCAACTGCCTTTTCCATTATGGCCCGCAGCATGACTACGCCCGCGGCAATGTTGATTACACTTTTTTCAACAACCTGACCTGGGACGCCACCGATCGCCTGCAATTTGAATTGCAGTCCAGCTATAACTACCGCGAATCACGCTACAACACTTCGTCCAGCCTCTCGCAGAGCACCAACAACCAGTTTGCTCTGCTGGTGCCGGGCGACCATCCCGCCAACCCTTTCGGCTTTGACGTTGTGCCTCGCAACTGGCGTCCGTTTACCGGCAACCAGGCCACCCAGCCATCCTTCCTGGAAGATGACGGCCGCGAAGTACAGGATTACCGCTACTACACTAACAGCAACAAGCTCAGTGCACGCTATGACATCACTGACACCTGGACCGGCTACAGCTATTACACGATTCAGGAAACACGACGCAGTGTCGAAAGCCGAACTCTGTTGCTGCCCCGTCTGCAGGCTGCGCTTGATGGCCGCGGCGGTCCTGACGCTGACGAATACTTCAACCCGTTTGGCTCTGCCGATCCGCGCTCGCCCGACTATGTTCAGGGTGTGACCAGCAACAGCCAGGAACTGGTGGACTGGCTGTACAACGAACAGAATCAGCAGAAAGTCAGCCGTAATAACCTGGAGATATTCGAGACCATGGCTACGGGTGAAGTGTTCCAGACGCCCTGGGGTGCCTCACAGATGGCAGCCGGTTTCCAGCGTCGCGAAGCACGGGTACGTGACTACCCGAACCCGTTCTCGGTACTCGGCCAGAACTACAACAGTTCGATCACCGATGCACCGCCTGTCGCCAATGACTACGATGACAGCGTTAATGCGTTCTTTGTCGAGTTCGAGGTTCCCCTGTACGAAACGCTGAGCCTGCAACTGGCTGCACGTAATGAAAAGTTCACGGACCAGAATCTGGAGACCACCACACCCAAGATCGCGCTGCGCTGGGAAGCCTTGCCCGATCTGGCACTGCGTGCCTCCTGGAGTGAAAGCTTCCTGGCCCCTGCACCGGGTGCCGACCGGGCCTTCAACCCGAACGAAGGCTGCGGCGAAGTGTTCTCCGGTACCGATCCGATCACTGGCGGCACCCTGGCGGGTTCAACCAGCTGCTCATCCGGAAACCCGGACATTCGTCCTGAAACCTCCGAGATCACCAATATCGGTTTCACCTGGGAGCCCCTGGGCGAGCTGAGCCTGAGTGCTGATTTCCAGCGCATCGACTACCAGGACCGTATTCGCGCGCTGAGTACCGTTGACGCGGTAGAGCTGCAGTTTGCGCAGATGCTCAACGCCATCGGCTCCACCCCTGCTGCGTATGATGCCACACCCGGCTCGGCAACCCGGACTGCGGCCAACGCCTGGCTGGCAGCTCAGGGCCCGTTGACAGGCCCTGGCGTACAGCGCAGCGATGCAGATCAGTCTGTCGTCAAGACCATTCGTAACTCGGCCAATATCGCCGAGGTCGCGATTGATCTGGTGGACGTCAAGGCGCGGTATTCAATCCCGACCAACACACTGGGCAACTTCACCACAACACTGAGCGCCTCGTACTTTGCCAAGTATGAGTACACAGACCTGTTTGGTGTAGTACGTGACGCACGAGGCCGTCAGAACGGCGACAGCGGCATTGTGCCGCCGATGCCAAAACTGAAGGCCAATGCCCGACTGAGCTGGTTCAAGGACAATCACAGTGCCTCCATGTCGGCCAACTATCAGCACCACGTGACCACTGACGGCTCGTTCTTTGCATTCACAACCGGATACAAAGCGCCACGCCTGATTGATTCACAGACGCTGGTTAACGCCCAGTACTCCTATCTGTTTGATAACTTCTACGATAGCGAGTTGACCCTGAGTGCCGGTGTCAGCAACCTGTTTGACCAGGAAGCTCAGCGTCTGCCGCAACTGGGTGGTTTTGAAACCCGTCTGCAAACACCATGGGGACGTCAGTTCTGGATCAGCCTGGACTGGCAGCCGTTCTAAACTCGACCGACGATAGCGTCCAATAAAAAGGCCGCTGCCCGATATGGGCAGCGGCCTTTTTTTATGGCCGCTTTCTGATTAAGTCAACCGGTCATGGCGAGCCGGCACCTTTCAGAGCAGTTACTTCGATTTCGATCTTCATACGAGCATCTGCCAGCCCGGCTGATATCATCATGGCCGCCGGTCGAATCTCGCCAAAGTACTTGCGCAGGACAGGCCAGCACTGCTCAAACTCGGAACCATCAGGCAATACATAAGTCACACGGACCACGTCCTGCAGGCTCGAACCGGCCTCCTGCAACGCAGCCTCGATGTTCTGCAGACACTGTTCGGTCTGTGTCGCCACATCGTCAGCTATCGACATGGTCGAATAGTCAAACCCGGTTGTCCCTGACACGAAGACCCAGTCGCCAACAACGACTGCCCGTGAGTAACCTATTTCCGCCTCAAACGTTGAACCAGAGCTGATCAGTTTTCTAGGCATCGTGGTATACCTCCTATTTGAACTACAGAACCAAATTCAAGAGTTAACCTAAGCATATCTTTGTGCTGGATCCCATCCTCAACTATCGGGTCCGGATAGTTTTGCAAAAAGAAGTCCTTGTCAATGCGGTCAACTCTGAACCCATGCCGCTGATAAAAACTCAGTTGGTAGCCGAAAGTGCCCGTCCCGACTTCCAGACCTTTTGCACCCGACTTCTTCACCTCATCGATAACATTTCGCAGAAGGCGCGATCCAATGCCGAGGTTTTGACTGGATGGTGAAACAGCGATATTCATCAGTTCCACCATTTGTCCTGCGATAGGCCTGATAACACAGGAGCCGACCGCTACGTCATCGGCATATGCGACAAAACATCTTGAGTCGTCCAGATACTCTTTGATCGCATCTTCAGAGGGATCCGCCAAAAGAAGCAGCTCCATCGGAACCTTCGAAGGCGACACTTCAACTATTCGCAATGTTTTGTACCCCCGGAACCAGCTACCGGGATTTTATGCTGGTTGGGGAGGACAAGCCACTCCAAAGACGCTGCCGGGCAGAGGACGCACGCCAGCAACGGACCGGTGTATGACCGCCCGGTTTTGGGTTATCCTTCAGACACATCGGAGGATAGTTTATGAGAGTCAAGCAAACACATGCCAACCGCAGCCACCAAACCCTGACGGCGGCCCTGCTGTCGGTCGTACTGGTCTGCCTGAGCTGGACAGTTAGCGCCGCTGAAACGAGCTACCGCGTGGACCTGTCCGAGCGGGCCATGCAACAGGTTAACATCGAAGCGCGATTCAGCGATGTGACGGGAGATACGCTGGATTTCCACCTGCCCGTCTGGCGCTCCGGTCTGTACCTGGTGCTGGATTTCGTTGGTACGGTGTCCGGACTGGAGGTCAGCGATGGCAACGGTGAAGCCCTGGCTTTCGAGCAGACCGCCAAATCGTCCTGGCGGGTCAGCAGACCCGATGCAGGCACCGGGGACGTTGTAGTTCGCTACCGCGTGTATGCGAACAGCCTGACCGATCGCACACGCCACGTCGATAGCGAGCATGCTTTTCTGAATCCCGCCGCAGTGTTTGTATATGCCGACCAGCTTCGCGATCAGCCTCTGGAATTGACGCTCGACCTGCCCGATGGCTGGCAGGCCGCCAGCGGCATGGAACAACCGGATCCGGGGCGCTTCCTGGCGCCGCATTATGACCGTCTGGTGGATTCGCCGATTGAGGCCGGAACCTTCGACCTGGTCTCCTTTGAAGCGGCCGGCATGGACATCGACTTTCTGATTCACGGCATCTGGGATGGCGATGAAGAGCGTCTCGCCAATGATATGAGTGCTCTGGTGACAGCCACGGCCGAGGTGTTTGGCGCTGCCAACCGTGGCCTGCCAACGGATTATTACCTCTTCATGCTGCACAGCGGCGACGGCCTTGGCGGCGGTACCGAATACTACAACAGCACGGTCGTCCATACCGATCCGCGCGCATTCTGGGACGAGGAGCGCTGGCAGGGCTTCCTGGGACTCATGGCCCACGAGTTTTTCCACACCTGGAACGTCAAGCGCTTCCGGCCGGCAGCGATTGACCGCTACGACTACCAGAACATCAACTACACCGAACTGCTCTGGGTTGCTGAGGGCCTGACCAGTTACTACGATCAATTGCTACCGGTGCGCGCGGGTCTGGTTCCCGTTGAGGATTACCGAGACCAGCTGGCCGATGCCATAAGCAGCGTGGTGGACGCGCCAGGCTACAGCCAGGACACGCTGGCACGAGCCAGTCTGGAAGCCTGGACCAAAGGCTTTCACCGCGGCGCCGACCGTGCTCCGGACAAACCCAACCGCACGGTGTCATTCTATAGCCAGGGTGGACTGCTGGGGCTGGTGCTGGACCTGGAGATTCGCCGCGCAAGTGACGGCGCCCGCAGCCTGGATACCGTCATGACCGCCCTGTATGACGACTTCCCGCTGGGGGGCGGCGGTTTTACCTATGCCGATTTCCGTGAGCGCCTGGCGGCGGCCGGCAGTGACGCCCTCGCGGAACAACTGGACGGCTGGGTATACGATACTCAACCCTTGCCGCTGGCTGACGCGCTGCAGTCAATAGGCTGGATGCTGGATCGTGAGGACACCAGCGACGATCCGGTGCAGGTGTCACTGGATGCCTCACTGCGCGGCAATCCTCCGGTGGTGTTTTCACCCCGTCTGGACGGCGCTGCATGGCGGGCAGGCATCAACGCCGGTGATGAGCTCATGGCACTGAATGGGGTCCGCATCGGCAGCAACCTGGATGCCTTGCTGCGGCGCTACAGCCCCGGCGATGAGGTTGAGTTCTCGTTGTTTCGCGATGGCCGGTTGAAAACTGTACCGGTGACACTGAGTCCGGTACGTGGCGATTTCGAGATTGAAGTTGATGAGGATGCCGGAGAGCAGGCGACCCGCTTACGCAGCGACTGGCTCGGCGGTGCGGAAGACAAAGACGACGAGTGACGCGCATCGGGAACAATGCGTCAGCCTGGTTGCTACTGTACATAAGCAAAATAGTCGGTTACACCGGGATCGTGACCAAGCTGGGCCAACAGTGTTGTTACCTGCCCGCGATGGTGTGTTTGATGATTGAACATGTGCGCAACAGCCAGCCAGACAGGATGCTCTCGCACCTGGCCGGCTGAATTGCTGTAGCGCATCGTTTGCGCGAGCAATTCATCTGTCAGCTCCTCCGCCCAGCTCGTGATAACCTGATCCGTATCCTGTCGCTCACGCAGTAAATCGCCGAAGTCACTGCATACTTCTTGCCGCAATGAGTGAAACTCGTGAACCAGCTCAGCGTTGATAAGTGCTGACATGTCAGGGATTGCTTTGGCAAAACGACCCAGCCAGACTCTGTCGGCCAGCAGGATGTGATTCAGCGTGCCGTGGATTGAGCCAAAAAACGCACCCATATCCTGTTTGAGCTCATTTTCGCTGAGCAGCGACAGCTGATTGAACAACGACAGGTTGAACTCTCGATTGTATTTCGCAAACCCACGTACCTGATCCTGGTGCGCGCCCACGTTACCTCCTTACACTCTTTTCAGGAATAGTCTTGGGACTTGAGCGTTGAACCCCGGGTAACGTGTCCGCGACGGGACGGCGCCCAGGTTTCGAAATCGCTCACGAGTCACTACGTACACATTGACGATCGACTATCTCACGCTCGCTTTCTGTTATATGTCTATATTCCCCCACCTCAACGTCCTCTATGGAGATGCCGCCCACAGAGACCCGGTGGAGCGCTAAAACTTCATTCTGGAAATATCCAAACATTCGTTTAACCTGATGATACTTTCCTTCTATTAATGAGAGCCTGGCTCTGTAATCAGAGAGTATCTCCAGGTGGGCTGGATGTGTTGTAATATCCTCATAGCCAAAATAAATGCCATCACGGAAAACTGCAATATAATCCTCAGTTAACGATTTTGACAATGTCACTTCATAGGTTTTTTCGAGCTTTGTCTCGGGCAAACTGATCTTGCGCGACCAGGCCCCATCATTGGTTAACACAACAAGCCCCGTGGTATTGAAGTCAAGCCGACCAACAATGTGCAGATGGTCTTTCTGTGGATGCTCGATAATATCCAGCACCGTAGAGTGCATCTTGTCTTTTGTTGCGCTAACAACGCCTTTTGGTTTGTTCAATTTGATATAAACCGGCGCATTATCCTGCAGGCACTTTCCGTCCAATATTACGTGAGTAAACTCTGTCACTCTTTGTTGAATTGAATCGGCAAGGCACCCGTCCAGCAGAATCCGCTTTTGGGCAATCAGAATACGCGTATCCGCAATCGTAAAACCGCTGTGTTGGCTAATAAATCGGTCAAGTCGGGCGGTCGTGGATTTCATCGGTAAATTTCCAGATGCACATCACTGCGTCGTGAATCAATAACGGGCATCACCAGACATCATGACATTGGGGACAAGAATCGGACGTCGGTAATCGTCGCCCTGAAAAACACGAAATGCTGGTCTGTGCCAAACATGTTGGCTGCTTCAACCTTGAAGGGGACGCGAAAACCCTGGACTTCGCGAAAATCTGACAAGATTCCACCAAACGGCTGAAGCTGATGCTTCTTTTCAGGGTTGGCGTTGCTCCATCGCATGAATTGGACCACCACAGGACGACCTTCAGCATCCACCTGCAGATCTACCGACTGTGATAATCCGTTGTAACTCACTGTCACCCGGGCGGTGTCCTGACCCAGAGCCTCCCAAACCACACCTGGCCCCGGGAGCAGGGCGGCGGGCGTCCAGAATACAGCCTCGGCAACGTATCGGCCATAAGCGGCCCGCGTATGGTCCGGAACACCGCCCATGCGGGCGACGGGTATCAGATCAAAAATTCGGAAGCGCGTCCAGCTCCCTGTGTCAGAGCCAGACATCGGCACAGCCCCAGACATCTTCGCCTTCCAGACAAAACCCAACGGTGCTGCCAGGATCTGCCTGGCGTCCATCGGCCGATAGTTTGGGTTTTCCTGCGTACCCAGACTGAACTCTCCCTCCATGTCGATTTCGGCCACGTTAAGCAACGGTGTGTCTGGCGCGATGGCAAAGTTAAAGAACCGCTGCGCCGGTTCAGGCAAACCGGCCACAATGACAGGGTCATACAGAGCGGGACTTGCCGGCTGGGAAGTGGCCAGGCGGGCCCACTCCAGACGGTCGGCACGTTCATCCCACAGTCGCAGTGCTGCGAGCACGATCAGGGCTAATCCCAGTATCACCAAAATTGGATACATGATTTCCTTCCTCGTAGGTAGTGAATCCTGTGCCTCGTTGACACAGGTCAACAACGTCCAAACGTGATCGTGACAGAGTGATATTCTGCAAGTCAACGTACCCGGAGCCTCCCATGCAGATCGCTCTACGTTCGACAGAAGAGTCCCGAATACCGACTTCCGCTATCGCCGTATTTCTTATAATTACGTTCGCGATCACATGGGGCGTGGTCGGGGTCTACATTCTGGCGCCCAACGTTGCCGCCGCGACCTTTGGGGAGATCAGCGGATCGCATCCATTTTTCTTCCTTGCCACCTGGTCGCCGGCGATTGCTGCCTTTGCGATTGTGTCATTCTATTCGGGCACATCCGGCGTTAAAGCCTTTCTGTCCCGGTTGCTGCTGTGGCGGTGTTCTGCGGGCTGGGTAGTATTTATCCTGGTCCTGTTGCCGATGGGCTTTGTCGCAGGATCCCTCATAAAGGGTGGCCCACTTTTGGCGCCGTTGCCGCCGGAGGGGCTGGGTCCGGCCGTGGCAGTTTTATTCATGATGCTGATGCTGGGACCGATCGAAGAATTCGGCTGGCGTGGCGTGATGCAGCCCCTGCTGCAGCGCCACATGGCGCCGATCTGGGCGGGCCTCATCATCGGCGCCACATGGGGGCTCTGGCATCTGCCTGCATTCTTTTTGTCCAGCACTGTGTACGCCAACTGGAACTTCCTCCCCTTTTTCGTCGGCAACGTGACCCTGGCGGTGCTGGTGACGCCGATATTTAACAGTGCCCGAGGCAGTCTGCTCTGGCCCATGTTGTTCCATTGGCAACTGATCAACCCGTTCTGGCCGGATGCCCAACCCTGGGATACGATCATCCTCGTGGTCGTGGCGGTCCTCGTCACCTGGTGGAACCGCGACACGATGTTTACGCGCCGGGGTGCCGTGACAGAAGTTATACCGATGAGCCACGTCGTCTCTGAAAGATTCGCAGAGTAAAGGTATGCTGATTATTTGCGCGACCTGGCACCGGCGCTGGAGGCAGCACTCGCCGAAGTTGCTGTCAGCGCTGTGCGGTGATCTCTCGGCGCACTCATCTCTTTGAAACTCAGCCCATTGGTGTCCGTTGTTCGCATGGAGAGACGTTGAGCCCGCTGCTGTGCGTAACTTTGTTATGAACGCTCACGTTTCGGCCTTCTTCTGCTTTATACGCTTGCCCTCTTTGACCATTTTCGAAAATTCCCGGCCTTGGGAGCGTTTTTCAGCCAAGGTAGCTGTCGCCAGGGCGTTCTCACGCATCAGCTTTCTATAATTGGCCAATCTACGAGCATCAATCTCATTTTCCTGAATTGCTCGCATCACGGCGCAGCCGGGTTCAGTTTCATGCCTGCAATCAGCAAACCGACACTGCGCTGCCAATAATTGTATATCCCCAAAAACAGCTGCGATTGACTGATCCAGTTCGGCCACCCTCAGCTCCCGCATACCCGGGACATCGATCAGCAATCCTCCGGAGGGCAGTATATGTAGTTCACGATGTGTCGTCGTGTGGCGTCCCTTCTTATCCTGCTCACGAATTCCGCTGGTAGCAGCTAATGAGTGCCCTGCCAGAGTATTGAGTAGTGTGGACTTGCCAACCCCCGATGAGCCCACGAGGGCAACCGTAGATGTGCTATCAATCCACGCTCGAACCCCATCGAGAGTCGTGGGGTCAAGAGCATTCGCGGTTTCGACCGGAACCCCGGCCTGGACGCTACGGGCACGATCGACAAAGATGCCCGGATCGTCAACGAGGTCGGCTTTTGTAAGAACGATCACCGGCGTTGCTCCAGCTTCGGCGCACAATGCCAGATAGCGCTCCAGCCGCGACTCTTTGAACTCTTCGTTACAGGACGTGACGATAAAAAGGGTATCTATATTGGCGGCTATTGGCTGTATTTCATGGTTACTACCCGCACCCAGTCGCTTAAAGAGACTCTTCCGGTCCAGAACCCGTTCGATTCTGGATAAAGACTCATCAAGAACAATCCAGTCTCCCACGACTGGTCTATCAATCGGGGCTGACAGTCGCAAGGCAGATGATAGCTCTACCACTCGCTCGCCCGACTCGCAGGCAACTGTCGTTCTGGAACGCTGAACCGACATGACGCGTCCGAGGCGTTCCTCAAATACACTGGTGTCCGCCAGTTGTTGGATAAAAAACGGAACCAGGCCAAGACTACGCAATCTTTCGCTCATAATTTGGTTCTTCTGCGTGGCAAGCCGACACGCGCATAGCTCTTTGTCAACAATTCCAGAACGCGCCCGTCTGACTCATCACAATAAATTATCTTGCCGCCCAGGCTGATATTGACCTGCCCATCATCGGCACCATGCGGAAGACTCCCTGACGCAAGCTCCTTATTCTTTGAAGGGACCATTATATGGTCAAGAGCTATTGGCATTAGCTTTTCTTCCTTTTTATTTTTGACGGTTTTAGGGCGACATCTGCCGATTTCGGCAACAGTATAAGGCAGATTGCAGAGAACCGCTTCAAATCTGATCAGGCAAAAGCACTATATCCTTCTTCGAAGTCGGACGCGCAGGATACAGTTCAATTTCTGGAACAACTTGCAGGGATCATTTTTAGACCGCTGATTATCAGATAGCGTTGACAGAAATCTGAATCTTCTGGCTGCCAGTTCCAGCGAGGAGGATGTAATTGGAGGGCCGTGGCAACCAAAGGCGGTTACCACGGTTGGTGACGAACGTAACGTCTACTGCGAATCGGCCTCGGCGCCCTGCAGCTGGTCACGGTCGATCGGCTCCTCTCCAAAAAAATAGCGTTCATCGGCAGGTACATCGTATGGACCTTGATTCGGCCGATAGTAGGGCCATGCATACAGGTAATCACTGTCATACATGACATCGGTCTGCACGACCGTCGCCAGAATGTCACCGTCGCTGTTGAAGATCAAATCTTCGACATGTCCATAAGGCTCGCCGTCAGAATAGGCAAGACCACCCAGGATTTCCGAAGCACGCGACTTGCTGTTCCTTAGGGACTGGCCTTCGATTTCCCTGAACATGCTCAGCTCTTCGGCAGTGCTGCCACTGACGTCCACCTGCACTTCGTTTTCTCCGCGGATATTTGCCTCATCAAAGGGAATGAGCACGTGGTGGTCGCCTATATCCAGAAAGCCGCCTGTTTCAACAATCAGGCCTACAACACGGCTACTGTCTGCTCCGACGACAAAATCCTCAACACTACCGACGGTGTTCCCTGAGCGATCGACCACATCGCCGCCAAGGAGGTTATCAAGACTGATACCATTCTCGTACAGGTCCTGCTGGTCCATGGATTCGCTGGTGACGATGTCTTCGCCTTGCGAGGACGCACCGGGCTGCTGCGATCCAGGACCCTGCTGCTGGGCCAGCACTTCCGTACCGGTAAGCGCCAGTCCACTGCCCAACGAAATTGCAATTGCAAGTGCGATTCTGTTCCTCATAATATTTTCTCCACATATCAGCTAAATATCGATGATTGGCCGAGCGGATAACCGTCTATCTGAACCGGTCATGCTATTGCCAAAAACCATCGTATTCGTCGTAGTCAAACGCTGATACATTTTCCAGGTCCGTGTCCCCGTAGGGCAGTGTATATGCGCTGTAGCCGGGGTCCCAGCCGTAGTCGAACCCATAAAAGGGATAGGCGTAGGCTCCGCCACCGTATGCGCCATCAGCGTTAACGACGACTGCCTGTATATTGCCGTCTTCGGTAAACAGTACATCGTCTACAAGGCCGTACCCGTTACCGTCATCCAGACTTACATAGTCATCCATCAGATCGGAGAGTTTCCAGATTCGTGGGCCCGTAGTGGCGTCATCTTCAACCTGTGTGATGTAAGACAGATCTGCTTCTGTAATATACTCTTCATTGAACAGGCCATAGTCCTCGGCATTGTCTTCACGGACCGGAATCGATACGCCATCCTCGTTGACTTCTACCTGTTCCCACGGGACCAGGACATGCGTGTCGCCGATGTCCCAAAAGCCGCCAACCTGGGCGATAACGGCTGCGATCTCGTTACTATCATTCAGAAGCACGTTCTCAATATTGCCAATTTCCTCACCATCCGGACCAAAGACTTCTGTGTCCATCAAAGCTTGGGCTGTCATGCCACTCTCGTCGTACAGGGTGTCGTAATTCCACTCGCTGAGGGCAATGACATCAACGGAGTCGTCTTGTGTTTGAGTTTGAGCTGCTACCGTGGCTGAGGCAACGGCGAGCGCCAGAATGGAAATGGGTTGTGAGAGTCTCATAGGTGATCCTCCTCGCGTGTTGGTCAACGCATCAAACTGTTAGTTTCTGGTTGAACTACCTCCAATTGCCTTCGGATTTAGTTTTTGAAGACATGTCTGACCCTAAACAAAAAAGAAAACAGAGTCTGTTCGATCGCACACGAAAAGCCAGGAGGGTGAGCAGTGACCCCCAGATCGCGCGGTCCGTTAGCGAGCGAACAGTGTAGTGAGACGCAAAAATTTAGAGTGGTAAACCTTGCGTCTTCGAGAGCGCATCCAGCCTCGAGAGAATCTACACGATACCGCTGCATACAAGGAGGACAAAAGATGGCAAATACCTCATGCCCGGTGGCTGCTGCCGCACTGCTGCTTGCCGCATCTGTTTCGGCACAGACGGGCCAGAACGGTGACACCGATTTCGATTGGGGAGAGCGCACCACCTCCTACCCACCGAGCTTCGACGAGCAGTTTCGTGCGCCCATCGTCGCCACGCCGATTGACCTCGACGTTGAAACCGTCGTTTCTGGCGTTGTCTATCCGTGGGCTATAGAGAACCTACCGGGGGACTCGGGCTATCTGGTAACCGAACGCACTGGCACCGTGCGTCACCTTACGTCCAATGGTGAACTGTCGGCGCCGCTCAGTGGTACGCCGGAAGTACATAACGAGCAACAGGGCGGGATGCTTGATGTGGAAACCGGTCCGAACTTCGCTGACGATCGCATGGTCTACCTCTCCTACTCCAAGCCCACCGGCACCAATGCCGACGGCAATACCATGTCGGCTACTGCCGTCGGGCGCGGACGGCTTGCCGACGATTTTTCCGCGATCGAGGGATTTGAGGACATCTGGGTGCAGGAACCACCCGCTCCCGAACCACTCCATTACGGCAGCCGTATCGCATTTGATGAGGAGGGTCATGTCTTCATAACCACAGGAGAGCGCTTTACCTTTGAGAACCGCCCGCTCGCGCAGCAACTCGGGACGACTTTGGGGAAAACCATTCGCGTTCATCCCGACGGCTCGATCCCGGAAGACAACCCGTTTGTTGGTAACCCGGACGCTAACGACTCGATCTGGTCGTATGGACATCGCAATATCGAGGGCGCGCAGGTCGTCGACGGTCAGCTCGTGGTGCTGGAGATGGGTCCGCAAGGCGGCGATGAGATCAATCGCATTGAGCCGGGCCAGAACTATGGTTGGCCTCTGGTCTCCTACGGTGAGCGCTACGAGCAGTTCGGCGGTGAGCCGGTCGGCACGGGGCAAGCAACGATTGAGAACGCGGTGGAGCCAATATACTTCTGGGATCCCGTGATTGCACCAAGCGACTTTGTCGTTTACGAAGGCGACATGTTTCAGGAGTGGGAGGGCGACTATCTGATCTCGGCCCTCGTGGCCGGGGGCCTCGTGCGCATCTCACTGGGAGAAGACGGGCGGGTCGAGGCCGAGGAACGGCTTCTGTCCGATGTGGGACACACCCGTGACGTGGAGGTTGATGACGACGGCTCGCTTCTCCTGGCCACTGATCAGGAAGACGGGCGTATTCTGCGCGTCAGCCGGCCCTGATCAGGTTCGGGGCTCAGGATAGACCCAGTTCATCGATCAAGTTCGCAAGCCGTTGTCGCCACTCGCCACTCAAAGCTTTGAGTGGCAGTGGCAAACACGGTTGTTCGACAAGCCCCTGCAATTCCGCTATGGCCGCGACGACCCGCAAGCTACCTCCGCATTCGCCAAAAAAGTCCCACAGCGGCTGTAGCCGGTCCGACAAACGCGTCGCTTCCTGAGCATTCCCGGCCTGCGCTGCACGGGCAATTGCGAGCGCGGTAGCGGGAAATACGCCCGCGATCACGGAATACCACACATCACAACCGACATTCAGCCCAGTGGCGGCAAAAACATCCCCACTGACGCCGATAGTGACGTGTGAGGGAATCAGTGCGCGAAGATGTTCAACTCGCGATTTTGCCTCAACAGGATCCTTGGACGTGCCGGGAATCTTGATAGAAGCCACGTTCGGAAGCCGAGCTACCCGGCCATGAAGCTCGTCGCTGAATAGAAACTGTGTGGTACGGGGATTGTCGTAAACACACAGCGGCAGTGAAATTGCCCGTGCGACGGTTTGATAAAGCCCGAAAACCTCATCCGCAGACAGTATCTGGTAAGACATTGGCGGCAACAGCAATCCCGCTGCGCCGGCAGACTGGGCATCGTCAGCCAGAGCCAGAACGTCGCGGGTACGCATTGCGCCAACACCCACGATAACCGGGATCTTGCCGGCGTGCTCCACCGCCAGTCTCACCACGCGAGCGCGCTCGGCCATGGTCAGGTAAGCATAGTTGCCCGTCGAGCCCAGCACGCCTATGGAATCAACGTTGGCAGCAACCAGTCGTTCGACTAAACGAACAAATGACGCCTCGTCCAAGCCGTGCTCATTCATTGGAGTCAAGGGAAACGCACTAAGGCCGGAAAACATGGATGGTGCTCCAGGATCGCTCAAAATACAGATGTCTTACTATGTCAAAGTTGAACCCGTTGCCAGATGCAGATGACAAGCTACTCTACCTCAAAGGAACCCGCTTTGAGTACGGTATGGCCATCCTGCTCGCTTAGAACTAACCAGCCGTTTCTAGTGTAGAGCTGGGGAGTATCCGTGTATACAAAAAGGTCTGGCTCGCCGCAACTCTTCGCCTCTCTCTCGGCTCTTTGAACAAGCGCGCTCCCGATGCCCTTTTTTCGATGTTCGCATGAAACAATAACGGAGTTAACCCAAAGCGCCAGGTCTTCTCCGCAGGGGCTCTTGAAGCGCGTGAACGCGAGGCCGCCTAATAGCTTACCATCCGCCACGTAAAGGAGTTGCTGCGGTACTGAGTCGCGATCGTCGCTATCGTAACGCGACTCGCTTTCCAGCCCCCACTCACGAATACGCCACTCCTTAAATTCCAGGGCATGCTGAGGAGCGGATTCTTGTTTTACGATATCACACATAATTTTCAGGACCGGCGCACAGAACGCCCCCTATCCTCGCTCCATCCTCACAAGGTAGTCGACGATATACCACAGGACTCAAAAAACTCACGAATTAGAACTTCGTTTTGCAGCCTATTTCTGCGCTGGTGGAACTCTTCGAAGAACCGATCGTGAACTGCTTCCATTGCACCCAGATTCTCAGCAGTAAAAAAGGCCTGTGCATGTATTTCCGTCTGACCGTTTTCCCCCTACCTGTCGAAGTCGAAGCTACGTCCTGCCGCAAGGCATCTAGGCTGGCATGACGTGTCCCTGGATCTAAATCCAGTGACCCTAACTGTGGGACCTCTCGATAGAAACGCTCGGCTCAGTCCAGCTTCAATGATCCCTCTCGCAGCCCCGCCTTCAATCTCCCACGCGGTGCGAGATCCATCAGGGTTCCCGACCTCGATAAAAAGCACCGAGTGAGGATTCCTCAACTCAAACCCAACCACCCTGCCTTTCAGCTCTATGACTTCGGTCTGGTCAAAAGCATCCAATCCATGGTGGGCAGAAGCGCACGCTGTCGATATCATCGTTACGATCAGTGCCGCGAGCCTGGCCTTGCTGATTGTGCGCATTCGTATTCTCCAGTATGCCTAACTTCTGGTTCTCTTTTTGGACCTTCTCCAAACAATAACTGATGTCAGAACGGTGAAGAAGAGTACAAAAGCGATGATGTATGCATTAGAAAAAGAAGAGCTTGCAAAGATAGCCATTATCGGCAGAGCTGCAGCTAATAGCAGTATGTCTGCGGCAAAACCCCAGCCAAGGTTTCCTAAAATTGACCTTTTTCTGAGATTCATGTCATTTCCCCATAACAATGATAGGCAACTTAGTCCCTGACAAAAGTTATAACGCCTGTATTCACGCGCTTGTTCTAAGTCGATCCTATTGTTTGCGCAGCAGCCGAACGATACGGCTGTAGACAACATTGGATGTCAACTCCGCATTCCCGCTGCCACTGGTTGTATTTACAAACTGAATGACTACCGTATCAATGTCCTCGTGATAGCGTGCGATACTCTGGTATCCCGGCAGCCAGCCGGCGTGACTGTATTCGTAAACGGAGGAATATATCGCTTGTTCATCACTGTTCAGCAACGAACCGTCATTCAATGCCCTCAAAAATGCGCCAACGTCCTGTGCTGTTGCGACCATTGATCCACCCGGCGCTGTATATTCAATCTCTCGCAGGTCATCCTCATATGGATAGTGATAGCCACTCACTACATCTTCGATTTTTGTCTGGCTGAGTGAACCAAACGTATGAGTAAGGTCGAGTGGGACTGAGATTTCATTCTTGATATATTGTTGGTGACCATACCCTAATGTCTTGTCGAGAATGCTACCGATCAACAGATAATTGGTATTGGAATAGCTATAGTCAGCACCAGGTTCAAAATCAGCGGGCTTATCCAGTAGCAATTCCAGCCCCCGAGCGCTGTCGGTCGAGGATGCGAACCAATCGAACTCTTCTTGATCGGTGAAATTGGGGATCCCGCTTCGGTGCCCAAGTAACATTTTCAAGGTAATTCGCTCCGAATTTTCTATTCTTTCTGCAAGCTCGGGCAAGTAGTCGGCAAGCGAGCCATCAAGAGACAATTTTTGACTATTGATCAATTTGGCGGTAGCAACTGCAATATACAGTTTACTGATGCTGGCTATCTTGAATAAGGTATGGGGATCAGCTGGCTGTTCGGTCGCTCTGTTTTTCCATCCTGCAGAATAGTGTACCGGCGCTTTTCCCGATTGATCCACGTAAACGACGATGCCATCCAGGCCATGGCCAACAGCACTGTCTACCTGCTCTTCCACCGTATCTGGTAATGGCTCTATCCACGCCAATATGCCATCCCAGGGTGGAAACACCACTAGACACACCAGCGCCACGATAGGCATGACCACTCTCAGTATTCGCACTGTACGATTCGGTGCTTTCACTTCTCTAAAGACTCATAAACCTGCAAGAATCCCGAAGCCTGTTTTCCGAGCGCTCATGTCCGATTCTCCATACTCGATGGTGGGCAATGACTCATAACGCCATACCCCTATGTTTAAAAGCCTTTATCGCTCACTTTTCAGAGCTGGCATCGTCTTTCTTTTTACCTTGAGTTGTCGCGATTGCAGCGCCAATTGCGACACCAACTCCAATACCGAGGGCTATGCTCTCGAGCGCTACGCCTAACGCCACTCCTATAGCGACACCAACCCCGATCCCAAGCGCTAAAGGATTTTCTGCTTTACCTCGTTGGTTTTTTTGTCCTTTCATACAGTATCTCCTGTTTGGCTAGCGTCCCGCCACGGCGCTGCGAACGAAGTGATTAGCCGGGCGAGCAGGGTCGGACTTTCTACGATCGTTACGTGCGATGCCTGGCATAATGAAGTACGTCGAAAATGCGACCATCTTTGACAACTTCATGTTTTAGCACACCTTCCAATTGATAGCCATTATTCTCAAGCACTCGTGCTGACGCCCGATTCGGCGCCAGAACCGTAGCGAATAGCTTTTCCCACGCGCCTTCCGCGAACGCTTGTTCTGTAATCAGACCTAGTACCCGAGTGGCTATTTCGCTTATTCTGACCATACCGCATACTCATTACCGCTTGGATCTGCGAAATGGAACCTGCGGCCGCCCGGAAAGGAAAATATGGGCTTTGTGATAATGCCGCCTGCGTTTTCAACCCTCGCAAGTGATGACTCCAGGTTCTCGCTATACAGAACCACAAGCGCGCTGCCGGTATCGATAGTAGCGCGTAAGTTTGACCTGTAAAAGCCACCGTCAAGTCCAGCACCAGAAATCGCCGTATAGTCAGGGCCATAATCAATAAACTCCCAGCCGAATGCCTTGGCGAAGAAGTGCTTTGTTCCTTCGATGTCGGTCGCTGGCAATTCAATATAGTTAATTTTTTCGGTTGCCATCACAGTCCTTTAAGCTTGACCTTCAAAAACCGGCGTATAGTGCTCGACGGCTGGAAAGGGATCATAGAAATGGTGGAGCAGCGCACGCCACTCCTGATACTGCTCCGAGCCACGGAAGCCAACCGTGTGGTGTTCCAGGGTGTCCCAGTGAACCAACAGGATGTAGCGGTTGGCGTCTTCCAGGCATCGCTGCAGTTGATGGGACTGATACCCCTCCATACTCGCAATGATCATTTGAGCTGCTTTGAATGCGGCCTCAAAATCAGTAGTCTGACCTGGCTTAACGTCTAGTATCGCTACCTCGAGTAACACTGAATTCTCCTATACCTCATAGCGCCCAATCCAGTTGCTGGTGGTACGCCGGTCACGACTGTCAGGTCTTGTTGTTTGCTTCATAGCTCGATTCCTGCCGCGTCGACAAACTCTATCCATTTTTTTGTGACCTTTTCCCCATTCTTACCGGAAAGATATGACCAACCATGAATTCGATTCTCTACTTTAACAATATGAGCTATAGCATCGCTAGTTTGATGCATATATAAAAGTGCATACATTTCGGCTGCTGCGGCCAAATGCTTAGTGATTTTCGGCCGCTCATTTGCTTCATTTGTGCGCTCTAAAGCATCTCTCAACGCGAATGTGTAGCCTGTAAGTTTATTCAGAATTTCTTCCATACTTAATTAAACATGCACAAGGGCGGCTAAAAAAAAGCGAAGCGTTTTGGCTGTCCCAGCGGCCACCGGGAGCGATTGATGTGGATTGTCAGGCATAAATTACCTCATAGCGGAGTTCAATCATCCCGCTACCCATTGGCTTAGTTGACATTAACCGCAGAGGAGGTTGAACGATCTTGCGCGGTAAAATTTGCTTCCCTTTGCCTAAAGTTACCGAGCCAACTTGAACAATCAACTCATCCAGCAATTGCTCATCGTAGAACTGTCCGGCCAGATCACCTCCGCCCGCGATCCAGATATTTTTAGAGCCTGCCGCTTCGGACATCTGCTTGTGGACGTCTCGCACATCGCCCTTGGCAAAATTTACATTAGCACCAACTATCGTCGGCAAATCCCGAGTAGTGAAGACCCAAACTGGCTGACTATATGGCCATGCCATTCCCGTTTCAGCTGAAACCTCGCCTGAATGCGCGAGTATCCACTCATACGTTGTAGATCCCATAGCTATGGCGCCGATCTCGGCAATAAATTCGGGATAACTGGACTCGCTAATATCTGACAATGGGAAAAGCCAATCCAAAGAATCATCTTCCGTCGCAATGAATCCATCGAGGCTTGAAGCTGTGTAGTATTGGGTTTTCATAAAATCATTCCGACTGCGAAAATAGATTTGCCGTGTGAGCAGACCCCGTATCTTTTTGACAATGCTGGCAGTGGCAAAGGTAAAAGCTGTCGAACTCCCCCTGCACTTTGAATCTTGCAGTGCCACATAGACAAGAACCAAAGTAATCAGTCATGGCGCACCATCTAGCATTCTTTTATGTTTAACCATACGAAACAGAAACGACCTCGTCTTGAAGGTTCAGTTCGATATTGCAGCTGACTATATGTAAATTGAGTTTACTGCTATGAATGATCCGCTTTCCTTGTTCCGTTTCTTCTATTGAGTACTCGGACAAGTTTACTGTATCCAGTTGGCGAACTACGTGACCAAATGAATCACCTGCACCGAAATTACTGCATAGAAAATAGATTTCTTTTCTTGCCTCGTTTATAAAAAAGTAGAGAACCAGCAAGCCAAAAACGCAAACTGCCACAGCAATGAACTTTTTGGGTCTATGAAAGGCTTGGCTGTTCATTTCTCAAAGTTCCCGAGGAACATAACGCCCGTATTCACGCGCCAGCGCAGCTGGTTGCGTGCAATTGATGGTTAGGGTGGATTGACAAGCACGCAAGCCAGAACCATAATGGAACCGTTTTGGAACCGCACGAGACTTGACCATGGCCACCATCACCTTTAAAAACATACCCGACGATCTTTACGAGCAACTGAAGCAGGCAGCCCATGCGCACCACAGAAGCGTTAATAGCGAGCTGATTCATTGCCTGGAAAAGACATATAAACCAACTCGGCTCTCTGCGGCTGAACTTGCCAATAGAGCAGGCGAGCTGCGCCGCCGCGTAGCAGTCAGACTGGAAACTGACGAAATCACAGCAGCCAAAAACCAGGGCAGAGAATGATTGTAGCGGACACCAACACCATCGCATACCTGTATCTGCCGACTGCACAAACCGATGATGTAGTCTCGTTGCTGCACAAAGATCCCGATTGGGTTGCACCTTTGTTATGGCGAAGTGAATTCCGGAACGTACTGGCACTGTATGTCAGAAAAGGCATTATTGATTTGAGCACCGCTATCGCTATGCAATCGCAGGCGGAGCAACAGCTTGCTGAATACGAATACTCCGTTAACTCTACGGATGTCCTGGTCCTTGCATCCGAGAGCGGCTGTTCAGCCTATGACTGCGAGTTTGTGTCTCTGGCAAAATCGCTGAACCTTAAACTGATCACGGGCGATAAAAAACTGATCCAGATGTACCCGGAAATCGCAATGACGGTTGGCGATTACCTACGTACAGATCCCTAACACCCCTATTTACGCGCCAGCTTGCCTGGTCGCGTGCAATTGATGGTTAGCTGTCCAACTCAGGTTCTAATAGAAGTCTGCGTAGCTGCCTTTCTTCTCTCATGACGTGCAGGATAAGAGCAACGTTATCTTCGTTGCGATAGAAAATCCGGCAAGGTCTAACATACAGCTCCCGGTAGATCGAATCAGTCAGCTCTGGTGGAGCATGGCCAGACTCCGGAAATTGCTCAGGCCGTTCAACTGTAGAGAAGGTCGCCTTCACAAGGTTGGATGCCGCGTCTGGCTTATCCAGCGCAATGTATTCCGCGATCTCCTCTAACTGGTCCAACGCCGGGTCTGTCCATATTACTTCAGCCACTTCTGCATCCGCTCCTTGGCTTCGCTATGGGGGGTTGTCTTGCCCTCCAGAATTGCCCGCTCTCCCTTGGATAATCCTTCCAGCAGCGCCAGTCTGCGCTGCATAAACTCATAGTCCTGAACATCAACCAGGTAGGCGGACGGCTGGCCATGTTCGGTTATCAGGACGGCCTCTTTGCTTTTGTGTAAATCAGCCAGGATCTTCGTTGCGTGACGCTTGAGGTTGGTGACTAGTTCAACTTTCATGGGCTACCCCTCCTGAAGTGTCACTATAGTATCACTCCAGCAGGGGTCCGGCTACGCGTACTTGCTGCGAGTTTGACAGCTAACGCCCTTTGATAACCGGCGATGGCGTAGCCATTGTCCGGCGCCCGAAGGGCGCGTAGTTAATCTGATTGTTATGTGCCTTGCACGGCAATTACTATGCGCATAAACTATGTGCATGAGCTATGCGGAGGCTTGTACCATGACACATCTCTACAATGTTGAAGCACCGAAAAAACCGACCAATGTAAGCATAAACAGTGACTTACTTAGCCAGGCAAGAAGCCTGAAAATCAATTTGTCAGCGACGCTTGAACAAGCACTTACCGAGCAATTGCGCACAAAGCGGCGGGCTCAATGGCGCCAGGAAAACGCTTCGGCTATCCAGGCCTATAACGACCATGTCGAAAAGAATGGGACATTTAGCGAATCTGTAAGGAAGTTCTGATGGCTCAATTCGTTGTCTATCAGAACCCGAATCCCACTAGCCGCGAGCAGTTCCCTTATTTGTTGGATATCCAAAGCAACCTGCTTGACGATCTGCGTACTACCATTGTGGTGCCCCTAAGTCCTTCGGAGTCAGTCGCTAATATCACCATTTCAAAGCTGAACCCTGTGCTGGATATAAATGGCAACGGCTTTACAGCAATGGTGCAAGATATGGCTGGTATAGATCGTAAGCAGCTTGGCCGTGAATTTTGTGATCTTACTCATTACCGATCTGAAATTATCGCTGCTGTCGATTTCGTGCTCTCTGGCATATAACGCCCAGTTCAGCCGCGACAGGTGTGGAGCAGCTTTTGTGTTATTGTTTGAGCGGCAGCGAGTAACACAAAGGATGCGTAGTGCTTGTTGTCGGTCTGCAACTGATTGTTATGTGCTTTACAATTCGAGCTCTTCTGCCCGAAGCATTTCACTGCCTCGGCGAACCGTAAGCACAGAAATTTTTCCGGCGCGTTCATCGACGCCATAAATTACTCGGTATGCGCCGTAGACGACTTCTCTAATTCGCTCAATGCCAACCTCAGGAACTTTGCGCCCGCTCTTCGGGTACGACTTTAGGCGCTCCACCGATTCGAATAATCCGTCCACCCACGTTTCCGCCGCCGAAGGTTTATCTAAAGCTATATAGCTGGCAATTTCACTGACGCGCTCAAGTGCAAGCGGGGACCATTCCAGATTCACTGACGCAAGTTCCTCAAAATCATATCCTTTGCCTGGGCATGAGGAACGCCTTCGCCCGCCTCAATCTGCGCCTCCGAACGATGAATATCTTCGAGCAGCTCCAAGCGCTCCTGCATGCGTTGATACTGATGCACTCCGACCAGAACCGCCACTCCACGGCCACGCTGGGTCAGCACCATAGGACGCTGGGTCTCGTTTATCTGCTTCACAAACGATGCTATTCCTGCCCGAAAATCCGATAAAGGGCGAATATCTTCATCAACTCTAAACTTTGACATGGCGATATACCGTACAAATGGATGTACGTCTGATTGTACTCCCTGAAGATTTAATATGCAATTGCTGGCGAGGCGACAGGCACATAACACCCTAGATAACCGGCAACGCCGCAGCTGTTGACCGGCGCGGAAAGCGCGAAGTTAATCGCATGGTTATGCAGCGGTGAGCTCAACTTTATGAACTTTATCCAATTTGATGGTCTTACCTGCATGCCACAGGTCATAAGCGTCTTGCATGGCCAGCCAACTCTGCGGTGTACGTCCTAGAGCTTTAGAGAGCCGCAATGCCATTTCCGGGCTGATACCGCTCTGTTGCTTGAGAATTCGGCTCAATGTGGATGGAGACACGTCCAGCCGTTCGGCCAAATACCGGCAGCTCAGTCCATGGGGTTCCATGTACGTAGCCAGAATGGATTCTCCGGGGTGTGGGGGGTTGTGCATAGACATCATTGGTGATCCTCATAATCAAGAAGATACGCATTGCCAACTGAGAATTCGAAAGTAAGCCGCCAGTTTCCGCTTACGGTAATGGCCCATATACCCTTTCGATCCCCTTTGAGTGGGTGCAATCCGTATCCAGGAATATCCAGATCAGCTATTTCAACTGCGGTATCAAGGGCCGCCAGCTGCATTCTTAGCCGTTTGGCGTGATTTGCCTGATGCCGCGTGTGCTCCCGGTCTCGTAGTAACGGCGCAATCCCTTGTGCTTGAAAGACTTGATCATGATTTATAGTGTAGCGCGTTGCGCAACAGCGTCAAGCCGCATAACGCCAGAGGTTCAGCGGCGCAGCTTGTCTGCGTCCGGTGTGGCCGCTAGGCCACACGAACTGAAACGTATTGTTATAGCTCGCCACCGTTGACCTCCGACCAATGAAAAGGCTGAAGCTCTCTGACAGACTTGAAAATGAGCTTGTTGTCTGAGTTTGTAACTGCTGCGAGGGTATCACCGCCCCAGTGAACAAGACGTTCTTGGCATATACCGCAAGGCGTAAGTATCTTAAAGCTTGAGTCTTCATCATCACGATATATACATAGCGAATGAGTAACAGACTCGTCGAGCTTATGTGCTTCAAGATATGCTCCAACCTCCATGCAAAGAGCGAGCGCATCATTTTTTGTGTCAGGGGCAACACTGGTGAGCATTCGCCCGCTCGAAGTTCTAACAGCCGCCGCACCTCCCCAACCCTGTGGGTACCGCCTCTGTATAAGATCAACGGCAGCATTGTACAAATCCATTTCGACGCTCATGTTGAGTCCCTCAAGAGCTATAACGCTCACCTCAAGTGCGCGCGTGCGCGTCACTTTGAAGGTGCTTGTTATGAACTTATTTTAATAAGGTGCCAATATCGCTTTTCATAAAAACAAAGGCATAACCGCCATACCGGGAATTTTTCCGATCTGACTCTGGCACATACTCGGCTTCAAACTTCTCGTATTCAACAGGCTTGCAATAGAATCCTTTTGCATGCGGAACTGAGTCACTAAGAACCTCTAGCAATGTTCCCTTCGGAATTTTGCACTCAAAATCACCAGTGAAAGGCGCTTTCCATGAGGTTAACCCATGAGTAATGTTGTCTTCCGCTAATTCAAATCTTTCACCGCCTCTAACACTAGGCTCTATAGGCTTTAAACGGTTAGCCCGAAAACGCCGAAATGGAAGGGTTAGTCGGTACCAGATCAAAATTAAGCGGATTCTTAGCATCACTTTCACTCGGGTTTCATAACGCCCCTGCTCAGGCGCCAAAGTATGTTGGCGTGGCTTTTGCGGATGCAAAAGGCATGACGACATGCTTTGGTCGCTCTGGAGCGGATTGTTATGTGTTGTTCTTGGAAATGTATCTGACATTCGACAAACCTTCGAGGTCACTATCCTGAGTCCATATCACAGCCGAGTACTTCTGAGCTGTAGCGAAAATAATACTATCGGCCAACGGTAGTTTGTGAAGAATGCCGAATTTAGCTGCATCCATTGCCAGCTCTGAATCCAAAGGTATTACTTTCCCTTGTTTCATATGGGCGGTGACAATTAAAGCCGCTTCTTCCCCACGCTGTCGCAATACGTTCTTGAATACTTCTGTGATCGTGATGCTAGGAACAAGTAGCTCAGATAGTTTTTCAACTGGCTCAGAAAATATTGCAGAGTTCCTGTCGCTGGCGAAATACGACAACCAAGCCGATGAATCAACGACATTCATATCCGATCGTTTTCCCTGGTAACGGAAGTATCAATCCCTTTAAGAAAGCCTCTCATTTGCTTAATTGGCTTTAGAGGGATCACTTCAATTCGCCCTTGGTAGGACATTATCTGGACTTTTTGTCCTGACACAATACCCATGGACTCTCTAATTTCTTTAGGAATTACAATCTGATACTTAGGAGATACAGTTACTTCGTAAGCGTCCGGCCATCACATCTTGAATCGATGTGCTCCTGATTCGATAGTGTCCACCTATTTTTAAGCGGACACCTATCATG
>CAJXPR010000008.1 GCA_913058135.1 uncultured Gammaproteobacteria bacterium
GGGCTCGGAGATGTGTATAAGAGACAGAGTATGGTGATGCGTTTTTGCGCATAATCAATGAGCATGAGCTGGATCTGGTGTAAAATGCGCGCGTTTTTAGCGCCGGATTTACGTTCCGGAGATAGCTCAGGAGAAAAAGGATATGTCAGAAATTCAATCAGGACCGGTTGTTGTCGCGGCTCTGTACCGGTTTGTACGGGTACCGGATTTTGCCGAGTTGCGCGGGCCTTTGCACCGCGTCATGCTCGATAATCAGGTCAAGGGAACCTTGCTGCTTGCGCGTGAAGGTATCAACGGCACCATCGCCGGCTCTCGTCAGGGCATCGACGCCGTCATGGCCTGGCTGCGCGCCGAAGCGCATTTTGGCCCGGTCGAGGCCAAGGAATCCTACACCGATGACAACCCGTTCTATCGCACCAAGGTCAAACTCAAGAATGAGATTGTCACCATGGGCGTGGATGATATCGACCCCTGTCATATCGTGGGCACCTATGTGCCGGCCAAAGACTGGAACGCGCTGATTGCCGATCCGGAAGTGCTGGTCATAGACACCCGCAATCACTACGAATACGAAATCGGTACCTTTGAGCATGCCGTTAACCCGGGCACCGAAGCTTTTCGTGAATTTCCGGAGTTTGTAGAGCGTACTCTCGACCCGGCCAGGCACAAAAAAGTCGCCATGTTCTGCACCGGCGGTATTCGATGTGAAAAATCCACGGCATTTCTGAAACAGCAGGGCTTTGACGAGGTATACCACCTGCAGGGTGGCATCCTGAAATATCTGGAAGAGGTGCCCGAGGAAGAGTCTCTGTGGCGCGGGGAATGTTTTGTGTTCGACAACCGTGTCACCGTCAACCACCAGCTTGAACGCGGTTCCTATGATCAGTGCCATGCCTGTCGCATGCCGATTACTGAAGAGGAAAAACGCTCGGAGTTTTTCCGCCCTGGCGTCAGCTGTCCGCATTGCTATGATCGCCACAGTCAGGAACAGATTCAGCGTTACGCCGAACGCGAACGGCAGATGCAGCTGGCGCGGGAGCGCGGTGAAAGCCATATCGGGGAGCCGATGTCGGTCATCATCAAGCGCCGACGACAGGAGAAGATTGCCGCGAAAGAGGAACAAAGAAAGGCAGGCTAATCCCGCAGTAATTCAAATCTCGCTACGGTGCGCCCGTCAACCGTGACCTGCTCGGTAAACATGCTCAGCGGGCGCACCCACAGGCCGCGCTCGCCATATTGCGGCCGGTAGACCACCAGCAGCTCTTCCGTCTCGCTGTGTCTGGCGACGCCGATGACGTCGTATAGCGGGCCTTTATAGTGGCGGTACACCCCTGGCTTGATGTCATGCATGGTGATCTTCCTGTCCTCGGTTTGGCAAATCGGGGCGAAGTGAAATGGAACATAGTGAAATGGGGCGTAGTCTATTACACTCGCTGCTAGAATCAATACAGTGATGAAGGGAGACAAATCCATGCGTGTACACAAGCGCGCACAACGATTGACCGCCTATGCCGCGATATGTCTGATGGCGGTGGCCTGCGCGAGTAACAGGACACCGTCGAAACAGGTCCTGATTCAGGGTGCCTGGCAGGCAGAGTTCGAAGGACAGGCCATAACGCTGGAGTACAGTGTGGAAGAAGTCACGGTGCGCGAATTCGGCATCAGCTTCCCGTATGAGTGGGTCGATGACGATCACATTCGCCTAAACGCCATGGGTCAGGAAGTGGTCAGCCATGTTGAATTTGAAGGCACAGATATCATGCGGCAGACGACTGAAGGTGATACGCAGGCCATGCGACGGGTGCCGTGACGCCGGATGCTGGGCGGTTTTCGTGATCATCGTCCGGAGCCTGGAAACAAAAAAGTCGCCATTTGGCGACTTTTTTGTTTCCAGCGTTGTCAGTCTGACATCATGCTGAGGGGCCCGGATCCTGCGGACCTATTTCGCACAGTTCGATTTGCGTTCGCAGGGTAAACTCACCGTCCGGTGTGGCGACGCTGGTAGGCTGATACGTCGTGACACCCTGCTTGAATTCGCCTGGTGCGGGTTCATCCGCGAAATATTCGCCTACTATCTGATCATCAACCCCGGTACGCAGGATCGATATATTTACATACGTCAACGTGGAGAGTAACGAGTTATCCGTGATTGTAACGGACGGCGCGATCAAGCTGCCCGTTCGACCGCTGGGCGCAGTTACTGCAAACGTGGTAAATACGCCGCTCGTCAGCTCAATCGTCGCCGAATCAGGCACGACGGCCGAAGAGAAATCCGCGCTCACTTCGGCGAGCTCACAAACCTGTGGTTCGGGCTCGGGATCGGGATCCTCGCACTCGGGAACAACACCAAAGTAGGTGGCCCAGCTGCCTTTCTTGGTAAACCGGGTTTCACCGGCCCATGCTGATTCCTGCTGTCCGCCGTTGGCAACTTCACCATGAGCGGCGACCAGGAGGGCATAGTCTTCGGTGCACAACAGGTCGGCATTCACATTCAGGTCAGACACCGGAATTTCGAAGGTGTACATGTCCACGCCGTTCACATCGGCATTGAACGGGAACTGACCTGGGATCGGGCTGCCTTTGTGTGTTGTTGGCGCGCTGGCCAATGTGTCACCTATCCACAGGTGGGGGTTGGACAATGTCCACCCGCCTTCCATGATGTAGTCAACAAACACGGTATCGCCGATGATGGTCAGGCAAACACTACCCGCCACTGTGTGCTGACCGGCATAGTAGACGGCGCAATTACCCTCGATGACCGGATCCACCGGATGGTCGGGATATCCCGGGCCTTTGCCGGATTTACCGGATTTACCGGACTTATCTGATTTGCCCCACTTACCGGATTTCTTGGACTTGTCAGACTTGTCGGATTTGCCCCATTTGCCGGACTTCTTGGACTTGTCGGACTTGTCAGATTTTCCGGATTTTCCGGACTTGTCTGATTTGCCCCACTTTCCCGACTTGTCGGACTTGTCTGATTTGCTGTAGCTGCTGCTGTCTGACGTATTCGACCAGCCGCCCCAGCTCCAGCCACCCCAGGTGGCATAGGCCGCGGAGCCGCTGAACAGCACCAGGCTGACCACAGTGAGAGTGATGGCGAGTCTGGCGATTATTGAATTGCGCATGTTGCTGTCCTTTTTCTTGGGTCTTTATTCTTACAGTCTTGATGTCCGGAGCATAAACCCGGTTCCGGCTCGAGAAAGCATGTCGCCCCTGATAATGCCGCCTTGATAGTATCGACTTGATAGTATCGAGAGTCAGGGCAATTCTGATTAGGTAATTCTACGCCGGACAAGGGAATAATCCAGTGTGCAAAGCGCCCAATTAGGGTAAAAAACGGGTTGAATTCAATGTCCTTTGTCAGTTTCAGGTGCTTTTCAGGGTCTCTCACTTCAAATATGAATCTATTCAATTTCACCGGGCGCATCTATCGACTCGTGCTGTGAGGCTGGGGTATGCTTGCGGCTCGGTGATTTTCAGACCTACAGGAACACTGCTGAAACATGAAGCAAGAGGACCCAACAGCGTATACCAAGGCTCCGGGCGACCGTTTGACCCACGCTGCCGGCAAGCAGCTGGCCATCTACGCTCTAGCCGCCGTGGCACTGCTGGTGGCCGTCATGTTCGTGCTAAATGCGCTGGCAGGCCTGACCAGCAGCGCGGCCGGCATGTCGAGCATGGCTGTGGATGTGGAAAACAACACCATCACCTCCTATCTGCGTGAAGAACCGCCGCAGATGGACAGCATGCGTGCCAGTGACGCGGTCAGCGCCATTGTCATGTACCACGTCATGGAAGGATTGCTGCGCTTTGATGCCGATGGCGAGCTGGTGGGTGGCGTGGCGGAGCGCTGGGAGCAGGACGGCACCAACGTCACCTTCTGGTTGCGTGATAACGCCCGCTGGAGCAATGGTGAACCGGTCACCGCCCACGATTTCGAATTCGCCTGGAAACATCTGCTGTCACCCTCGGTCGGCTCTCAATACGCCTTCATTCTTTATCCCATCCTCAATGCCGAAAAGGCCAACAATGGCGAGGTTTCCACCGACGAGGTGGGGGTGGAAGCCATTGACGATTTTACTTTGCAAGTCACGCTGGAAACGCCAATCGCCTATTTCGACCAGATGGTCGGCTATGTCACCTATCTGCCGGTGAACGAGGAATTCTATCACCAGACCGCCGGCCGTTATGGCGCCGATGCTGATCAGATGATCTACAACGGTCCTTTCATGATGACCAGCTGGGTACACGGTGCCAGTATGCAGTTGGTCAAGAACCCGTATTACTGGGATGCCGACCGCATCAAGCTGGACGGTATCAATTTTGCCCACATGACGTCGGACTCCAATACCCTGCTCAATCTGTTCAAGGACGGCCAGATCGCCATCGCCGACCTCACCGCAGAGATGCTGGACGAGGCCATGTTACGCAACTGGTCGCTCAATCAGTTCATGGAAGGCACTGTTTTTTATACCGAATTCAACCACCGGCCGGAACGTTTGACCTCTAACTACAACCTGCGCAAGGCCCTGAGCCTGGTGCATGACTCCAGCGAACTGGTTAACCGTGTGATCAAGTTGCCGGGCTATCTGCCTGGTGAAAGCCTGTTCCCGAACTGGATTCAGGGTGTGGAGGGGCCGTTCCGCGAGGAATACCCGGTGCCGAATTCACCGCCGGATGTAGAGCTGGCGCGGGAACACCTGGCGCTGGCGCTGGAAGAGCTGGGTCTGGAGGAGTTGCCGCCCCTGGTGTTTCTGTCCAGTGAGACGCCGGTTGCCAGAATCCAGGCAGAGTACTATCAGGAGGTGTTCCGCCGCGATCTGGGCATTGAACTGCTGATTGATGCGCAGATTTTCCGGCAGCGACTGCAAAAAATGACCGACGGCGAATTTGACCTGGTCGGCGCCGGCTGGGGCCCCGACTACAACGATCCGCTGACCTTCGCTGACCTGTTTGCTTCGTGGAACCTGAACAACCGTGGCCGCTACAGTAATCCGGCGCTGGATGCCCAGGTACGCATCGCGCAAACCTCGCTGGACCGAAAAGAGCGCCTGGACGCCTTCGGCGAGATCCAGCGCATTCTGCTGGAAGATGTGGTGATCATGCCCGATTACGAACGCGGCTACGTCTATGTTACTGATCCGCAGGTGCGCGGTATCGTGCGGCATGTATTTGGTTCGGAAACCGACTTCACCCATGCCTGGATCGAGCCCGGAGAATAATCTGCGATGTGGTGGTATACCTGTAAACGATTGCTTCAGGGGCTGGTAACTGTCTGGTTTATTGCCACCGCCACCTTTATCGGCATGCACAATGTCCCCGGTGATCCGCTGTCCGGCGAACGTGCCACCAATGCCGCCATTCGCGCCAATCTGGAGGCGCGTTACGGACTCGACAGGCCTGTCACCGAACAGTACTTCATTTACATGGGCAATATGTTGCGCGGCGATTTTGGTATTTCCTATACGCAGCAGAACCGTGAAGTGAACGACATCATCCGCGAGCACTTCCCGGTCTCTGCCACGCTGGGTATTCTGGCGGTCATGTTCGCGGCGCTGGGCGGCATTCTATGGGGCGCGCTGACCGCCCTGTATCGCAACCGCCTGCCCGATTACATCATCATGTTTCTGGTCATTCTGGGCATCTCGGTACCCAGTTTTGTGTTTGCCGCCCTGGGGCAACTGGGACTGGTCAATCTCAACTCGCTGACCGGTGTGTCGATATTGCCGGTGGCCGGCTGGGGTACGGTGTCGCATATGCTGCTGCCGGCGATGGTGCTGGGGTTGGGCACCATGGCCTATATGACACGCCTGATGCGCTCCTCCATGCTCGAAGTCATGAGCTCCGACTATATCCGTACCGCCAGGGCCAAAGGCCTGTCGCCCACCCGTATCTTTACCCGCCATCAGCTACGCAATGCAGTGCTGCCGGTGATCACCGTGCTGGGGCCGGCTATCGCGGCGATTACGACCGGTGGGTTTGTTGTTGAGCTGGTGTTCGCCATTCCCGGGCTGGGCCGTTATTTTGTGCAGGCGGTGCAACAGCTTGATTATACCGTGATCATGGGTACGACCGTCTTTTATGGCGCGTTTCTGGTGTTCATGGTGATCCTGGTCGATCTGGTGTACGGCTGGATTGATCCACGCGTCCGGCTGCAGTGATGCGGATACCAAACAGGGTGAAGTATGGAAAATAATCCGATCATTCGTCGACTGCGTCCCGCAGACTTTGAAACGCTGACCGGGCGCTCTTCGGCGCCCGCCCTGGTGCGTCCGTCACGCTCCTACTGGCAGGATGCCTGGGGCCGGCTGAAGGCGAACAAACGCGCCATCGTCTCGCTGTTCATTATCATTGGCTTACTGGTTTTCACCTTTATTGGCCCGCTGGTGTGGCGGGTCAATCCGTCGCTGCAGGATATTGACCAGATCAGTATCGCGCCGGGCGCCGACCGCCGCGCGGTGATCGTTGAGCCCTTTGTAGCCTGGGACGGTATCAGTGGTATTACCAGTAGCGAAGATGCTGACCTGTGGCTGGCCGAAGCTCCCACCACCCAGAGTGTCAGGCTTAAATGGCGCACCGTGCCCGGGGCCGAGGGTTACCGCATTTATCGCAACATCTATGAGCCGCAGGATGAATTCAGCCTGGGCTTACCGCTGATCACCATCAACAACGCGAATTTGAACTACTACGAAGACCGGCTGGATCTGTCGCCACAGACCTATTACTACTCGGTGGCGGAGATCAATGATCTGGGCCAGCTGACCGGGGACTACGAAACGGTCAGCGCCGACGTGCAACGGGTGATTACCGTGCATGAAGCAAGCCAACGCAATCTGGTGGATGATCCTTCAACGCTGCGTCCCGGTGATGATGTGCTGCTGTCCTGGCATCCGCTGGGAACCGACTATCTGGGCCGGGACATGCTGGCCCGTCTCATGGCAGGGGCGCGGGTGTCACTGTTTATTGGTTTGCTGGCGCCGCTGTTTTTTGTCGCCTTTGGTGTGCTGTATGGCGCCACCTCTGGCTTTGTCGGCGGCCGCGTTGATGCCATGATGATGCGTTTTGCCGATTTTGTGGTGGCGTTGCCGTTCCTGCTGTTCATGATTCTTTTCCAGGTGGTATTCGGTATCGGGCCGGGGGAAAGCGGCATCCTGCCCATGCTGGTCGCCCTCATTATTCTGTCCTGGCCGGCCACTGCGCGCCTGGTGCGTGGGCAGATCCTGCAGATTCGCGAAGAAGCCTATGTCAGTGCTGCGCGGCTGCTCGGTGCATCCAGCCAATACCTGATCCTGCGCCACATGATCCCCAATACGCTGGGTGTGATTCTGGTGACCCTGACCTTCGCTGTACCAGCGGCGATTTTTACCGAAGCCTTTCTGTCGTTTATCGGCATGGGCGTGGCGCCACCCACGGCCAGTTGGGGCAGCATGTGTAACGAGGGCCTGAAAACCATGCTGACCCATCCGCACGAGCTGATTTTCCCTGCTGTGATGATCAGTATCACGGTACTGGCGTTCAATCTGCTGGGTGACGGTCTGCGTGATGCCCTGGATGCCAAGATGAGGAGCACCGAATGAGCGCCCACTCAAACAAAGACCATTTGTTGAGCGTTGACAACCTGCATGTGGAATTTGCCACTTACGGCGGCATTGTGCAGGCGGTGCGTGGTGTCAGTTTCAGTGTGGAAGCAGGGCAGACACTGGCGATTGTCGGTGAATCCGGTTGTGGCAAATCAGTATCCATGCAGGCGGTGATGGGGCTGATCCCGATGCCGCCGGGCCGGATCCGACAGGGCACGGCGAAACTGCGGGGACAGGATTTTCTGGGCAAGACCCACATCGATGGCAAGGCCATCTGCGGCGATGAAATCGGCATGATTTTTCAGGACCCGATGTCGTCACTGAACCCCACCATGCGCATTGGTGACCAGATTGCCGAGACCCTGGAAGTGCATCGGGGATACTCGCGCACCAAGGCATTTGCCCGCGCTGTCGAGTTGCTGGAAATGGTAAAAATCCCCGAAGCCGGCAAACGCGCGAGGCAGTATCCGTTTGAGTTCTCCGGCGGCATGTTGCAACGCGCCATGATTGCCATGGCTATTGCCTGCAAGCCTGCGGTGCTGATCGCTGACGAACCCACGACTGCGCTGGATGTCACTATTCAGGCGCAAATTCTGGACCTGCTCAAGGATATCCAGCAGGAGACCGGCATGGCGATCATCCTGATCACCCATGATCTGGCCGTAGTGGCGCGCATGGCCGACAAGGTCGCTGTCATGTACGCCGGACAGATCGTTGAATCCGCCAGTGTCGATGACCTGTTTTACAAGTCTGCACATCCCTACACACTGGGTCTGAAACTCGCCATGCCCAGCAACAGGTCGGATGCGGCGCACCAGTTGCAACCCATTCCCGGCAGTCCGCCGGACCTGTTCTCACCGCCGGCAGGCTGCGCCTATTGTGCACGCTGCCCGTGGGCGATGCAGGTGTGCCAGGGCGACAATCCGCCGCCGTTTGTGATCGGCGATGGTCATTATGCGCGCTGCTGGTTGCAGCACCCGCAATCGGAACGTGACATTGACGGTTTATACCGTGCCGTGACTGTCCAGGGAGCGGGCGCATGAGCGAACTGGTCAAACTCGACAAACTCACCAAGTATTTTGATCTGGGCCGCGGTCAGCGGGTGCATGCTGTGGATGGCATCAGCTTCAGTATCCAGGAAGGCGAGACCCTTGGGCTGGTGGGCGAAAGCGGTTCAGGCAAATCCACACTTGGTAAAACCCTGCTTGGCCTGCATGACAAGACATCCGGCACCCTGACCTACCGCGGTGAGGTGCTTCCCGCCCGGTATCGATCGGCTGACTTCCAGCGGCTGGCGCACAAGATGCAGATGATTTTCCAGGATCCGTACTCGTCGCTGAATCCGCGCATGACGGTGGGAGAGATCATCGCTGAAGGTTTGCGCGGCAAGCCGATGACCGGCGCTCAGAAACAGGCGCTGGTCAGTGATTGGCTGGAGCGGGTAGGGCTCAACGCGGCGCACGCATCGCGTTACCCGCATGAGTTTTCCGGCGGCCAGCGCCAGCGTATCGGCATTGCCCGTGCGCTGATCATGGAGCCGGAGTTTGTGGTCTGTGACGAACCGATTTCGGCCCTGGATGTGTCGGTGCAGGCGCAGGTGGTCAATCTGCTGAATGATCTTAAAACCTCCATGGGCCTGACCATGCTGTTTATTGCCCATGACCTGTCCATGGTGCGCTATATCAGCGACCGCATGGCGGTCATGTATCTGGGCTCTCTGGTCGAGCTGGGGCAGGCCAGTGAGGTCTATTTTGATCCACGCCACCCCTATACCGAAGTCCTGATTGCGTCCAATCCGGAGCCGGACCCGGCCACCGAACGACAACGCGCCTCCACCGCCATCCAGGGCGAAATCCCCAGCCCGGTGAATGTACCGGCGGGCTGCCGCTTTGCCGGTCGCTGCCCCAAAGTGATGCAAGTGTGTCATCAGCAGACCCCGCAACTGATCCCGCTGATCGATGAGAACAGGCTGGTCGCGTGTCACCTGTACAGCCAGTAAGCCGGACTGGCGTGCAGCGCGGCATGGACACGGGCGATAAAATTTACTACATTCGGTAATCAGGAGCGCCCGGGTCGGGCCTCTGGCAGTGACGCCACCCAGATTTTACCCATAGGTAGGGATGATGTACTCAGTTGCTGCCCAAGAACAAGCCATTGATGCGTGACTATTTTCTTCGTCGATTACTGCTGATTCCTCCGACTCTGATTGGGGTTACCATCATCGTGTTTATGATCACACGACTGGTGCCAGGTGGACCGCTTGAGCGTGCCATCATGGAGTCCCAGCAGATGAGCCTGACCAGCGGCAGTGCCATGCAGGCAGGTCAGGGCATGGCGCTGTCGCAGTCCCAGCTTGACCGCTTGCGCGAGTATTACGGTTTCGACAAACCTGTGCTGGTCAGTTACTTCGACTGGATGGGCAAAGTGCTGACCGGTGATCTGGGTACCTCTTACCGCTACGGCCAGCCGGTTACCGAGGTGATCAGCAGCCGGTTTCCGGTGTCGCTCTATTACGGCCTGATCACATTGGTGATTACCTACCTGGTTTGTATTCCGCTAGGCATATTAAAGGCCATCAAGCATCGAACGGTGGTTGATAATGTCACCTCGATTCTGATTTTTGTAGGTTACGCAATACCCGGCTACGCGCTGGGGTCTCTGTTGTTATTGTATTTTGCCGTCAATCTTGAGTGGTTGCCCATGGGCGGTTTTGTCAGCATGCAGTTCGCCGAGAAGAACCTGTGGGGGCAGATCGCCGATCTGGCTCAGCATTCGATATTGCCCCTGATCTGCTATCTGGTTGGCAGTTTCGCGCTGGTGACCCTGCTACTGAAAAACCATCTGATGGATAACCTGGCCGCAGACTATATCCGCACCGCAATCGCCAAGGGTGTATCGTTCCGTCGTGCGGTGACCGGTCATGCCATGCGCAATTCGCTGATACCGATAGCCACTACATTCGGCCAGAATATTACCCTGCTGGTCTCCGGTTCGTTTCTGATTGAAACTGTCTTTGATATCGACGGTTTTGGTCTGCTCGGACTTAATGCGATTCTCGATCGCGACTACCCTGTGGTCATGGGTGTGGTGTTGCTGGCCAGCGTATTATTGCTGATCGGCAATATCATTTCCGACATTCTGGTCGCGCTGGTTGATCCACGCATACGTTTCAACTAGGACAGACGATGCTGGCACTGAATCCGGAAACACTTAAAAAGCTACGTCGCTTTCGCCAGATCAAGCGAGGTTACTACAGCTTTCTGGCGCTGATGTTTCTGGTTTTTCTGTTCGTCATCGGCGAGCTGCTGATCAACAACCGGGCCTTGATAGTCAGCTACGAAGGCGAACTGTATTTCCCGACCTACACGGCCTTCCATCCGGGCACGGATTTCGGTCTGCCATATTCCTATGAAACCAATTACCGCGAACTAAAGGCCCGCTTTGCAGAGCAGGGCAGCGACAACTGGGTGCTGCTGCCGTTGGTACCCTACAGCGCCAACGAAAACCATTCCACCACGGGCATTTTTCGACCCGAGCCACCGTCGCCGGAGTATCAGCATTATCTGGGCACTGACACTACCAGTCGGGATATTCTGGCGCGCCTGTTCTACGGCACCCGCACCGCTCTGTTCTTTGCTATCGCGTTTACGGCTGCCGTGTATTTTATCGGTATCGCCATCGGCGCCGCGATGGGTTACTTCGGTGGCATGTTTGATCTGCTGTTTCAGCGCGTCATTGAAATCTGGAGTAATGTGCCCTTCCTGTATATGGTCATTATCATCTTTTCCGTGATTCCGGATACATTCTCGATATTCTTTCGCATCATGGTGCTGCTGTCAGTGATGGTTCTGTTTTCCTGGACCTCGATGACCTACTTTATGCGTACCGAGACCTATAAACAGAAGGCGCGTGACTACGTCGCATCGGCGCGTATCATCGGGGCGTCCAATACGCGCATTATTTTCAGGCATATTTTGCCCAATGTGCTGGCGACGCTGGTGACCTTTATGCCGTTCACCGTCATTGCGGCCATTACCGCCATCACGGCGCTGGATTTTCTGGGTTTCGGCCTGCCGCCGCCCACGCCCAGCCTGGGTGAATTGTTGAAGCAGGGCACCAGCAATTTGCGGACGGCACCCTGGATTGTGATGTCGGCGTTCGGCACCCTGGTGGTGCTGTTGACGCTGGTGACGTTCATCGGTGAAGCGATCCGTGAATCGTTTGACCCGAAAAAATTTACTGTCTACAAATAAATTGTCGGAGGATATTGAGATGAGCAGACTGTGGCGTACCGGCCTGGCCGGAGTGGTACTGGCAGGTTTTCTGACGGCCTGTGGCGGTGGTTCCGAGGAAGCACAGGTGCGCGACAATACCCAGGAAGTGCTGGACTACTATGCCGCGCACCCGGAGCTGTTTCAATTCAGGACCCCGGCAGATCTGCCCGCCGATCTGGCATGGGAAGACGGCATGGATCTGCCTGATCTGGGGTCGCCGGACGCGCAAAAAGGCGGCACGCAATACGGTTCGATTCCGGACTACCCCCGGACCTTGCGTACCGTCGGACCGGACTCCAACGGAGCCTTCCGCCCCTGGTTGCTGGACGATGTCACGCTACCGCTGGCACATCTGCACCCGGATCGCGAGTTCGAATTTTATCCCGCGCTTGCTACTGAGTGGGCGGTCGATGAAGACACCGCGACCGTCTATGCCCGCCTGGATCCCGATGCCACCTGGTCCGACGGTGTGCCAATCACCACTGATGACTTCATGTTCATGTTTTTCTTCCATCGCTCGGAATACATCGTAGCGCCCTGGTATAACAACTACTACGACACCACGTTCAGCAATATCACCAAATACGACGATCACACCTTGTCGGTGACCATGAAGACCAACAAGCCGGATTTCCGTTACCATATTCTTGATCTGCGCCCTGAGCCGCAGCACCACTACAAAGAGCTCGGCGACGACTTTGTTGAACGCTACCAGTGGCGCTTTACCCCGACTACCGGCCCCTATGTCATCGAGGAAGGTGATCTGGTGCAGGGACGCTCGGTCACGCTGACCCGTCTGGACAACTGGTGGGCCAAAGATAAAAAATTCTTCCGTAATCGCTACAACGTGGATCGCGTGGTGTTGAATGTGATTCGTGACACCAACAATGTGTTCGAGTCATTCAAGCGTGGCGACATTGACCAGTTTGGTCTGAACCTGGCTGAGCACTGGTACGAAAAGCTGCCCAATGATGACCCTGATGTTGCCAACGGCTATATTCACAAGTCCGTGTTTTACAATCAGCGGCCGCGGCCCAACTATGGCCTGTGGATGAACACATCACGTCCCTTGTTGGACAATCAGGATGTGAGAACGGGGCTGCAATATGCGACCAACTGGGACCTGGTGATTGAAAGCTTTTTCCGCGGAGACTTTAGTCGCATGAATACGACCAGTGATGGTTATGGTGAATTTTCCCATCCTGACCTGCGGGCCAGACCGTTTGACATCGATATGGCACAGCAACACTTTGCTGCGGCCGGATTTGCCAACAGGGGGCCAGACGGCATTCTGGTCAATGAGCAGGGGCAGCGGCTGGCGTTTACCATCACCACGGGTTATGAGAGCCTGCGCGATATCCTGACCATTCTGCGCGAAGAGGCGGCCAAAGCCGGTGTTGAGTACCGGATTGAAGTGCTGGACCAGACTGCATCCTGGCAGAAAGTGCAGGAAAAGCAGCACGATATAGGGTTTGTGGCGCTGGGTGTCGGTGTGGAGATGTACCCTCGTTTCTGGGATACCATGCACTCTGACAATGCCTATGATGACGCATTTCTGGATGATGGCAGTATCAATCCGGAGCGGCAATTGAAAGTTCAGACCAACAACATGGAGTCGCTGGCAAATTTTGAGCTCGACCAGATGATTGATGTGTACACAGAATCCAGCGACGCTGAGGAGATGCTGGCACTGTCACATCAGATGCTGGAGTTCCATCACAATTACGCGTCCTTTGTGCCCGGCTTTGTGCAGGATTTCTATCGTATCGGCTATTGGCGCTGGGTCAAATATCCGGAATTTTTTAACCATCGCACACCGTCACTGGCCACCGAACTGCATGTGCACTGGATAGACACGGAATTGAAAGAACAGACCTTGGCTGCCCGCGCTGCCGGTGAAACCTTCGAGCCACAGATTCGTGTGTTCGATCAGTACCGCGTGCAGTGATATCCATGCTTGAGCCGATCCTGCAGCTGGAAAATCTGGTCACCGAGTTCGACACTGATGAGGGTCGGGTGCGCGCCGTTGACGATGTCAGCTTTTCGGTCAATGCCGGGGAAACGCTGGGTATTGTCGGCGAGTCCGGGTGCGGTAAAAGTGTCACCGCGCAATCCATCATGAGGCTGTTGCCGCAGCCCATGGGGCAGATTGTGTCTGGCCATATCCGGTTTCAGGGGCACGACCTTGCCAGCGTGTCGCTGGAGCAGATGCGCACCATCAGGGGGGCGCAGATTGGCATGGTGTTTCAGGAGCCGATGACGGCGCTGAACCCGGTGCACACTATCGGCCGGCAACTGGCTGAGGTGTTGTTACTGCATAAAAAAATCAGCAAGCGGGAGGCGCTGCGACAATCCGTCGAGATGCTGGACAAAGTGGGCATACCGGCCCCGGATATCCGTCTGGGTGAGTATCCGCACCAGCTCTCCGGTGGCATGCGCCAGCGGGTGGTCATTGCCATGGCCCTGGCGTGCCAGCCCAAGCTGTTGATTGCCGACGAGCCCACGACGGCGCTGGATGTCACCATTCAGGCGCAGATTCTGGAACTGATCAAAGACCTGCAGCGGGACATGGGCATGGCGGTGATACTCATTACCCATGACCTGGGTGTGATCGCCGAAACCTCACAACAAGTCGTGGTCATGTACGCTGGCAAGGTGGCAGAGCAGGGCTCGGTATACGATGTCTTTGACCATCCGACTCACCCCTATACCCGTGGCTTGCTGGCATCCATCCCGCGACTGAACACGACCCCCAAATCCGCACTCACCGTCATTCCCGGCATGGTGCCGGGATTGCTTGATCTGCCAGCGGGCTGTCGGTTTGCCAACCGTTGTCATTACTGTGTTGACAGTTGCACTGTCGCCTCGCCGCCGCCGGAGCAGGTCAGTGTCGGACACAGTGTCAGTTGTTATCGCTGGCATGATCTGCCGGAGGTGCCGGCATGACCGTTGATACGCAGACGCCGATTCTTGAGGTGCGGGATCTGAAAATGCACTTTCCGGTCAAGGAAGGCGTGTTCATGCGCACCGGCAAATACAACAAGGCTGTGGACGGGGTCAGTTTCTCGATCAAGCCCGGGGAAACGCTGGGGCTTGTCGGCGAATCGGGGTGCGGCAAATCAACCCTGGGACGCTGCATCGCCCGTCTGTATCAACCCACCAGTGGCGAGATCCTGTTCCGGGGTCAGGACATCAGTCGTTTGTCGCGCAAACAGCTGATGCCGTTCCGGCGCGACATACAAATGATCTTTCAGGACCCGATGGAGTCGCTGAATTCGCGGCATACTGTCGGCGATATCATTGAAGAACCGCTGTTGGTGCAAGGTGTCGGCAATCGCGCAGGGCGCCAACGTCGGGTGCTTGAATTGCTGGATCTGGTGGGCCTGCCGGCACGGTCGGTGAGCCGCTATCCATTCGAGTTCTCCGGCGGTCAACGACAGCGCATCGGCATTGCCCGCGCCATCGCGCTCAACCCTGGGCTGATCATCTGCGATGAGCCGGTGTCAGCGCTGGATGTGTCGATTCAAAGCCAGATCCTTAACCTGCTGATTGATCTGCAGCGGGAACTGAATCTGTCCTACCTGTTTATTGCCCATGATCTTGCCGTTGTAAAGCATATCTCGGATCGTATCGCGATCATGTATCTGGGCAGGATTGCTGAGATCGGACCGGGTGAGGCAGTGTACGGGACGCCCAATCATCCTTACACGCAGTCACTGATCTCGGCCATTCCGGTGCCCGACCCGCACCAAAGGGCCAACCGTGTTGTGCTCAGTGGTGATGTGCCCTCACCGATTGATCCGCCATCAGGGTGCAGCTTCCACACCCGCTGTCCGCGCGCGACTGACATATGCCGCGAACAGGCGCCACCGCTGGCCCTGCACGGTGCCGGTGTAGCCCAGACGACAGCAGCCTGTCATCATATCTGAGCAATCTTCAGATATAAGTGACAAGACCACTGCTCGAGGGCTGTCGACGGGTTGTTTTCGTCCCCGAATCTGTTTTAAGATGGGCCTCCCCAACGAGGAAGAATAATTATGAAGTCCCTGCAATACTTTTCCAGGTCCCTGGCCTCAGCGCCTCTGGCCGCAGCAGCGGTAATTTTTGCCGTGCTGAGCTCTCCTTTGAGTGCACAATCCCTGCAAGAGCAGTTTAATCAGGCCAATAACCAGCTTGAGCAACTGACAGTGGCCAACGCCCAACTGCGTAACCGTATTGCGCTGCAGGAAGAACTGATCGTGGAGATGGCAGACTCCATTGAATATGCTGCCATGATTGCCAATGAAGAAACATCGCCGCTGAACGACCTGATTGAGCGCATGATGTCCGAGATAGAGGAGTTCGTTGAGTCCGACCTGCCTTTCGATCTGGAAGAGCGTCGTGAAGCTGTTGCCCGGATCCGGGGCCTGGTTGACAATCCAAATGCGCCACTGTCGCAGAAACTGTCTCTGTTGATAGGCCTGTATCAGGCGGAAGGCGGCTACGGTCGAACACTGGACACCTACGAAGCCACCATGGAAGTGGATGGTGTCGAGCAGGAAGTCACCATGACCCGTATCGGTCGACTCATGCTTGCCTATCAGACAGAAGATCGCACCACCACGGCAGTATGGGACAAGACCACGGATTCCTGGGTAGAATTGCCTGCCGGTGAGTACCGCTCGGCAATCACCACTGCTACCAATGTGGCCAGCAGTCTGACAGCGCCCGAGTTGCTCGATATCCCCGTGCCACCGCCGGTGCCGGCGCAGTAAATAGCTCTTCGTGCTCTATGCACACGGAGTCGGCCTGCATCTGTTCCTGTCACACACCAGACTGGTGGAAATGACAACAGATGCAAGCCGATAACCACGCAAAGTCCTCTGACCCATTCTATACATTGACACCGGACGCTGTTTGTCAGCGCCTGGGGCTCGATGCTGCCGCGTCCGATAGCGGACTGACTGCCGACGAGGCCCGTCGGCGCCTGCAGTTCAACGGCCCCAACCGGCTACCGGTCGCCCGCCCGGTATCAGCCGCCAGACGTTTCCTTCGTCAATTCAACAATCTGCTGATCATCGTATTGATGCTGGCCGCCATGGTAACTGCAGCGCTTGGCCATGCTGTGGACACCGTGGTCATTCTGGCGGTGGTGATTGCCAATACACTATTGGGATTCGTGCAGGAAGGTCGTGCGGAAAAAGCCATTGCCGCTGTTCATCAGATGCTGGCACCGGAAGCGTCTGTTCTGCGTGATGGTGAACGGCAGAGCATACCCGCGAGTGACCTGGTCCCGGGTGATCTCGTGTTGCTGGAGGCGGGCGACAAAGTGCCTGCCGATCTGCGCTTACTGGTCGCCAACAGCTTGTCGATCCAGGAAGCCGTATTGACAGGAGAGTCGCTGGCCTCGGAGAAACAGACGGAGGCTGTGGCCGCAGGTCTGCCACTGGGCGACCGCTCCTGTATGGCATTCAGCGGCACGCTGGTCGCCACCGGCCAGGGTCGCGGGCTCGTTGTCGCCACCGCCATCGACACCGAACTGGGTCGCATCAGCGATCTGCTGACGGCGGTCGAGCCCCTGAGCACGCCGTTGCTGCGACAAATCAGTGTGTTTTCCAGGTGGCTGACCGCCTTTATTCTGGTGATGGCCTGTGTCATTTTTGCCATCGGGTATCTGGTGCGCGGGCTGCCTTTTGATGAGCTGTTTATTGTTGTGGTCGGTCTGTCGGTGGCCTCCATTCCTGAAGGGTTGCCGGCCGTACTCACGGTTGCCATGGCCATCGGCGTACAGGCCATGGCCCGCCGCCACGCTATCGTCAGGCGGTTACCGGTCATCGAAGCCCTGGGGTCGGTGTCAGTCATCTGCACCGATAAAACCGGCACGCTGACACGTAATGAAATGATGGTTGCCTCAGTGGCGGTGGCCGAGTCCCTGTACGTGGTCGAAGGCGATGGTTACCAGCCAACTGGCGCCATCATGCCTTCGCAAGGCAATAACCAGGCTAAGGTGGCTGGTGACCAGGCGCTGATGATGTTGGCGCGTGTCGCCCTGTTGTGCAATGACGCCGTGCTGAGTGAACAGGACGGCGACTGGCAGGTGCAGGGCGATCCCATGGAAGGCGCATTACTGGCACTGGCCGGCAAGGCGGGCCTGGACAGTGCTGCGGAAAGCAGCCGCTGGCCGCGCATTGATGCACGGCCCTTTGATGCCCGTCACCGCTATATGGCAACTGTGCACGACTGCCCGGCTGACGCGGGTGACTGCCGCCGGCTGGTGCTGGTCAAGGGTGCGCCCGAGCGCCTGCTGGACATGTGTCAGCGCCAGATGCTGGCCGACGGCAGCAGCGCCGAGCTTGATGCCGAGGGCTGGCATGTGCGCGCGGATCAACTGGCTGCCCAGGGGCAGCGAGTGCTGGCATTTGCCATACGTCGGCTGCCTGACAATCACGCAAGCCCCGGTGACATCAATGTCGAAGAGGAACTGGTGCTAGTGGGCCTCACCGGACTGATGGATCCACCCCGCCCGGAAGCCATCGCCGCCGTGGCGCAATGCCAGCAGGCCGGTATCGCGGTGAAGATGATCACCGGTGACCATGCCGGCACGGCCGCCGCCATTGCGCGCGCCATCGGGCTGAAACAGTCCGACAACGTGCTGACCGGCGCCATGATTGATGAAATGGACGATGCATCACTTTCGCAGGCCGTATTGTCAGCCGACGTATTTGCCCGCACCAGTCCCGAGCATAAGCTGCGGCTGGTCAGTGCTCTGCAATCACAAGGCCTGATCGTGGCCATGACCGGCGACGGTGTCAATGATGCGCCGGCGCTGAAACGTGCCGATGCCGGCATTGCCATGGGGCGCAAGGGCAGCGCGGCGGCGCGCGAAGCGGCGCAGCTGGTGTTGACCGACGACAATTTCGCATCCATTGTTGCGGCTGTTGGGGCAGGTCGCACAGTTTATGACAACCTGCACAAGGTGATACGTTTCCTGCTGCCGATCAACGGCGGCGAGTCGCTGAGCCTGATTCTGGCCATTCTGCTGGGCCTGACCCTGCCGATAACAGCAGGGCAAATACTCTGGGTCAATATGGTGGGGGCCGTGGCACTGGCATTGGCCCTGGCCTTTGAACCGGCCGAAGCCAATGTCATGCAACGACCGCCGCGGCGCCCTGACGCGCCTATTGTGCCGGTGCTGGTGATCTGGCGCATCGCATTGGTCTCGCTGCTATTTACCGCCGGCGTTTTCGGACAGTTTCAGCTGGCGCTATGGCAGGGCGTGGATGTGGAAACGGCGCGCACCATGACGGTTAATACATTGATCGTGATGGAAGTGGCCTATCTGTTCAGTGTCCGCTACACCTACACTACCTCGTTGACGCTGAAAGGCGCGCTGGGCACGCCGGCAGTGCTGTTTTCGATTTCCGCCGTCAGCGTTTTTCAGCTGCTGTTTACCTATCTTCCGTGGTTGAATATGGCCTTCGAGACACGACCACTGGACGTGGGGCAGGGCGCTCAGGTATTGGCGTTTGGCGTCCTGGTGATGCTGTTGCTGGAGCTCGAAAAGCTCCTGCTGCGCAAATTTCGACCAGAGATCCTGATGGCGGGCTGATCAGCCCTTGCCTTTCATCTTGTTCGGGCCTTTCAGGGAATCCTTCTCGATAAACTCGATGATCGCCCCGGCGATATCCATGCCGGTGGCTTTTTCAATGCCTTCCAGTCCCGGAGACGAGTTGACCTCCAGCACCAGCGGGCCGTGATTGGAACGGATGATGTCCACACCTGATACGTAAAGGCCCATGACCTGCGCAGCCTTGGTGGCCAGCTTACGCTCGTCGGGGCGCAGCTTGATGAGCTGTGCCGAACCACCGCGGTGCAGATTGGAGCGATATTCGCCCGGTTGAGCGGTACGCTGCATGGCGGCCACGACCTTGTCGCCGACCACAAAGCAGCGGATATCGGATCCGCTGGCTTCCTTGACGAACTCCTGCACCAGAAAGTCCGCCTCCAGACCACGAAAGGCATTAATCAGGCTTTCTGCCGCCTTGCGGGTTTCCGCCAGCACCACACCGTTGCCTTGTGTGCTTTTAAGCACCTTGACCAGCAGTGGCGCGCCGCCCACGGAATTGATCAGGTCGGTGGTGGCGTCTGCCGAGTGGGCGTAACTGGTTACCGGCTGACCGATGCCGCGCCGCGCCAGGAGCTGGTGGGCTCGCAGTTTGTCGCGCGAGCGGGTGATGGCAATTGATTCATTAACGGAGTATGTGCCGCCTACCTCAAACTGGCGCAGCACCGCAGCGCCATATTGGGTAACGCTGGCGCCGATACGCGGAATCACGGCATCAAACTCCAGTGCTTCGGGTTCGCCCTGGCCCTTGCCCTTGAAAAAGACCGTCGGGTTGTTGGCGGTGATGTTCATGTAACACTTAAGCACATCGATAACGCGCGCGTCGTGACCGCGTTCGCGGGCCGCCTCAAGCAGGCGTCTTGTGGAGTAAAGTTTAGCGTTACGTGACAAGACGCCGATTTTCATGGTGAGGGTCCTTGCGAACAGAGCTTTGCAAATGGGAACGATATTTGGCTGCACCTGCCAAAGTCCAGGGCTGGTCCGCGGCGGCGCGCTAAGATATCACAACATAGTCGCTAAGCAATATCATCGCAAGCGGACGGCACAAATATCCACCGGATTCAGCCGGCGGCCAATCAGCGACGGAGCATCAGGTAGTCGCGCCGGATACGGCGGCAGGCCATCCAGGTGCCAGTGATACACACCAGCGTTACCCCCAGCAGCAGGAAAATCACCACAATGTCCCAGATCGGCCGCAGACGCAGGACCGGGAAATCCAGATCGTGCAGGCCGGTGCGGATCCAGCGTGACCAGCGGCCGGTGCTGCCCACCGTGCGCACGGCACCAGTGTCCGGGTTGATGTACAGCCGGGTCTGTTCGCTATCAGCCATAATGGCGCGATACACGGGCAGGGCGACGTCGCGCTTGTGGCCATAGTAGTAGCTGTCTTCGCGATGCAGCAGGCCGCTGTCCTGCACCGGTGTGGCCAGTGCATCGATGACGGAAGACACAGCACTGAGGGCGAGCGGCGCCGGCTGCGCATCGCTGTTCAGGCGCGGTGGCTTGCCGCTGGCCGGTAGCGCCAACAGATACAGGGTGCTGTTGAAGACGGCTGGCGTGATCTGCCTGATATCGCCGCTGGCGAGCTCGGGATGGCTGTCGTCAACGGCAGATAAAAACCGCTTCAGTTCACCCCAGCGCGCGGTACCTGTGATCTGCGCACGGTAATCGCCACCACCGCTGCCACTCAGTGCGCCCCAGGGATTCATGGTCATCAGGCCACTGAACACCCAGGTCAGCACCAGCACGCCAAACACCAGGCCGGTGATGTGATGCCAGTACCACCAGTCGGTGTAGGGCGATGCCAGTCTGTTGCTGAGCCGGTCGCGGCGTAATCGGGCAATGCCGACATACAGGCCGGTGGCGGCGAGAAAGGTGCCCAGTATCGACGCCCAGATCACCACCTGTGACCATAGTGGGCCGTTCTGCCGCAGGATGGTGGGGTAGGTCCAGTGCGGAATGGCGCCGAACCAGGACAGCACGCGCTGACGGCGGTTGGTGAACTGGAATACCTCGCCGGTGCTGCCGTTGATATAAATCTCGGTGGCAGCCGGGTCATCAAAGGCGATATGCCAGGCCGGGGCATTGCGCCGGGCGCTCTGCAGCGTCCATTGATCAATATCGACAATCCCCAGGGCGCGGGGCGCGCCACCGATGCTGTTGCCACTGCCAAACTGGCGTGCCACGGTCAGAATTTCGGCCTCGGTCAATGGCGCCAGCGCCTGTCCGGTAGTTAGATTCAGAATGGAGGCATCACTGCCGCCCGGGCGCAGCACGGGCTCACCCAATAACATCTCGATCCGGAACCCGCCCAGTGGGGTGTCATCGTGCGGGGCAAAGCTGCCCAGGCTGCAACAGGCACTCAGATCCAGTGCTTCCAGGCCTTTCAGGCGCTGTTCGTTGCCCAGTTCCGGGAAACTCTGGTACATCATCACAAAACCGGACAGGCACCACAGCGTCATCAGCAGGCCCACGGCCACGGCCAGATAGCGATGTATGATCAGGATAACGCGCATAACATTCTCTGGCCGGTACAGGCTGCAATCAGAACGAGTAACTGTAGTTCAGGTGCACGGTACGTGGCACCCCCAGTCGGCGCCACTGGAAGCGCTCCTGTGGGTCGGATCCGGTCAGCACAGCCGAGTTGGTCGAGGTGGCGTACTTCTCATCCAGCAGGTTCTCCAGGCGCAGGGTCACACGATGCTGTTCATTGGCATCCAGGTACAGGTGGGCACCGGCGTCCAGCACATAGTAGTCGCCATAACCCTGCCGGCCGAATCCGGTGATATCCGTTGATTTGTCACCGACATATTTCACCGCCAGGTTGGCGCCAAAACGCTGGTTCTGCGGGGCATAGGACAGCGACCCCTTGTACTGACGGCGGGGTCGGTCCTGTATCTGCAGACCGGTGCCGCTGTCCACTTCCCTGCTGTAGGTATAACTGACGTCAAAGGCCAGTGACTCGCTGACCGGGCCACGCAGCAGCAACTCGGTGCCGGTGACGTCGACTTCGTTAGCGATATTGATGAAGGTATTGGTAAACCCTGCCGGGAACCGGCCCTGCAGTTCTGCCGGAATGGGTGCCCGGCTGATCAGCTTGTCCACCGTGCGGTCCCAGGCAGAGACCTGCCAGCTGAACTGGCGTTGCAGCAGATTGACCTGGCCACCCACGCCGGCGTTGATCGCGATGCTTTCCTCCGGGGCCAGGTTCGGGTTGCCATGGGTGCAGTTCTCACCGCTGGGGCAGTGGATGCGGTACAGGTTTTCGGCGCTGGGCAACATGAAGGATGTCGCTGCCATGGCCTGTACATACAGGTTATCGGTCAGGTCGTAAACGCCGGAGACGTTCCATACCGTGGCATCATTGCCACCGGTCTCGTTGTAGCGCACGCCGGCAGCCACGCGGAAGCGCCCGGACAGCTCATCGCTGCTGCGAACCTGGGTATACACCGCATGCACGTCTTCGCGTTCGCCTGAAATCAGCAGATAATCGTCCTGGCCGGTGTAGGTCTGGAAGTCATAACCGATGTGATAGTCAAAGTAGCGGTGCGGTGACAGCACAGCTGCCGCAGACATGCCCATGTCTTCGTAACCCCAGTAATCCGACGGATTGGGCGGCGTGTAATAGTCGGTATCCCAGGTGTGGTAGTAGCCCTTTATTTCGAATTTGGCGGTATCACCGGGAATATAGTCGAGCCTGGCGCTGAAGATGTTCTCAGTACGGTCGTTGATGGAGATGCGGCTGACATTGGGATATCCCAACTCGGCCTCGGTGACGATGCCGGTCATGCTCAGGCTCAGGTCCGGCGTGAATTCAAAGCCGTACTTGAGACCGACGCTGTTGACATCGTAGCCGCGTTTTTTGTCAGTAGCAGTGGGCTGGTAGCGGTCGTAAATCTGGTAACCATCGGTTTTGTCCTTGGATGCCCACAGCACCAGTTTGTGCTGATTCTGCTCGCCCAGTGCGCCGCGGATATAACCATTGAGCCGCTGCAGGCCATCGCTGCCGGTGCCGACCGTAACGTTGCCGTCGGTGGTGCTGGAGAAACCACGGGTCACCACGTTAACTACGCCGGCAATGGCCTGGGTGCCATACATCAGGCCGTGACTGCCCTTGAGCACTTCCACGCGCTCGATCATGCTGGACGGCAGCGTGTCGGCAGGACTGGTGCTGTTATAAAGGCGGTTGTTGATGCGCACCCCGTCCAGCGTCCACAGGATGTCACTGCTGCGTGAGCCCTGCATCTGCACGTTGACGTAACTGAAGGCGCCGGCCTGCGAGGTCAGGTGCAGGCCGGGCACCAGCATTTCCAGCGACTGGGCGACATCAACAAAACCGTGGTTGCGCACCAGCTCGTCGGTGACAATTTCCAGATCCACACCAAAGTTTGCCAGTTCCAGCGGCAGGGTGCTTTCTATGCTGCGCCCGGAGATCAGAATTTCCTGAAGCGCCGGCGCGCTGACAGCAGCAGTCTGTGTGGGCTGGGCGACTGCATGGCCGGCGGCCAGCAACAACAGGCTGGTCGCTACCAGTGAACGCAGCGGCTGGTTATGCGTGTAAGCGGGCATGTCACTTCCCTGATAAGTGGACTGATGCCCGCCAAGGTACAGCATGCCTTGGCATTACTGGCGATTCTAACAGTTGCGAAACGGTTGTATTAACGTTAACGCTACCGCCCCGAAGCGCCGTGAATACTCACTCTTCGCGAATTTTGCCAAATTCTTCGTTCAGTTCGTAGTTTTTGTCAGTGACGATGCGCTCCAGCACAATCAGGCGTTGCTTGACGTTTTCCAGCTCCTTCTGCACCTGGCTGTCATTGACCTCGCCGACCTTGGCATTGAGCTTGGCCATACTCTTGCGATAGTCGAAAAACTGCGTGATGAGGACGATCAGCACGATAAAACCAAAAACTTCCATAATCCGGATTCCTTCGTTGTTATTGATAGTTACCATAAACTGAAATGCAATATTAAGGCCAGAAATAATAGTTAGTAAAATCATGCCAGTATCAGTACCATAAGGCTCTTTGCTGGCCGCGATAACAACAAAATGGTCAATCTGACTCATTTCACGGCAATTTACGGATTCTGATACAGGAGTGCGGCGATGCAGCCCGCCGCCTGAGGGAGCGAGTCATGTTAAACCTGGTGAAAATTGCCCTGGCTGCGCTTGCGTTGCTGGCCCTGACCCTGGTGGTCAACGCCGGTGTATTTGACGCCAACTGGCGCTGGGATGATACCCAGATACTGCTGCACGCCCATCAGTATTCTTTCTGGCAGGATTTCACGCGGCCGGAAGTCTGGCAACAGTTTTCGCCTGCCAATTTGACGCCTTGGCTGATTTTTTCCTTTGAGGTCGACATGATTCTGTTCGGCCTTACGCCTGCTGCCTTCTACCTGCATCAGTTGGTAGCCATTGCGGCGGCCGGGTTGTTGCTGTTCATGTGTCTGAACCTGTGGTGCCGCGCCGTGTTCGCGCTGGCCGGCAGCGCGCTGTTTATCGTGGGTTTGCCCACCATGCTGGTCGCCGAGCAATTGATGACGCGGCATTACGTGGAGGGGCTGGTATTCGCGCTGGCGGCGCTCTACGGGTTTGTCATGTACCTGCGCACGGAGCGTCGCGGCGCGCTGGTCCTGGCGCTGCTGATGTATGTGCTGGCGGTGACTGCCAAGGAAATTTATGTGCCTTTGCCAGCCTTGCTGCTTCTGGTGCCTGATGGCACCTGGGGACGTCGCATCAAGGCCAGCCTGCCGTTTTTTATCGTGACGGTTCTATACGCGCTCTGGCGAGGTTACATGCTGGGTTCGTACAGCGGTGGTTATGTCGACAGTAGCGAATACCTGACATTTGCTTTTGTGGGCGAGGTGTTGGCCAGTTTTGGGCGGTTCCCGGTGTTGCTGACGGGCCTCGGCTGGCCGGTGGTCGTGTTGCTGTTTCTGGGCGTGTGGGGTATCTATCTGGCCCGGCAGCGCCGAGTGCCGTGGCGGGCCTTGCTGGTAGCCGCACTGGTGCTGTTGCCATTGGTGCCGCTGGTCCGCTCTCCGGGCATTGTGCTGGCCGACCGTTATCTGCTGCTGCCGTGGGTCATGGTGTGTTTTGCGCTGGCCTGGTGTGTGGACAGGATCATCGTCGTGAGCAACAAAGCCGTGGCCGGTAACAACAGGGCGTCGTCGAAGGCCCCTGCCGGGACCACTTCTTCTGCGACTGCCTCCTCTGTAACCTCTGCGCCGGCAATGGTGCTGGCCGGCACGGCCTTGCCCATCATACTGGCGATCGCCCTGCTGCATGCCTTGCCGGTGCGTCAGGCATTGGCAACGGTGGGCACCGAGTTTGACGTGCAGGCGCAATTCCTGTGGCAGAATGAGGACACGCATGCGTTTGTGCCATCGGGCAACGTGTTGCCGGCGTTCTGGTTTGTCACCGGTCTAAGAGATCTGAAAGCGCGCATCAGCGGCCAGGGTTCGCCGCTGCCCGTGGTCGACGATCTCTATCTGGCGCAGCAGCCTGATACCCGTCTGTTTACCTACGATGTCAATTGTCAGTGCATGCGCGATGTCACCGGTGCCATACCTGAACGTCTGGCGCAGCACCGTGAGCGTCTGCGCGCAGATGCGGAGCTGTCGTTGTCCTACCGCTACCAGCAGGGGTATTTCAGCTGGCAGTTTGGTCCCTGGCAGGAGGGCAGTTACCATGTGGTGTCCGATACACTGGGTGTATTGCCCTTGCCACCGGCCGGGCAGTTGCGGGTAACACTGGCGGACAACGCACCCTTTTATCTGCGTTACACATCACCCGAAGGCTGGATAACATATTCGGCACTTAATCGTGTGGTGCGTGATGGCCCTGCCGTCGAGTGGTCAAGGAATTGAAGCGAATGAAATCTGTTGCTGTTATCGTACCGGCGCTCAATGAGGCCGCCAATATTGTTGCCAATATGGCCAGGGTGCGCAGCTGTCTCAATGATGTGCCCGGTGTCACGTTTACGCTGGTTGTGGTTGATGATGGTTCCACCGATGACACGGCAGCTCTGGTACGTGATGCCGGTAAAGATGACCCGTTGCTGAAAGTGTTGCGCCTGAACCGGCACTTTGGCAAGGAATCAGCCATCTATGCGGGGCTGAGTGCGGCGCAGGCGTTTGATGCCTGTGTGGTCATGGACAGTGACCTGCAGCATCCGCCGGAACTGATTGCGCAAATGGTAGAGCACTGGCAGTCCGGCGCGCTAGTGGTCGAGGCCGTCAAACTTTCGCGGGGCAACGAAACGCCGCTGCGCAAAGCCCTTGTGCAGATCTATTACGGTCTGTTTCGCTACCTGACCAAGCTCAGCATTCGCGGTGAAAGTGACTTCAAACTGCTGGACAGGGCCGTGGTCACTGCCTATTGCCAGTTGCCTGAGCACGGACGCTTCTTCCGCGGCCTGGTCAAGTGGATGGGCTACGATGCGGTGCAGATTCCCTTTGATGTCGCCGAATCCACGCGCGCGCGTTCAGTCTGGGGTAATACCGCGCTGTTTCGTTATGCCATCAACTCCATCACCTCGTTTACCGCCTATCCTTTGCAGATTGTCACGCTGCTGGGTGGTCTGACCTTTCTGGTCAGTCTGGTGATTGGCGGCATGGCCCTGTTCGACAAATTGTCAGGCGCGGCAGTGGACGGCTTTACCACGGTGATTCTGCTGATCCTGATTATTGGCAGTGTGCTGATGTTCAGTGTCGGCCTGATCGGCATCTATGTGGGTCGTATTTACGAGGAGGTCAAACGGCGTCCCGGTTACCTGATTGATCAGGCAGGCAGCACCCTGACAGCGGCGCCTGCCCCGGCCAAGTCTCAATCCGCAACAAAAACCGCAGCCAAAACTGTACCGAAACCCAAGGCGAAAAAACCTGCTGCGGCCAAGGCTTCGGTTGGCAGCGCGAGGGCAGCGGCCGGCACAACCCGACCTCACAAGGTGAAAACAAAGGACTCGCAACAACCATGAGCAAATACCTGATTTTGCTGACCCACGCGGCCATTCTGGCGACCCTGCTGGCCACGTCGCACGCGGTGCTTAAATGGGTGTCGGTGCAGTCGCATGACAACTATGTGCAACTGCTTCTGTCGCAATGGAAAGGCGTATTGCTGGCGCTGTCCCTGTACGGATTCATCTTCTTTTATTACATTGTGGTGTTGCGCAGCAGTCCAGTGTCTATACTCTATCCTGTATACACAGGATTGTCGGTGCTGCTGGTGTTGCTGGTCGGGCGCTTTGCCTTTTCCGAGCCCATCAGTTCAGCGCAGATGCTGGGAGCGGGATTTATTCTTGCCGGCATCGTGCTGATGGGTGGCAACAGTTGAACGGTTGAACAGTTGAACAGTTGAACAGCGGAGCCATTGATCAGCCGGCAGCCAAACAAGGGGGGAGCACAAACGTTATGAAAAAGATCTTTCTGAACACCATGGCGACTGCACTGGCTGCACTGGCGATATCGTTGCCAGTGCAGGCCCAGGACGTTGATGCCCTGGCCGAGCGCGTCACCGAGTTCACGCTGGACAACGGCATGCACTTCATCATCATTGAAAGGCCGGTGGCGCCGGTAGCCACCTTTGTCACCTTTGTGAATGTCGGCAGCGCCGATGAACCGACCAACAACACTGGCGTGGCCCATATATTCGAACACATGGCGTTCAAAGGCTCGCGCAATATCGGTACCAGCAACTGGGAAGCCGAACAGGCGGCACTGGACAACATGGACGACGCCTATCAGGCATGGCTGGAAGAGTCCTACAGCGCCCAGCCTGATCAGTCACGTCTTGACGCCTTGTGGCAGGAGTTTGAGCGGTGGCAGGAAGAGGCCGGCACCTACATCAACAGCGAAGCGTTTTCGCAGTTGATCGAGCGTGAAGGCGGCGTCGAGCTCAATGCCTTCACCAGCGCCGACGCGACCGGCTATTTCTACTCACTGCCGCAAAACAAGGCCGAACTGTGGTTTTACCTGGAGGCGGAACGCTTCCGCGAACCGGTGTTCCGCGAATTTTACGTGGAAAAAGACGTGATCATGGAAGAGCGCCGCATGCGTACCGATTCAAATCCGCAGGGACGGTTGCTGGAGGAATTCCTGAGCGTCGCCTACTCGGCGCATCCATACCGTAACCCGGTGGTGGGTTGGGCATCGGACATCGCTGCAACGACCATTGAGGACACCCAGGAATTTTTTGAAACCTACTACGTGCCCTCAAACATGACAGTGGCCATTGCCGGTGATGTGGATCCGCAGGAGATGCGGGAACTGGCCGAGACCTACCTGGGTCAGCTGCCTGCCGCTGAACATCCGCCCAGTGTCAAAACCATCGAGCCACCCCAGCGCGGTGAACGCCGTTTTGTCATTGAAGAGCAGAGCCAGCCGCTGTTTATCGCCGGTTACAAAACCGTGTCGGCCGATCATCCCGATGCTGCGGCGCTGGAAATGCTAAGCACCATCCTGTCGTCTGGGCGCACGTCCCGGTTGTATCGCCGTATGGTGCAGGATGAACAGCTGGCGCTTGGCGTGCAGGCGCTGACCGGCTTTCCCGGCTCGCGGTTTCCGTCCCTGTTTGTCACCTTTGCCGTGCCCAATGCCGGCGTGCCGCTGGCCGATATCGAGCGGGTACTGGAGGAAGAAATAGACAAGGCCAAGGCCGGCGATATTGAACAGCAGGAGCTGGACCGTGCTGTCACCAACGCCCGGGCGGGCGCCGTTCGCGGCCTGAATTCCAACATGGGGCTGGCGCTGAACATGGCGCAGGCGCACGCCCAGCGTGGCAGCTGGCAGGAGGCGTTTACCTATCTGGATGATCTCGAAGCGGTGACGCTCGACGATCTGCAGCGGGTGGCGCAGACCTACCTGGTGAAGGAGAATCGCACCGTGGGCAGCATTCAGAATGCCGCCAGCGTCGGGATGCAGATGCAAGGAGGGACAGGCCAATGAACTACTTGCCAATGAACTACTTGCCAACGAACCACCTGATACGTTTTGCGACTGCGGCCGCCGTTACTCTCTGGCTCGCGATCCCGGCGCTGGTGACTGCCCAGAGCCAGAGCCAGGACCAGAGCCAGGACCAGAGCCAAAACCAGCCCTGGGAGGAATTTGACTATCCACCCCTCAATAACTTTGACATGCCCGAGCTGGAAATCTTTGAGCTCGACAATGGCATCCGCTTCTACCTGGTCGAGGACAAGGAGCTGCCACTGATTGACGTCAACGTCATGGTACGTACTGGAGGCATTCTGGTGCCGGACGAGAAGGTCGGACTGCAGTCACTGACCGGTACGGTCATGCGCAGTGGCGGTACCCGTGAATATCCGGGCGATGCACTCAATGAGCTGCTGGAAGACCGGGCAGCGGTGATGGAAACCGGCATCGGTTTCACCTCGGGATCGGCGCGCTTTAATGTACTGGCCGAGGATTTCACCGAGCTGTTGCCGGTGTTTGTTGATCTGCTGCGCAACCCGGCTTTTCCTGACGATCGCATAGAGTTGGCCAAAACCCAGCAGCGCAGCAGCATCGCGCGCCGCAATGATGACCAGGGCTCGGTAGCCGGGCGCGAGTTCCAGCGCCTGATCTACGGGCCGGATTCGCCCTACAGCCGTCGCATCGAGTATGCCACGCTGGACAATATCAGTCGCGAAGACCTGGTCGAGTTTCATCGTCAGTCTTTTGTCGGTCGCAACATGATGATTGGTGTCACCGGTGATTTCGACATGGCGCAGATGAAGACCTGGCTGACTGACGCGTTTGCCGATCTGCCGGCGGGCGACGCTCTGACACTGGATTTTCCGCCGGTTGATTACGACTTTACCGACGGTGTGTATTTTGTCGACAAGTCCGACGTCAATCAGAGTTATGTCCTGTTGGGACATATCGGCGGCATGCGCGACAACCCCGACTATGCTGCTTTGCAGGTGATGAACCGGATACTCAGTGGTGGTTTCTCCAGTCGTCTGATGCAGGTGGTGCGCAGCGAGCTGGGTCTGGCCTATTCCGTGTTCGGCTCCTATGGTAGCGGCGTACACTTCCCCGGTACGTTCACCGCCGGCGTGATGACACAAAGCGAGTCTACGGCCGAAGCTATCGCCGCCATCATCGGGCAGATTGAGCGCCTGCAGGATGAGGCGATCAGTGATGAAGAACTGGCCCGCACCAAGGATCAGTTCCTCAACACCCTGGTGTTCCAGTACACCAGCATCGCGTCGGTACTGCGTGAGCGCATGTCCAATGATTACGCGGGCCTGCCACCTGATACCTTCGAGCGTCTGGTAGAAGAGGTCAGTGCCGTGACGGTGGAGGACATACAGCGTGTCGCGCGACAATATCTGCGTCCCGATGCCTTGCGCATACTGGTGGTGGGTAACAGTGCTGAACTGGGCGACCAGCTAGAGGTGTTTGGCTCCGTCAATGAAGTGGACATAGCCATTCCGGAGAGTTGAAATGCGATTGGGCACAACCTTGCACATCGGCAGACTCACGGTTCAGGTTGATGCTTTCATACTGCTTTGCATTTTTCTCAGCTGTGGCATGTTCATCAGTCTGGGTTTCTGGCAGCTGGACCGGGCGGCGGAAAAGCGGGCCCAGGCCGAGGCCTGGCGCGCCGCGGCCGAGACTGAGCCGGTGCCATTTGCATCATTGCTGGATGCCGACGCTGGAAACACGGATCTGGTGGCCAACAATCGACGGGTGGCCCTGCAGGGAACCTTTCAGAACGAGATTTCCTTTCTGGTGTTGTATCAGTTTTTTCAGGGACGGCCCGGCTACGAGCTGGTAACGCCGCTGCGACCGACAGGCGGCGGCGACTTGGTGCTGGTCAGCCGGGGCTGGATTGCCCCGGACGACAGCGGCGGGCGCCCCGACGTGCCGGTGGCTGAAGGTGAGCAATCAGTGATCGCGCAGTTGTACCTGCCGGAAACTGATATCCCGGCGGGCGAAGTCACCGATGACAGCTGGCCGGTGCGCATGCCCCGGCTGAACGTCACGCAGGCCAGTCGCCTGCTTGGTGAACCGCTCTATCCGCATGTGCTGCGCCTGGAAGCAGGGCAGCCCGGCGTGCAGGGCCGACACTGGTCACAGCCCGATTTCAGCACTCGCAGTCACTACGCTTATACGGCACAATGGTTTGGTCTGGCGGTATTGGTGCTGCTGGCGTCTCTGGCATATGCCAGCAATCTTCTGACACTGTTGCGCGAGCGATAAAACGCGTATAGTGCGGCGATTTTTTCGCGGAGTTCCCGAACGTATGTCTCAGCTTTATCTGGTTGTTGATGATCTCGCGCAGTGGACACACACCCTGCCCGGTGAGGCGGTCATCAGCTTTGAAACCTATCTTACCGAACACCCGATCAAGGGACAGAAGAAAACCCGCATCATTAATCTGTGCAATACTGACCAGTATCTGAGCACCGGGTATTACTGCTCTCTGCTGGCCGAGGCACGTGGCCACAAGGTACTACCGCCGGCCAATACGCTGACCGATCTGAGCAGCCAGCAGTTGACGCTGGTGCAGGCCGCCGAAGTGCTGGAAGACCTTGACCAGAAAGACCTGACCCGCACCGACGATGGTTACGCCTTCCGCATCTATTTTGGCCGAACCGCATTACCACAGCTCAAGATGCTGGCGCGGCGTCTGTTTGAGCGTTTCCCCTGTCCCATTCTGGAGGTACGCCTGGCATTTATTCCGGGCATAGCCGCCGCGACGCCGGCTGTGCCTGCAGAAGCCGTGGCGCCGGTCGATGCCGGTGGTGATGCCGCGGTATCGGACAGCTGGCAGATACGCACAGTGCACGCCGTGGCCTATGCGGAACTGGACGAGCAGGAGATGCCGGAGTTCGTCTCAGCGCTGGAGAAATTCACCCAGAGCGTCTGGCGTAAACCGCGCAGCAGCAAAGCCAGTCGCTGGGACATGGCGATTCTGGTAAACCCACGCGAAAAATTGCCACCCAGTGACGCCAAGGCGCTGAAAAAAATGGAGCGGGCGGCACAGAAAATGGGTTTTGCCGTGGAGTTTATCGGCCCGCAGGACTATGCCCGCCTGGGTGAGTTTGACGCGCTGTTTATTCGCGAAACCACGGCCATTGATCATCATACCTATCGCTTCGCGCGCAAGGCAGAAATTGAAGGCCTGGTCGTCATGGATGACCCCACGTCGATTCTGCGCTGCTGCAACAAAGTGTTCCTGCAGGATGCCTTTACCTACAATGACGTGCCCACGCCATTGACCCGCATTGTGTCGTCCAGTGACGAAGCCTCGCTGGATAATCTGGAAAGTGTATTCAGTTATCCGATCGTGCTGAAAATTCCCAACAGCGCGTTTTCAGTTGGTGTCATGAAGGCTGAAGACCGGGCCATGTTAAAGAAAATGCTGAGTGAGCTGCTCGCCAAGTCCGCTCTGATTCTGGCGCAGGAATACCTGTACACCGAGTTCGACTGGCGCGTGGGTGTGCTCAATAACAGGCCGCTGTTTGCCTGCCGGTATTTCATGGCCAAGGGCCACTGGCAGATCTACAATCACGGTGAGGATCGCATCGGCAGTGGCGGCTGGGAAACCCTGCCTACCTATGAAGTGCCGAAGGCGGTACTGGATGCTGCGCTGAAGTCGGCCAGAATCATCGGTGACGGCCTGTATGGTATTGATATCAAGCAGCAGGGTAACAAGGTTTACGTGATTGAGGTAAACGACAACCCCAGCCTCGAGGAAGGCGTAGAGGATGCCTTTATCGGTGATGAGCTTTACATGCAGATTATGAGCGAGTTTGCGCGGCGCCTCGAGAACCGCGGGCGCTGATCACCACTGCTGTGCGCAGCTTGTCCTTGCCAAACTGTGACATGCGGCTGAAGTCATTGCGGGCAATGGGCAGATCTTCACAATCCAGCCCGGTCTGCTCTTCCAGTGACGGGTCCGGGTCGTGCACAAAAAAGCAGGCATCATCAAAGGCAGTGATGGTGACCCAGTGCGGCGCTTTTTTGCGGTCCAGTCTGTAGCTGCTGACCAGTGCCAGCACGATGGCCCCATCCTTGATCGCCTGTTCCAGTTCCAGTTGGGTAACATCCTGATAGTGCACCGGGATGTTGCTGGCACTGACCCGTTCCAGAAACTGGTCATGCACCAGCGCCATGATCAGCTTCTTGTCCGGATCACGGACACCTTCCAGAAACAGGGGGCCGGTCTGGTTGACGTAGATCCTGGCATTGAAGCCACGTTTATGGGCGGCCAGTGCCAGGCCGAACGGGTGACAGCCACCGTGCCCGGACGTCATGAAGATAGTCGTCGCTTCGCGCCAGATGTCGAGTTCCGTGGCCTGGTCGGGTTGCCGACGTGCGTCCAGCGTTGCCATCGCCATCATCAGCGAGGCCGGGCCGCAGGTAAAGCTGGTGGTCTGCTGGTACCAGGGAACGGTATGACCGCGTCGGCGTTTGGGCGCATCGCGGATGATCTTCTGCATGCGCAGGGCATCGCGATGGTCCTCGTAGTAATCCTCAAGCGTGCCAAACGCAACATAACCGGCGCTTTCATACAGCCGGATGGCAGCAGCATTGTCTTTGGCCACTTCCAGGCGCATGAAAAAGCGCTGGCGATTGACTGACGCGGTTTCCAGCGCCTGCAGCAGTTTAGCGGCGATGCCCTTGCCGCGCGCCTCCTGCGCTATGGCAATGGAATACAAACGCGCAAGATTTGTGGCGCCATGGAACAGCACCAGGCCATAACCCAGCAGGCGTCCATGTTCGACCGCCACCAGGAATTCGCGATTGGATGCCTGGATCCAGTGCCTCAGGCGCCGACGACTCAGCCGATCAGTATCAAAACTGGCCTTTTCCAGGTCATGCAGGGCGTCAAGATCGTCCAGCTCCGCTGGCCTGATCCGGACGCTACCCTTGGTTTTAGCCTGCGGCATTGGTGTGAAGATCTTCCTTACTGAATAGCAACAATCTGCAGTTCAACACGTCGGTTTGACGCACGGCCGGACTCGGTGTCGTTGCTGGCTATCGGCTGATCCGGGCCCATACCCTGACTGATCAGCCGGTTCTGATCAATGCCGGTGCTGGCCAGGTAGTTGGCAACACTGGTGGCGCGTCGATTGGACAAATCGTAGTTGTAGTCACGCGAGCCGGTAGAATCAGTATGGCCGGTGACCCGCAGACGCGTATCAGTAAACTTGTACAGCACCTGTGACACGGACTCCAGTACCGGTTCGAAGTTTGACCGGATGGTATAGGAATCGGTCGCGAAGGTGATATTGCCGGGCATGATCAGGTCCAGTTGATCACCATTACGCCGCACCTGCACCCCGGTGCCTTGCAGCTCTTCGCGCAGTTCGGCCTCCTGGGCGTCCATGTAGGCGCCCACGCCAGCGCCAATAGCGCCGCAGCCCAGCGCCGCATTACGGGCGTGCTGACTACTGTCGGCGGAACCAATCAGGCCGCAGACAACACCGCCGATTGCGCCATAAGTGGCCGCGCGTCGTGCCTGTTGCTCGCCAGTGAACGGGTTGGTGGTACAGGCCGCCATGGCCACAGTTGTCAGAATCAATAAGGGAAATCTTAACAGTTTTGACATAATCATCACTCCTTTGTGAACACCACAATGTGTCCAGTCTATCATGTCGCAAGATACATTAACGTTACATTAACGGATCAGCGCGCAGATATATTCCGGGCGAGCGACAGTCGGGGGAAAAAACGGTCGGGACTAATCAGTAGAGAGCATGGCGCGGGCCAGGGCGCGCCCGCCAAGCCAGGCACCCTCCGCTCGCCCACCGTGCAACCAGTCGCCGCACAGACCCAGCTTCAGGGCGGCGTCCCAGACAAAAGCCCGGCTGCCCGATGCTGACAAGGGTTCAGCGTAGCGCCAGCGATGGACGGTGACGGTGTCAGGTTCAGGGCCGCCCAGATCTGCAAACGCCGCTGTCAGCGCTTGCATGACAGACTCAGCGCTGTCTTCCAGGTGTTGCTCACTCCAGTCGGTGGTGGCGTGGAGAACCCAGGTTTCCCGCTCCGGGCGGCCGGGTTTGCTATTGTCACGGGCGATCCAGCGTAACGGTCCGGCATTGACAAAGGCAGCAGCAAAAGGCAGTGGCACCGCCGCGCTGAATTGCAGTATTGCCGCCCAGCAGGGGCGCATCAGGCTGGCCTCACACAATGTTGTAATGGCTGCCGTGTGCGGCCGGGTCAACTCGGCCGCCTGTGCCGACGGAAGAGCCAGAACCACGGCATCAAAGACGGTGTTTGCCAGCGCTTCACGGTCGACAGTTGAATCGTCAAAATGCAATTGCCAGCGGTGATCGTGATTGCTCAGCCCGATGACGCGCGCCGACGTGGTGACGGTTAGCGAGTCGGCCAGCCAGCGCGCCGGCGATGACATGCGTGGCATACCGACATAACGCCGGGTAGTGCCGTCATTGCGGTGCGAGGAGCCATCACCGAGCACGGCAATATCAGGCTGCCACAGATCCGCCACCCCGGCGTCTTGCCAGCGCGCCAGCTCCTGCACAAACAGCGGGTCACGAGCGGTAAAATACTGGGCGCCGTGGTCGGCCTGCCAGCCCTCACCGCGCCGTGTGCTCATGCGCCCACCGGTGCCGCGCGATTTGTCGAATACGCTGACCCGCATGCCCAGGGATTCCAGCTGTATCGCGCAGGACAGGCCGGCGATGCCGGCACCGATCACGGCAATGTGAGGCGTATGCAGCACACAGCTCATTGCATGTTTCGCTGCTGGTCGACTTCAATCAATTCGTCCATGGGAAAGTCGCTGGCGCGAGCCTGTGCCAGCAGTGTCTGGTAAATCTCGTCCTCCAGCATCGGCTCGCGTGCCAGAATCCACAAATAACCCCGGGTCGCACCGCTGATCATGGCCCACTGATAATTGTCGTGATCCAGGGCTATGATGTGGTAACCGCCGTAGAAAGGACCGAAGAAGCTCACTTCCAGTGAGCCCCGATCAGGATCGCCAAGGAACCTGGCACGGCCCTCAGCTTCTTCCCACTGCTGCTCTTCTTCGTTGTAGCCCCGGTTTAACACGCGCACGCTGTTGTCTTCCTGCAATTCGTAGTCGGCGGTCACATTGCTGAGGCCGCGCTCGAAGCGGTGATCCAGTCGTGCAATTTCGTACCAGCGACCGGTATAGCGATTGATGTCAAAGTTTTCGACCACGGTCAGGCCATCGGGCACAGAGGTGGAACACGCAGCCAGCATGCCGGCCAGCAGCACGGCCATCAGTGGGCGAACGAAAAAGACTCGGTTATATTCTGTATGCATAATAAAGTCACCTGTCACCATGTTATGGATTTGCCTGCCCAGTCAAGATAGCTGGCGTCGCCATCAATGGGCAGATCTGACGAAATCGTGAGCAGCCGCTCTGCCACAAAATCGGGGCTGAACAGCTTGTCCTGTGGAACATTGCGTTGAAACGGCTTTGACAGCTCAGTATCCACCGTGCCCGGGTGAAACGCCACCAGTTTGACATTGGGGGCGCGCCGCGCATATTCGACGGCAGCGGTCCTGATGACCATGTTCAACGCCGCCTTGGACGCCCGGTAACTGTACCAGCCGCCTTTGCGGTTATCCGAGATGCTACCAACGCGGGCACTGAGTGTGAACACCCGGCACGGGATATCACTCCGTACGGCGTCCAACAGATAAGACAGCCACAAGGTCGGCATCACGGTATTGACACGCAATACCTCCAGCATGCTGTCCATGTGCAGATCTTCGACGCGCTTCTCCGGTTTGATGGTCCCGGTGTGCAGGATGCCGGTGCTGATGACGACCAGCCGGATGCGGCCGTGCCAGGGTTTCAGCTGTTGCACCAGTTGGATGATGCCGGGTTCGGTGTAGTCGCAGGCAAAGGTGTGCAAACAGGCATCTGCCGTATGAGGTAATGCCTCGGGTCGGCGACAGACCGCCAGAATGTCGCAGTCGGGGTTTTCTGTGCCCAGGCGGCGGATGATGGCGCCGCCGATGGCACTGCCGGCGCCGATGATCAGGCAGGCCTGTCGTTCGTGATCAGTGCTCATCACAGTGCGTCCAGGTCGTTCAGCAAGTGGTCGGCGCGTCTCATCAGCGCCTGCTTTCTGTCTTCTGCCATCTTGTCGTAGCTGCGGTAGATCATGGTCATTCTCGGGTTGCTGGCGAACGCGTCGCGATGACGGTCCATGAAGTGCCAGTACAGGCTGTTGAACGGACAGCTGTTGTCATCGGTGCTGGTCTTCACCGTGTATCGACAGTGTTTGCAATAGTCTGACATCTTATTGATGTAATTGCCCGAGGCGGCATAGGGCTTGCTGCCCAGCAGGCCATCGTCAGCGTGCATCACCATGCCGAGGGTGTTGGGCAACTCCACCCAGTCGTAGGCATCGGCGTAGACCGCCAGATACCACTCACAGATGTCCGCCGGGGCAATGCCGGCCAGCAGGGCGAAGTTGCCGGTCACCATCAGGCGTTGAATGTGATGGGCATAGGCGTGCTCAAAAGTATTGTGGAAGGCTTCACGCATGCAGTTCATGTCTGTGTTGCCGGTCCAGTAATAGGCCGGCAGCGGGCGAGTATTGCCCAGACCATTGTTGCTGGCGTAGGCGGGCATCATCAGCCAGTACAGACCGCGCACGTACTCACGCCACCCCAGGATCTGCCTGACAAAACCTTCAGTAGCATTCAGTGGCGCTTTCCCTGCCCGGTAGGCGCTGACGGCGGCGTCACAGACTTCGCGCGGACTCAGCAAACCACAATTAATGCTGGTCGACAGCAGACTGTGGAACATGAAGGACTCGCCCTGGGTCATGGCATCCTGGAAGTCACCAAACCATGGCAGGCGATTGTGCACAAACTCTTCCAGCGCCTGCAGCGCCTGTTTGCGTGTGACCGGCCAGTTAAAGCGGGCCAGAGTGCCCGGGTGATTGGCAAAGTGCTCCTCGACCAGCGCAAATACGCGCTGGTCGTCCTCGCTGTATGAAAAAGCCGGCAGCCCTGGCAGCGGGGGATCGCCCCGGTAAGGACGCCGGTTACTGCTGTCAAAATTCCACTCGCCGCCTGCCGGCTGTTTGCCGTCCATCAGCAGCTTGTGGTCCCGGCGCATTTCCCGGTAGAAGTACTCCATGCGCAACTGTTTGCGGCCACGCGCCCAGTCGGCAAAACGCGATTTGCTGCACATGAAACGGTCGTCGTTGAGTACGGTTACCGGTATGCTCAACGTGTGTTGCCAGTTACTGACAATGTCATGGTGCAAACGGTACTCACCGCACTCGGTCATGATCAGTTGGTCAATGCTCCGGCTGGCGCAAATGTTGCTGACAACGTCCAGCAGCGTCTGCCGGGCACCATCGGCAGCAAAGGCGTGATAGTGGACACGCCAGCCTGCGTCTTGCAGCTGTCGGGAAAAGTGCCGCATCGCACAGAATATCAGGGCGATTTTCTGTTTGTGATGTTTGACATAGCGGGCTTCGGCACTGACTTCCGCCATGACGATCAGGTCAGTGCTTTTGTCGAGTTCGCGCAGACAGGAAAGTTCGGCACTCAGCTGGTCGCCCAGAATCAGGGCCAGTTTCATCGGCAGTTGTCATCACACACGTTGCGCCGGCCAAACACTGCCGAGATACGGTGGCGGTGGCGCGCAAAAAACCGGTAGACTACGTCGGCAATCGGGCGGATAAACGGCCAGCGCAGAAACGCGAACCAGTGGCCCCTGCCAACCAGGTGCCAGGCCTCGCAGGTCACATCCAGGCCATAGATCATGGTGCCGTCGGCCCGCTCTCCATGCAGCATTTTGTCGGCAGCCACCATATCGATATACGGAAAGCGCCGGGCAAAGTCAGCGGCGTTGATGTCCTGCAGGTCCAGCGCCGCGGATTCATCCAGGCGCCGCAGATGGTTGATTTCCGTCAGGCATAAAGGGCACTGGCCATCGTAGAATACCCGCAGTTGAGTCATGGTGTGATGTTGATCCTTCTGTCAGTGAGTGGTCATCGTCGGGGACGGGTCTTGAATCGGTGCAACTGATTTTCCAGCTCGCCGCTCAATGTCTGCAGGTCGGATGACAACCCGGCCAGGTCGACGGCCTGTGCCGCGTTACTGCGCGCGATGCCGTCCACTTCACTCAGGTGGTTGGCTACATCGTCGCCCACCGCGGTCTGTTGCTGCGTCGCCGCGGCAATCATGTCATTGAGACGAGAGATTTGCGTGACTTCGGTAGCCATCTCGGACAGGGTTTCGGCGCTGGTATCGGCAGCCTGAAGGCAGCGCTGGACGGCGGTCTGGCTGCGGCCCATGGCGTCGTGCGCGGACGCCGAAGCGCTTTGCAGACGCTTAATGAAATGCTGGATCTCGGTCGTCGACTGGGCTGTGCGTTTGGACAGATTGCGAACTTCGTCGGCGACCACCGCAAACCCCCGACCGTGATCGCCCGCGCGTGCCGCTTCAATGGCCGCATTCAGGGCGAGCAGGTTGGTCTGTTCGGCAACGCCCTTGATCACGTCCACCACCTGATGAATGTCACCGGCCAGTTTGGCGGTGCCCGACACCGCGTCACCGGTCAGCGCGATGTCCTCGTTCAGTGCGATGATCTCCTGCTTGATATTCTGCATCGCGCGATTGCCCAAGTCGGCATGGCTGTCGGCGTTTCGCGCGGCCGAGGCGGCCTGTTCAGCGTTGCGCGCAACCTCTGCAGTGGCGCTGCTCATTTCCCGCATGGCCTGCACCATATATTCACTCTCATTGGCCTGACGTTCGGCGCTGGTACTGACCTGCGATGATTTTTCGGTCAGCGAGTCACCCATCTCGCGCAGACTTTCCAGCCGCTGGTTAACACCTGTCACCAGCGCCTCCAGTTGGTCAACAAAGCCATTAAAAGCTTCCGCCACCGGGGTGTCCAGATCTACCCGATACGACAGATCAACGCCCTGGCCGGCCTGCGACATGCGACCGGTAGCGCTGGCAATGGACTCGCCTTCCAGGGCGTCGCGACAGGCCAGAATGGCCAGATAGATCAGTACCCCGGCTTCGGCGATAACATAACCGGCATGGATAAAAATCATGCTCCACATGGCATGTTCGGTAACCCAGACGCCAAAACCATTGATCTGCAGGTAGAAGAACAAAAAGTGGTGAATGGCGATGGTGACGGTGGCGACCACAATGGGCAGCCAGTCGCGGTAATAGATCAGCAGCGCCAGCAGCACAAAAATGGAGAAATGCATCTCAATGGTGCCGTGGCTCTGGTGGATGTGCAGGGCCGACATCACCATAAACGCCACTGCCATCAGGCATCGGTACAGACGGCTGCCACGAATGGTCTGCAGCAGTGCCACCATGACGGCCAGGGTGCCGCCACCCACGATCAGGGCGCTGCCCCAGGTGCCGTGCCAGGGAGCAAGGGCCAGTGCGTAAAGCAGACAGACGCCCAGCACGCCGGCCATAATGACGTCGGCACGCTTGTGATGTTCAGTGGACTGAGCAGCCTGCAGTAGCATGTTCATGGTAGTCGGCTCTTGTAAAACGGAGGAAAGGGGGGAGGGCATCCATACATATCGGCCCGCTCGGCACGATCTTGATGGCTGGGCTGCACCAGCTCTTATCTCTGCGGGTATACGCACTGCACTGACATCCGGTTCAGCGGTTCGTCTGTAACGGGGTTGTCACATAAATATTGTTGAATACGGGTCCAATCAGAATAACGTCGACCCAACAGGCACGGTGCACCGACTCGCACCGGCATATCACCGAGAAATGAGGTAGCACCATGTCGAACCAACAGCCGGACAATCCCCAACGTCGTTTTATGCTGAAGAGCAGTGCCATGGCGGTTGCGTTTGCCGCATCGCCTGCCGTCAACGCCCTGCAATCCATGGCCACCCGGCAGGGCCGCCCTGGCAGACCAGCGTCATCGCTGGCAGATAGTCCCTACGGGCCTGTGCGTCCGGTACGCGATACCGTGACCGGTCTGGAATTGCTGCAATTGCCCGAGGGTTTCAGCTACGCCAGTGTATCCTGGACCGGGGACACCATGAGCAACGGCCAGTCGGTCCCCTTCGGACATGATGGCATGGGCGTGATCGCCGAGCAGGGCGATGAAATCATCCTCGTCAGGAACCACGAGCTGGGAGCCGGGCCGCTGATCAATGCGCTTGGGCTGTACGATGAAGCGACCATCGCTGGTGGTCAGCGCGCCGCCGGTGGCAATACCAACATCCATTTCTCCCGCAGCCAGCGTCGCGAGATCCGCACCGTGCCCAGCCTGGGCGGCACGCTGGCGAACTGCGCCGGCGGTGTCACGCCGTGGGGGACCTGGCTGTCATGTGAGGAAACCACCAATGACAGCACCGCCGAGGGCGGGCGTAAGCATGGTTATGTGTTTGAAGTGACCGCTGATCCGGCGCAGACCACCGGCGACCCCATTGTGGCCATGGGCCGTTTCAAGCATGAAGCCGTTGCCGTAGATCCGGTCAACAGCCACGTGTATCTGACCGAAGACAACCGCAACCAGTCGCCGATTTACCGGTTTATTCCCAACGATGCCAGTCAGCAGACCGGCGCCCTGGAAAAAGGCGGCCGCCTGCAGGCGGCCAAGGTGGTGGGCATTGAACGCGCCAACCTGCTGGCGCCTGAGCTGGGTCAGGAAGTCGATCTTGAATGGGTCGATATTAACGACCCCGACATGGGGCCGATTGGTGATGCCAGCGGGCCGTATCTGCAGTCGCGTGAAGCTGGCGCGCTGAGCATCAGCCGGGGCGAGGGCATCTGGTATTCGGAAGGCCTGTTCTACATCGTTGACACCAGCGCCGGTGAAAACGAAGAAGGCGAGCCCGGGCAGGGCAATGGCGCGGTATGGATGCTGGATCCGGTCGAGAACCGAATGCGTTGCCTGTTTGCCTCCACTGATGCGGTGATGGGCAATAACCCGGACAATATCACCGTCAGCCCGCGTGGTGGCGTGGTGATGTGCGAAGACGGTGGTGGTGTGGAGGATCAGTTTGGTTTTGGTGAGCGGGTCATGGGCCTGCAGACAACTGGTGACTCGTTTATATTTGCCAAGAACAATATTGTACTTAGCGAAGCCAATATCACCTCGGCAGGTAAACAGTGCGCGCCCGGCGACTACCGCAACCAGGAAATCGCCGGTGCCTGCTTTGATTCGACCGGCGAGTTCCTGTTTTTCAACATCCAGACGCCTGGTATTACCTTCGCCATCTGGGGTCCTTTTGAGAAAGGACCCATGTAGTGCCCTTAGTCCTGCTCCTGGCGGCGCTTGCCCGCCAGGATGCCGGGCAAGGCATAGTTGCCCTCGTGGCAGGCGTACTCGTAGATGCGCTCATCCTGCGCCCGGGCGTATAACACCATCTCGGCAGTCCAGGGCTGCGTGTAGGCCACCGGATCGTTCATGGTGAAGCTGTAGACGATTTCTCCCGGCGATACCATGCGGAATGTCTCCGTCACTTCCAGGCCCGGGCCTGACCCGTAGTGTGACTGCTGTGGATGCATATTACGCGTGGTCACCACCAGCGTGTCGTCCTGCCAGCGGCCCACCGAATCGCCCATCCATTTATGTACCTCGGGCGGCAGGTGCTCGCCGTGCAAACGGATAATGCGGGCGTCGTGCATCATCTCCGCCATGATCATCACGTAGTCTTCCGTCTGCACAATCTGGTAATTGTTATTGTAGATGATGGGCATCATCGGCGGCCCGGCGCTGGAGTTGGAGGTGCGGAAGTCGTAGAACAGCAGGCAGCGCTCGCCGATGGTGGCCATCTCCGGACCCAGAAACGCATCGTCACCGTGCAGGTCGCGCCAGTGCTCCATCAGGTTCTGTTCCGGCGCACCCTCACGGAACGGGATCTGGCCGTCGGGCGGATCGATGATCATGGAGGTGCGGTATTCACCGTCGATATTCAGCACCTGGGTGCCACGGTCCAGCCAGAAGGTGTTGTAGGCGGCGGCAGTGTTGCCATCGGTGGGCGGCGGTCGGTCGGGATCGCTGGGCGCGAATGACTGTTGCTCGCGCTGCTGCGCGGTCTGTTGCAGGCGCTCTGCCTCCTCAGCGCTCATTGCGCGCTGGTCGCCGAAGCGCTCGGGGCGTTGTAAAGGTGTTTGTGTGCCGTTGGTCCAGATGCCCTGCAGATCGGGCTTGCCATCCGGTGTGCGGGGCAGTGCCTGCGTTTGCGCAATGGCAGCCAGGCTGCTGCCCAGGGCGAGCAGGCCGACCAGTGCGGTGCAAGCGGCGCGGGTTGGGAAGTTGCCGGGTTTCCTGTTGTTATTCAGCATTGTGATACCTGCAATTGGGGTGATCGGCCTGACTACTATAACTGAAAATGGCGAAGAGCAGGGCAGGCGAAATATTTTCGCGCATCGTATTGACAATCATTCCTATTCGCGTTTATTCTGCAACCTGTTCTGATCCCTGTTCCAGTAAAAGTCCCTGAAGTGAGGCTGCCCGAATGTACGTTTGCATATGCCGTCAGATCACCGACAAGCAGATCCGCGACTATTGCGCCGATGGCAATGTGTCCATGGCCGACGTGCGCGCCGATCTGGGCCTGGCCAGTGACTGCGGTCGCTGTGGCAAGTATGCCCGTCAGATCGTGGCAGAAACGGTATCCGCTGCCAATCTCAAGGATGTTGCCTACGCGGCGTGATGCCTTCGTCTGTGTGCGTCGACGACTGTTGCGCAAAACCCGAATCATTCTCGTTTTCACTCTCTTTTTCTTTTTAGTGTCAATGGCTTAGCGTAGTTTTGGCTTGACTTGAGAGCCATTACAGCGCACCCTTGTGGGCAGATTTCGGGCGTTGTTCGCCAGAAACGCACCGACCGATAAGGAGTCCCCCCATGAAAGCCGACAAAACCATGATCAAACACCTGAATAAAGCGCTTGGCAACGAGCTGGTGGCGATCAACCAGTATTTTCTGCATTCACGTATGTACAAGGACCGTGGCCTGACCAAACTGGCAGACAAGGAATACGAAGAATCCATCGACGAAATGAAGCATGCCGATCAGCTGATCGAGCGCATTCTGTTTCTGGAAGGCCTGCCCAATCTGCAAAGCCTGGGCAAGCTGCTGATCGGGGAACACACCCGGGAAATGCTGGAATGTGATCTGAAGCTGGAAAATATTGCCATCCCTGATCTGCGTGACGGGATCGAATATGCCGAGTCAATCCGCGATTACGTCAGCCGGGAGCTGCTGTCTTCAATTCTGGAAAGCGAAGAAGAGCACGTCGACTGGCTGGAAACCCAGCTCAGTCTGATCGACTCGGTAGGTCTGGAGAATTACCAGCAGTCGATGATGTAACAGCTCTGGAAAGTTAAAGGCAGGAAGGGCTCACAGCCCTTCCAGAAATTCCAGTACGGCGGCATTGGTTTCTGCAGGCAACTCCTGCTGAATCCAGTGCCCGGCCTCGGGCAACACCACCACACCGCGCAAGTCTTCCACCACCCGGCTCATCGCGCCCTGCAGGCGGCCCTGGGACGCACCCCCAATCACCACATCCTTTTCGCCAGCAATAAACAGCGTCGGCACGGTGATTTTTTCACCGGCCAGCTGAGGGGTGATCTCCCAGTTGCGGTGAAAATTCCGGTAATAGTTTACGCCGCCGCGGAAGCCGGCCGCTTCAAACTGGCTGACAAAATAGTCCAGATCTTCCCGGGTCAGCCAGTCGGGCAGGCCTCGGGCCGCGCCCAGGCGTGGAATCCAGCCGCCGGCAGAGCGGTGGCGATCGGTGACTTCCGGCGCCTCACGGGGCGAGTCCGGCGACAGGTACAAGCGGCTCAACAGCCCCTCCGGGTTGGCATCGTATTCGGCCTCGGCGACGCCCGGCTCCTGGTGGTACAGGATGTAATAGAAGTTGTCGCCAAAGGCATTACGCCAGCCATCCAGCGGTGATTCTGCCGGGCGGCCGCTGTAGGGCACACTCATGGCGACCAGCGCGGAGAAGCGCTCCGGATGCAGTAGCACAGTGTTCCACGCCACAATGGAGCCCCAGTCGTGGCCCATCAGAATAGCCTTGTCTTCGCCGTAAGCATCAATAATGCCGACAATATCAGCGGCCAGGGTGACAATATCGTAGTCTTCCACGTTGGGTGGTGCCTCGGTGGCGCCATAACCGCGCATGTCCGGGGCTACCACGCGATAACCGGCATCTGCCACTGCCTTGATCTGGTGGCGCCAGGAATACCATGACTCCGGCCAGCCGTGCGCCATGATCACCAGCGGGCCGGTGTCGCCCATGGTTGCCAGCCGCATGCGAATGCCATTGGTGTCGATAAAACGAAAGCTGATGCCGGGAATGGGTGACTCTTCGTTCATAAGCGCACTCTTGGTCTGGGTGTCGGTTTGTGCAAACAGAGGGCCTGTCACAGCGCTCAGGCACAGCAGTGCAGTGGCCGTGAATGTTCTGAACAGCAATCGTGAGGTTTTCATGCTCAGGGTCTCTCTGGCTTTGGTATGATGCAGCCGAGCTTACAACATTTATCTGGATAGAAGAACCTTATGCTGAGTCTGATGGACCTGGTCTGGTTGGCGTTGCTGGTGGTGCTGGTCAACCACTGGTGGCGGTCGCGAGACGCCAAAGCCTTTGCCCTTCAATACGCCGCGCGCCGCTGCAAGGAGCTGGATCTGCAGTTGCTCGACCAGAGCATGGTGCTTAAACAGAGCCGGCTGCGCCGCGGCGATACTAGCGTGTTGCAATGGTACCGGCGCTATGATTTCGAGTTTTCCTCCACCGGCCACGAGCGTTACCCTGGCACGGTAGAACTGGCCGGCAACCGCCTGCTGGGCATCGAAATGTCAGCCTATGTAAGCATTGACTGAAAACGTGTCAGTATTTATTTAAAAGCCCGGGTAACGCTGCTGTCCTGTAAAGAATTGATGCGACCGGTCGACAGCATTGGAGAAGAAAACAGCACGTCGTTGTTTTCCAGATACCAATGGTCGATACGAACATGACAGCATTTTTTTTACCTGCGATTAAATTGTTGAACGGTGTCGGGTTCAAGGCCAAGTTTTCGATCATTTTTATCAGCGTTTTATTGCCGCTGTCTGTTCTCACCACATTGACTCTGCAGAGCCTCAATGCGGAGGTGCAAACATTACGGAATGAGATCGACGGGGTATCGTTTCTCAATTCCATACGCAGGCCCATGGAGCTGGTGCAGCAGCACCGGGGGCTGATGGCAGCGCTGCTGACCGCGCCGGACGATGCCACCCAGGCTCGTGTCAATCAGCTTCGTCTCCAGGTAGACAATGTGACCAATGAGCTCGCGGAAGCCGCGACGCAGCTTGGCGCCAGCGCTGACATCAATAATCGCGTCAGAAGCATTGCCAGCGCGTGGGCTGCCGTCAAATCCACGAATACGATGACTCCCGAACTGAGCTTTGCTGCACACACGGATCTGATCAATGAACTGGTGCAGCTGGGGGAGTCCGCCTCGGACTCCTTTGAAGTATCATTGTCATCCCATCTGGACACCTATTACCTGGGTGACGCCATGGTGAACAGACTTCCCGCCATGAGCGAGGCGATGGGGCAGGCGCGGGCACAAGCCTCGGCCGCAGCGGCCAGTGGCATGCTGAGCGACGACGCCCGCATTTCGCTGGAAGTGCTGCTTTACAACATAGACGGCTATCGCTCGACTCTGGTTCGCGGGCTGGAAAGTGCCATTTCATATAATCCTGACCTTCGCCAGTCGTTGTCGGCGGCCATGCAGAGCAATGAGCGCGCCAGCAATGACCTGATTGATCTGGTGCGCAGGGAGCTGTTAGAGGCTGAATTCATCACGATCGACAGTGCTGCAGTTTTTGATGCCGCCACCCGTTCTGTTGGCACGGCCTATTCACTGTATGACGCTATAGCCCCGCAAATGGATCGTATACTGCAGCAAGAGCTCCGTGCAGTTTCGAACAATCTACTCATTGACATTGTCGTCGTGGTAACGGTGATATTGTTGTTGGCTTATCTTTTCATGAGTCTGTATCTGTCTATCAATGACAACGTTGAAAAGATAGGCAAGATCGCGGATTCGGTCTCTTCCGGCGATCTGTCAGTGCGCGTACAGATTTCTGCCAAGGATGAAATGGGCGTTATTGGTCAGCAGGTCAACAAAATCACCGATCAGTTTGAAAGCGTTATCCTGCAGGTGAGCAGCGCCATGACTCAGCTGGCATCCGCTGCCGAGGAGTTGTCCAGTGTGTCGCGACACAGTGCGGACAATGTATTGAAGCAACGCACAGAAACAGACATGGTAGCGGTGTCGATCAATGAAATGAGTGCTACCGTTCAGGAGGTGACGCGAAGTACTTCTCGTGCGTCGGAGGCGGCGGCGGACACCGATGAGCAGGCGGTCAGCGGGGCCAAGGTAGCAAGCGCAACAGCCCAGAGCATCGGGGCCCTGGCTGAGGATATTCTCAAATCAGCCAATGGCATGCAGCGCGTGGCGGCCGATAGCGAATCCATCAGCGGCGTACTGGATGTGATCATGGGCGTGGCCGAGCAGACCAACCTGCTGGCATTGAATGCGGCGATTGAGGCTGCGCGCGCCGGTGAACATGGCCGCGGCTTCGCAGTGGTGGCAGACGAAGTGCGCACTCTGGCAAACCGGACCAAGGATTCCGCCAGCGAGATCGAGACCATGATCGATCATTTGCAGGCGGGTGTAAAAGAGGCGGTAGTGCTGATGGAGCAAAGCCGTCATCAGGCTTCCAAAGGCGTTGAAAACGCCAACGAGGCTGCTCAGGCCCTGGACTCGATTACCCGGGCCGTGACCACAATACGGGATATGAATCTGCAGATTGCCAGCGCTTCAGAGCAGCAGAGTGCCACGACGGAAGAACTGAACAGGAACGTAACCAGTATACGCGAACTCGCTGAACAGTCAGCGGCCGGTGCCGATCAGACCACTGCGGCCAGCGAGGAGCTTGCGCGGTTGGCAGGTGATCTGCAACAGTCTGTGTCCAGATACACGACGAAAGAAGCTGCCAGATAGGGTATGCTGTTTCGGGCCAGCTGACATAGCAGAGGAGGTTTGCCCGTGAATCCTGTATACAGGCTGATGTTTCTTGCATTGATGGTTTGCGCCCAGTCCGGTTATTCCCAGCCCCCGGCTCAAAGTGACTCTGCCATGTCCGATACTTCAATCCAGCCCTTCAGCATATCAATATCCGATGCCGCGCTGACAGATCTGCGGCAGCGTCTGCAACGCACCCGCCTGCCCGACCAGATACCGGGCACCGGGTGGGACTACGGCACCGACACTGACTGGCTGAGCACGCTGCTGGCGTACTGGCGTGATGACTTCGACTGGCGTGCGCAGGAAGCGCAACTGAACAGTTTTGATCAGTTTGTCACCCACATTGACGGCGTGGATCTGCACTACATCCACCAGCGTTCACCGCATGCGCAGGCACGGCCGCTGTTACTGACACACGGCTGGCCGGGCTCGATTGTGGAGTTCCGGCATATCATCGACGCGCTCACGCATCCGGAGCAGCACGGTGGCAGCGCCGACGATGCCTTTCACGTGATCGCGCCGTCCCTGCCGGGGTTCGCATTCTCCGGCAAACCTGATCAGCCTGGCTATAACCCCGAACGCATGGCTCACATGCTGGCGGCCCTGATGCAGCGCCTTGGCTATCAGCGCTACGGGGCGCAGGGCGGAGACTGGGGTGGCATCATCAACCGCATTCTGGCAGCGCGTTACCCCGATCGGCTGATCGGCCTGCATTCCAATTTTGTGCTGGCCAGTGCGCCGCGTGACCCGGACATCCTGGCCGCGACGCCCGCCGCCGATATGGAAAAGCGTGAAGCGCGTCAGGCCTATATGGTCAATGAAGTGGGCTACCAGCAGATTCAGGGCACCAAACCGCAATCCCTGGGGGTGGGGCTGAATGATTCACCAGCGGGGCTGGCGGCGTGGATAGGCGAAAAGTTTCACGGTTGGAGTGATCTCAGCGGTGAAAACCCGGACAGCAAATTCAGTCGTGATGATCTGCTCACCAATATCAGCGTGTACTGGTTTACCCAGAGCATCACCTCATCGGCTCGTATCTATTACGAGAACCGGGCCGTACCGACGACCGAGCCCCTGGGTTTCGTCAGTGTGCCCACCGCTGGCGCCATTTTCCCCAAGGAAATCTACCTGACGCCGCGCCTGTGGGCGGAACAGGCTTACAATATTGTGCGCTGGACAGAGATGCCTCGCGGTGGGCATTTTGCGGCCATGGAAGAGCCGGAGCTACTGCTCAACGATATTCGCGCGTTTTTTGCCGGCCTGGAATAAACCGGGTTTACAGAGGCGGATGGCCCCAGGGGTCAGGCGGGGTGGCCACTTCTTCGCTCAGGTCAAACTCCACGCGGAACAGGCGGTTGGAATCCCGTCGCCCCAGTTCGTAGACAAACAGCTCGTCCGGCACAATTTCCATGGCCCAGACGTTGGTCAGTGACACCAGCATGTCGCCACGGGTAAACATGTCGATGGAGAACTGATCGACCGGAAATTCCTGGCGCATGGCGGTGCCGTCATCGTCGGTATCGCCGCCGTACATGGTCACTGCGTCATCGCTGCCATCTTCATGACGGTGGTCGTGTTTAAGGCGCAGGCCTTCGTCCGTGCGGGTCAGAATCCAGGTGCGGCTGTGGTCATCGCCGACATGAAATGGAATGCGGATTTCATTGTCACTGCATTCGCGCACATGCATGATCAGGGTCTGATTGGCAAACGCATCATCGGTCGGCGGCGGTGTGTTGGCGGCAACGCGCCCTGTAAATGACTGGCCGCAGTATTGTGCAATGTTTGCCATAAACCGGTCGGCGGGCTGGTCGCTGAGCAGGCGATCGGCGATAGCCCCGGTACTGTTGCCCTGCGGTTCACTGCAGGCAGCCAGTGACAACAGGCCGATCTGTACCGCGGTGATCATAACCTTGCGCAATCCCGGGCTGCGGGAGCAGAAGTTGTTGTTCATGGCCAAATCCCTGATTGTCAGGCGATTGAGGTTAGCCTGTTTTTCCGGTGCAGGCAATGCAGGCGCCGGGCATGGTCACCCGCGTGCATTTGTTTTGACATGAATGGGCGCGGCTTCTATGCTGATGTCCGGACATTATCACCGGAGAATAACAATGCGTAAGCCCGTGCTCTCTGTCACCTCAATGTTTGTGTCATCCCTGCTGGTTCTCAGCGCCTGCTCCGAGCAGACCGAATCCCCGCCTGTGACGTCAGCGACAGAGCAACCCGAATACCGTTACCAGACGGATATCCGCTGGACCAGCTATGGCATTCCGCATGTCAGAGCCGAAGACTGGGGCAGTCTCGGGTATGGCTTTGCCTATGCCACCGCGCGTGACGCAGTCTGCACCATGGCCCGTGATGTGGTGATGGTCAACGGCGAGCTGTCCCTTAACTTTGGTGAAGGCGGTGGCAATATGGAAAGTGACATATTCCATCGTGCCGTGCTCGATGAGGCCATGATTAACACCTACCGGGATGGCCAAAGCGAAAAAGCCAACGAGTTTTCGGCGGGCTATGTTGACGGCTACAACCGCTACCTGGCGGAACACGGTGACGATCTGCCGCCTGCGTGCGCGGACACCGACTGGGTGCGCAGCATTACCGAGCTCGATGTTGACAAGCTGACCATTGGTGTCGGCATTCGTTACGGACTGGCGTTGTTTCAGCGCGAGATGGCCAATGCAGCGCCTCCGGGCATGCCGGTCGCCAGTCTGGACAGTGACTTCGTTATCGACGCCGGCATTGGCAGCAATGCCGTGGCCATGGGCCGCGCGGTCACCGAATCCGGTCGTGGTCTGCTGCTGGGCAATCCGCATTACCCCTGGCAGGGTTCGTCCCGTTTTCACCTGATTCATACCACCATACCGGGCGAACTTGATGTCATGGGTGTGAGCCTGTACACCACCAACCGGGTTGCCATCGGTTTCAATCATGATGTGGCCTGGACGCACACGGTGTCCACCGGCATGCGTTCCACCGTGTATGCCCTGGAGCTGGACCCGGAGAACCCCACCCGTTACCGCTATGGCGACGAGTACAGGGACATGGAGCGGGTCAGCATCGAGGTGCCGGTGACCAATCAGGAAGGCGGTGTCAGCACGGTCGCGCGTGACGTCTACATGAGCCATTACGGCCCGCTGGTAGTCTCCGACCAGTTGCCATGGACCGACACCACTGCGTTTGCCATACGTGACGTCAACCTTTACAACGACAAGTCCGCAGCAACCTATGACGCGCTGAACACCGCACGTAATATTGATGAAGTGGAAGCAGCATTGAGCCTGCAGGGTGTGTCCTGGGTCAACACCATTGCCGCCGACAGTGATGGCACCGCCTTTTATGCTGACATCAGCGTGGTGCCCAATGTTGACAGCGCGCTGATTGAGGCCTGCCGCATTGATGCCGACAATGTGCCATCCAGGGTCGTGCTGCTCAACGGCAGCAACCCCGAGTGCGAATGGTATGACTCCGATGAATCAGAGATACCTGGCGCTATGCCGGCAGATGACATGCCGCGCATCCGTCGTGACGACTATGTCCACAATGCCAATGACAGTTACTGGTTGACCACGCCGCGCGAACCGCTGGAAGGTTATTCGCCCATTATCGGATCTGAGCGCACGCCGGTCAGTTTGCGCACTCGCGCCGGGCTGAGTTTTATCGAAGAAGCACTGGCCACGGGCGAAAAGATGGGGCCACAACACATTCAGGACATGTTGTTCAGTCACCGCCATTTTGGTGCCGAACTGTTCCTGGACGAGGTGCTGGCACTATGCACTGATCACAGCGAACCGGTGATGCTGGACGGCAACGAGGTCGATATTACCGCGAGCTGTGGTGTGCTGGCCGACTGGGATCGGCGCAGCGACATCGACAGTCGCGGCGCCCACATCTGGCGTGAGTTCTGGCGGCAGGCAGCGGCCATTCCGGATCGTTACGCAGTGCCGTTTGACGCCAGTGACCCGGTCAACACACCACGGCAGCTGGCCACGGACCAGCCGGCGGTGCGCTCAGGATTATTGCAGGCACTGGCCTATGCACAGACCTTTTTCCAGGACCAGGGTATAGCCCTGGATGCCACCTGGGGGTCGTTGCAGTACGAACCACGCAATGAGGAGCAGATTCCCATTCCCGGTGGGGATGGCGGCGCCGGCATGTGGAGTGTGATCACCTCACAGTTCAACCCTGAGGTTGGCGCCTACACACCCATCCTGCATGGCAACAGCTACATGCAGGTGATCAGTTGGGATGAGGACGGGCGCGTGGATCCGCGCGGCATTCTGAGCTACTCACAGTCCGAGGATCCTCGGTCTGCGCATTTTGCCGATCAGACCCGCCTGTATTCACAAAGCCAGTGGCTGGATCTGCCCTTCCACGAGGAAGACATCCTGGCAGATCCTGCCCTGCAGACCTTGACACTGCGCGAGTAACGGACGCGGATCGGCTGCCGTGCGCTCAGGCTTCAGGCGCGCGGCAGCGTGGGTCAGCCTGCTGGATGCCGGTGATCATCTCCCGGCTCAGTGGCAGCGGGTCACAACCATGACCGGTCTCGCAGATCATGTCCCACTGCGGCTCCGCCTTGATGTGGCAGTCCAGGCAGTTGCCGCCAAAGCGGTTTACCACATCGGTAAAACCGCGCACGGTAATTTCCGAGCCCTGCGGGCTGACGTTGAGTTCAAAAAATTCCCAGTCATTGGTCGCCGGGCTGGTGCCTTCAGGCTGCTTGACCATGACTTCCGTGGGCACCAGTTGTACCACCGAGCCCGTCGGGTAAGGCGCGCCTTCGGGTGCGTTGGCAGCTGCGATGGTGGCGTCAAGGTCACCCAGAAGATTGTCGACAAAGAAACCGCGCACTGCGGTCATGTCAGTCAGGCAGTCGAAGGTGCTGGCCTCGATGGCAATGGGCTGGCTCGATTGGGCCATCAGCTGGTTGATGCCCAGGCCGGCGGATAAGGCTACGGCAGCCAGCCCGATAACAATTCGTGTGCGCTTGGTAAATGATTTTTTCATGCAGGGTTTCCTCATCAAAAGGTCGGTATCAACTGGTCTGTCATTAGTATTGCAAGCGATAGTATCGCGCGCGATATAAAATCGCAACGGCTTGCGATGGTTCGAGCCCTGGATGCGATCGCTGCCACCGCGGTGGCGGTGAAATCACTGCAGATGGCGTATCAGGGCGTCCAGTTGCTGTTTCAGTTTGATGCCTTCTTCCAGCGGATAACCGGCGCTTTCAAACATCTTTTCAGGAATACAGGCGCACTTCTGTTTCAGGCGTTTACCCTTGCGGGTCAGGGTTATGGTCACCACGCGCTCGTCATCCGCGCTGCGCGTGCGCTCAATAATGTCCATCAGCTCCAGCCGCTTCAGCAGCGGGGTTACAGTATTGGTCGCCAGCTGTGCGCGCTGGCCTATGTGCGACACCGTGCAGGGGGCATCTTCCCACAGGATCAGCAGCACGATGTACTGTGGGTAGGTCAGTCCCAGTGGTTCCAGTAACGGTTGGTATAACCGCGTGACCAGGCGCGACGCCGCGTACAGGGGGAAGCATAACTGGTTTTCCAGGCGCAGGTAGCGATCCGTATCCTGGTTGTCATCGGCTTTGGCTGTCAGGGTTTTTGTGGTCGTTCTGGGCATGTTGTCACGTATATCCTGTCTGGGCGTGGGCGCGGCAACTCGCAAGCGCGCCCGATTTGCTTATAATGGCCATAGTTATCCATCGAATCAACTGGAGAGTGTTTGTGTCCCTGTGTTACCGATTGCCGCTGACCCTGGTCTGTTTGCTGACAGTCGCCGCCTGCGCCAGTTCTCGGGTGCTGACCGAATGGCCGGACACCGTCCCGGAACAGGATCTGTTCCTGCAGGCCTATCAGCAGGACCCGGAAAACCAGGCGCGGCAGACCGATGTCGAGTATCTGACCTGGGTGGTGCGTTTCTACGAAGGCTGGGAGATGATGGCTACCGGCTGGAATGACATGACACCGGTGGTGCTCAGTGATCTGAATGCACAACAGAGCGAACAGGTGGCCGACATGCGGGACAACCTGGGCGTGCTGATCGCCGCCGAGTGGGCCAAGGACAACGACGTGCGCATTATCGATACCGCGATGCTCAGCCTGTGGGGCGGTGTCATGGTGGCGGCGCTGGAGCCCGAGGTGCGCATTGACGCGATCGAACTGATTACCGATGACGTCGAGCGCCTGCTGGCCGGCGAGCTGGCGCCGGCGCGCATCAACGATGGCCGGTATGCGTCGCGGCTACCGATTGATCTGAATTAGCGTCTGAATTAGCGCCCGGGCGCCAGCTCCTTGTGGCGCACGATGATTTTCGACATATCGTGGCGGCAGGAACCCGCCTTGTTGATCAGCTTGCGCTCGCAGATATCACAGCGCACACACTCCTTGAAATCGATCTTCTCACGGCGTATCGCGCCGGTCGGGCAGGCGTGCTCGCACACGGTGCAGACCTGGCACTGCGGTACCCGCCTGATACGTCGGGGGCTGATGAATGACACCACGCCGAGTGCTGCGCCCAGCGGACAGACATAACGGCAGTAGAACCGCGGCACCACCACACAGGCCAGCAGGATCGCGCCGAGAATGGCAAACAGCGTCACCGATCCGCTGAGGAAGAACAGCGTGCCGAAGGGCTCAAAATACTGGAACACGGCGACATTGTTGGCGATCAGCGCCGCGCCGATGATAAAGGCCAGGAAGGCGTATTTGGTGTAGATCCCCAGATCGTGCCATTTCTGCGGCACCTTCAGTAACCAGCGCTTTGGCGTAAAGCGGCTGATGAAGTCCTGTACCGCACCAAACGGGCAAAGGGATGAGCAGAACAGGCGTCCCCAGATCAGCGTGGTCACTACGGTAAACACCACAATCATCAGCAGCGGCAGGTTGCTGAGCAGGAAACCCGGACCCTGGACCAGGGCGCCGGTGATATGTGCCACAGACAGAAAGCCGGCCTTCATGAAGCCAAGGTATACCACGACCAGCGTTAAGGCTGCCCAGCGCCAGCGCGCACTCTTGCGGAAGAACGCGGTCAGCACCAGGGCAAAAATCAGCAGCAGCATGGCTACCTCCGCCCACGGCGTGACACCCCAGGGCGGGTCAGCAAGAAACTGGTGGATGGCGCTGTTCTCTGTGCGGATAATACGTTCGATCTCGGCTTCGCTCAGTATCGGATCACCGCTGGCCAGGCGTTGTCCCAGGCCCAGAATCTCATATTGCAGCTCGTAAGGGTCCAGGCTGCCCAGCGGCTGGTAATAGATATTGATGGGCTGCGACAGGTCGTAACGGTCATCAAGCACAATCGCCCCGCCAAACTCGGCGCGCCCGGCGATCAGCCCTTCATCGGCATTGCCGGCAGAGACCAGCAGGTTGGCAGTCAGGCGCCGCATGGGCAGGTCACCCTGCTGCAGCTGCAAGCGGTCCTGACGAAACTGTTGATAACCGGTGCCGCCCACCGCCATCAGGATCATCTGGTTACCGCCGAGCCGGGAGCTGGCGTCACGTTCCGCGCGTGCGTACGCTGTGTTGCCGATAAAATACTCACCCAGCGCCGGGTGGCCCATGTAGGTAAAGGTCAGTTCCAGGGTTTCGCCACCAGGCAGGTCCATGCTGATCTGTCTGATGACCCCCTGCTCAACGAGTTCGTCCCAGCTGGTCTGCTGCATTTCCTGCAGGATGCGTTCATGGCGGGCGCGCTCCACGGCAGTGCCGGGCGTGAACCCATTATAGGCACCGGCGACACGGCGGGCCGCTTCACGGATGCCGCGGGTGATGGCAAAGGAGCTGACGGTGGCGCCGGCAATGCCATCGATGTCACTGTTGATGCGGAAGTCGTCGGCGATGGATTTGCCGGCAAACTGGCCCTGAAAGACTGGATCGGCCAGAAAGTCGCCCAGGGTGTTGGTATAGGATTCCACATAGCTGAGAATCTTCATGCCGGTCAGCTGATTGTTGAGGTCCACACCCACCAGCATGGGAATGGGCGCACTGAAACCGCGTTCTTCCGGCGGCACATCGGCGGTCAGGAAGACATAACCCAGCAGCTCCCGGCCGCCATTGGCTGTGCTGCGGTAGGCTTCGTAAACCGGCGGTTCGCCCTGCTTGTCCGAAAACTCATCAGCGGCGGGCATTACCTGTTGCAACCACTCAGGCTGCACATCGGTGGAAAACGGCGTACGCACCGGGTTACCTTCAACGGGTTGGCGTGGCGGTTGTGCCTGCAGGACGGTGCTGGTCAATGCCATAGTCAGCGCCATAGCCAACGCCATGACGGATACATACAATCGGGGGGCAGACATGTCGTTGTTTTGATCCTTGTTCAGTGCGTTACTGGCAATGGGCGCGCTTACTATAACCGCCGCCTTCAGCCAGCGGTAGCAGCCAGCGGCATTGTGAGACAAAATGTCACATAGTTGCGGGCGAACGTGTCAGCCGTGAGCCGATAAGACAGCCAGTGTTAAACCAAAAGGACCGCCATGAAATCGTTGGAACTGAGAATACCGCCGCCCCTGATCGCGCTGCTGTGCATTGTACTGATGTGGTACATACAGGGCTTCTATCCGCTGGGCTGGCTGACGGCTGTCTGGGTATTACCCGTGGCCATCCTGCTGGCACTCACCGGTATCGTCATTGCCAGCGCCGGGGCGGCCGCTTTCAAGCGGGCCCATACCACAGTTAATCCCATGCATCCCGAGCAGACATCGCGCCTGGTCACCGGCGGCATCTATCAGTACACCCGCAACCCCATGTACCTGGGCATGGCGCTGGTATTGACCGGCATCGCCCTGTATCTGGCTGATCTGAGTGCTTTTCTGGGCGTAGCGCTGTTTGTGCGTTACATCGGTCGCTACCAGATCGGGCCGGAAGAAGACATGTTACTGGAGAAGTTCGGTGACGAGTTTGAGACATATCAAGCACGGGTCAGGCGCTGGTTGTAATCCCAAGGGGAGGATATGTTAGGGTAGGGTCATGGACGATTCCAGAGACAAAACCGCCGCCTTGTACCGCATGGTGATGGATAAGCATCTGTGCCCGTTTGGCCTGAAGTCCCGTGACCTGCTCAGGCGCAAGGGCTACCGGATTGAAGACCATCCGTTGCGTTCGCGCGAAGAAGTCGATGCCTTCAAGGCCAGACACAAGGTCGAGACAAGCCCGCAAACCTTTATCGACGGTGAGCGCATTGGCGGCTATGAGGCCTTGCGCAAGCATTTTGGCCTGCCACCTGAGAAGCAGGAAGGCGTGACCTACAAGCCGGTACTGGCGATTTTCCTGTCCGCGTTGGCCATGTCGGTGGCGTTGATCTGGAACATTCGTGGTGCACCGGCAGTGATTCCCATTGTTGAATGGTTTGTAGCCATCACCATGTGCCTGCTGGCCGTCCAGAAGCTGCGGGATCTGACGGCCTTTTCCAATCAGTTTATTGTTTATGACCTGCTGGCCATGCGCCGGGTGCGTTATGCCTATGTCTACCCGTTTGCTGAGCTTTATGTCGGTGTTGCCATGCTCGGCGGGCTGATGGCGTGGCTGGTTTCACCGGTGGCGCTGTTCATCGGCGGTATAGGCGCGGTGTCAGTGTTCAAGGCGGTGTATATCGACAAACGCGAGCTCAAGTGCGCCTGCGTTGGCGGCAACAGCAACGTCCCGCTGGGGTTCGTGTCGCTCACCGAGAACCTGTTCATGATTCTGGCGGCGGTCTGGATGTGGGTCGCCTGGTAACAGTCTGCCACACTTTGGTCATGTAAAAGTGGTACAATCCGTGGTTTTCAGAAATTCCCGCCAAGACCTCAAGAACAGGAATAACCATGTCGATTGATGCCATTGATACTGCAAAGATTATCTATACTGAAACTGTCTCTTATACACATCTCCGAGCCCACGAGACAGGCAGAAATCT
>CAJXPR010000009.1 GCA_913058135.1 uncultured Gammaproteobacteria bacterium
ATCTACACAGAGTAGATCGTCGGCAGCGTCAGATGTGTATAAGAGACAGCAGTAAAGCCAAGTTCGTTCAGCAGCAGGTAATCCGAGCGAGGGCCTATCCAGGTGTCGGCACCCGTCTGTTGCAACAAGTGACGGATCTGGCTGACGGTGAAAAATGGTGGCACCGGCACACTGACACAACCGGCCTGTAACAATGCCAGATCCCAGACAATCCACTTTACAGGGTCCGACTCAAACAGGGCGACTACGCGGGCGCCGCTGACCCGGAGTTGATCGATTCGGTGGTCAACCAGCTCTGAGACACTCTGATAGCTGTAGTTTGTATGTGCAGTCTCAATGGCTATTTTGCCATGATGGCGTTGTAGAAGATGGGCAATATTTGGCAACTCAGGCGCAGACACGGGATTTGCTCTCCTGAGGATGGGTGTTGTAGTGGGGCAGGTAGCTCAATCGGTGGAATACATCGGCTGCTTGCAGTTGGCGGAACCCTTCCGGTATGTAGCCAGCCATCACTTTTGGTCTGGTCGCATAATAACTTCCCCATTCCCGGGCATCATGCGCAAGACGCGCCGGATCTGCGTCGGCCAGCACAACGGGGCTCAGCGTCAGGCGGGAGAAACTGTTCAGTAACAAGGGGGTGCCGGTAAACGCAACCCATTGAAATTCACAAGTAAACAGATAATGCGTTAGTGCGGTGATCAGCAGCCTTGCCATACCAGGTGATCTGGAGACCAGATTGCCCACTTCGATGACGCTGCTCTCGCAGGTGACCATTGCTGTGGCCTGTTCAATCAGACGGTCAATGGGCTGGTCAAGATACTGTTGCAGAAACAGGTGCCCGTCACTTGCAGGGCGCAAGCCAACGACGGCCTGGATTTCGCCATTACTTTCAATACCGAGCAGCATCGGCATAAACTGGCTGACGCGGGCACCGTATACGGATGCAAAGTGTCTGGCCACACTGTTCTCAAGCCTGCGGCGCAGCACTGTATCGCCGTCTGCGTAATTGCAAATATGAATTGTCAGCTGCTGGTGTTCGAATGACGCCAGCTTGTCTTTGGCAGGAAACAACAACTTGCTCATGATAATCCCTCTGACTACGGGAGCATCATGCGCGCGCAACCTTAAGGTCTGCTTAAGTTATTCATTGATCGTGATCAATAATGCGGAATGCTGGCGTAACTCATGGGGATCAAATGACGTATATTGGAGTCGTTGCAGCATTTTGGGAATTTTGCCCCAGGATATGAAATCGTGACCAGACCGTTCAGTTTAGGCCAGTGGATAAGCTTGCATCCAGTTATCGCCTTTCCTCTTATCTACATTGGTTGGGCGTACCTGTTCTGGATTCCGGTGTTGCGTGCAGAAACATCGGTGTGGACCTTCCCCAATATAATCTGGTTTTTGGTGGGTGGGGCCAGTCCGGTGATCGCCGGGCTGGCCTTGGCCGCAGTGACCGGAGGCAGGGAGCAGCTGCATGATCTTTGGCGACGGCTGATTGACTGGCGGCGTATCCCCCTTGTGTGGTGGCTGGTTATTCTGCTGTTCTGGCTGGGGTTTGATCTCATCATGGCAGGCGCGGCAGCAATCCTGGGAATCACAGATGCGCCAGTCTCTGCAAACTGGTCCCTGTTCTCCAGTCCCCTCATGCTGCTGTTTCTTGTGTTGCTCTCCTTTGTGTTTCCTGCCGTAGAGGAAGTGGGTCTACGCGGTTATTATCTGGACTACCTGCAGAAACACATGGGACCTACGACGGCAGGGTTGGTAAACGGGACTACGTGGGCAATCTGGCATGCCCCTTTTGTGTGGTTTCCCGGCTACTATGCCAACACCACATTCAACCCGGCGCTGTACTGGTGGCTGCCGATGATCGTGTGTCAATCGCTAATGATTGTTCTGGTCTACAATCGCACGAACCGAAGCATCCTTGCCGTATTGATATTCCACGGCATGATGAATTTTACCGGTGAGTGGTTGCGCATATCGCCTCAGATGTATCCTTTTTTGCTTTACGGAAATATTTTTGTTGCGATGATTCTGGTGGTGTATTGGCAAACACACAAACGTGCTGGAATTCAGCTATCTTCGCGATAACCTTCTCGTTCGCCTGGGCCTTAACACCATTCCCTGTGCGCTCCAGAATGTAAGCAGTGCTGTACGCACGGGTGTGTACAGGAGGCGAAATGGCATCAATCAATGACTATGACAATGCGGCAAGTAAAATTCGGCAGGCAGGCGTTGTCCGGTCAGACGGTGTGCTCGATACGAGAGAGCTGATCCGCCACGCCGTACTTGCTGCGTCCAGCCACAACACTCAACCTTGGAAGTTTCAGATCCAGCATGAAACTATCACCATCCTGCCCGATTTTACACGGCGTTGTCCGGCGGTCGATCCGGATGACAGTCATCTGTTTAAAAGCCTGGGCTGCGCCGCCGAGAATCTTGTGCACGCTGCGGCAGCACAAGGGTTTTCTGCTGATATACGTTTTGACCCTGACCAGAATAGTGTTGTTGTTTCCATGACTGCCGACGCCTCCGCACAGGCGACAGAACTGTATTGGGCAATTACCAGGCAAAAACCGATGCCACTAATATAAGAAGTTCAGCCGGCGTCGCGGTTCTTGTGTCGAGCGACAACAATAAAGCCGCCTGGGTAGAGGTGGGCCGCTCTTACCAGCGCTTTGCATTGCAGGCAACCGCGCTAGAGATATGTACAGCTTTCATCAATCAGCCAATTGAAGTACGCCACTTGCGACCAGAGTTCGAATCGTGGCTGAATCTCAATGGGGAGCACGCGTTGCTTATGGTTCGCTTCGGCTATGGACCCATCGCACCCTTCAGTTTGCGGCGTCCACTTGACGATGTGATCCTGAATGAATAACCAGCGACCAGGTATCTTGAGTGACGAGCTCGGTTTGCCAATAGCTGCGTTGCTGCTTGCAATATATTTACGGAGGTGTCGCTGATGTCCTTGATAGTCATTCTGACCCAGATTTTCCTGCCGCTGGCACTGCTGATCTGGCTGGCGACCTGTCCTGCCGGAAATGCGTTTGCGTGGTGCATACAGCTTGTCTCGGTGGCGGCAATTCTGCTGGGTATAGGACTTGCCGCGTTGTGGACGCTGCCACCATTCTGGACGCCATATGTTTATGCGCTGCTGTTTGTGCTGATCAGCGCCCGTCAGCTGGTACAGCGTATTCGTCGTGGTGACACTCCAGGGACTGGATCTGTCATCAATTCCCTGGTTATCGCTATCGTCGCCGGTCTGGGGACAGCCGGTGGCTACCTGGCCTATCATGCTGCGCAGGGGAGGATCCTGCCGAACGAAACCGTTGTAGATATTGCACCGCCTTTTGCGCCCGGTTCCTATCTGGTTGCTCACGGTGGCTCCACGCAGATGGTCAACGTGCATCTGACAACGCTGGATGAAAGCGTTGAGCGCTTTCTGCCCTGGCGTGGCCAGAGTAAAGCGCTGGATATCTTCCGTATTACGCCGGCGGGCTTTCATAAGGACGGATGGTTGCCACCAGAGCCCGCCAGATACGAAACCTTTGGAGTGCCAGTTACCGCACCGTGTACTGGAGAGGTGGCGCTGGTCGTCGACGGCCTGGCAGATATGCAGGTGCCGGTGATGGATCCGGAAAACAGGGCGGGCAATTTTGTTGCTGTTGATTGTGGTGAATTTATTGTCATTCTCGCGCATCTGCGCTTTGGCAGTATCATGGTCGCTGCCGGCGATACGGTAGAGGCCGGCGATCCGCTGGGGGAAATGGGCAACTCGGGCAATAGCTCTGAGCCGCACCTGCATCTGCACGCCCAGAGAGGGTTGCCCGCAGGTGCTCCGCTGGGTGGTGAACCACTGTGGCTCACCATTAACGGGCAGTTTCCGGTACGCAATGGGAGAATAATTGTTAAGTGACAAACTGCTAAACCGGGAGGCGTGCCGTCCAATTGAGCTAAGCCGGAAACCAGTGTCGGGTTCTGTTGGCGAATGCCACCAGCGACAACATCACCGGTACTTCAACCAGCACACCCACCACAGTGACCAGGGCAGCGCCCGAGTTAAGACCGAACAGGCCAATGGCCACAGCCACTGCCAGTTCGAAAAAATTGGACGTACCGATCAACGCACACGGTGCCGCGACATTAAAGGGCACCTTCCACACTTTGGCAGCAGCATACGCGATGGCGAATATGCCGTAGGACTGGATCAGCAGCGGTACTGCTATCAACCCAATCAGTAGTGGCTGGTCCAGAATGACCTGTCCCTGAAAACCGAATAACAGCATCACAGTGGCCAGCAGCCCCAGCACTGACAACGGTTTTACCTTCGTTGTAAAACGCGCCACGGCCGCCTCAGCATCGGCGGGGTGTGTGGCATTCCGGCTCAGACGAACGCGGGTGGCAATGCCTGCCAGCAACGGAATTACCACATACAGACCAACAGACAGTAAAAGCGTCGCCCACGGCACCTCGATATCAGTTACGCCCAACAGCAGGGCGACGATGGGCGCGAATGCAAATATCATGATCACATCGTTTAGTGCGACTTGTGCCAGTGTGTAGTTGGGGTCACCGCGCGTGAGTTGCGACCATACGAATACCATCGCGGTGCAGGGTGCTGCGCCCAGCAATATCAGACCCGCGACATATTGATTGGCATTGGCCGGATCAATTAAGTCGATGAACAGGGTATGAAAGAACAACACGCCTAGCGCTGCCATGGTAAATGGCTTTATCAGCCAGTTGACCACCAGGGTGATGATCAGGCCTTTGGGGCGCTCGTGGACCCGGCGCAGGCTGGTGAAGTCCACGGCAACCATCATCGGGTAAACCATCAACCAGATCAGGATCGCGACGATGAAGTTGACTGAACCGTATTCAATGGCGGCGAGCGCCTGAAAAACGTTAGGTAGCAGCGTGCCCAGCGTTATGCCTGAAGCGATGCACAGGGCTACCCACAGAGAAAGGAAGCGCTCGAAAAAACCGATGCTGTGTCTGTCATTCATAAGCGAAACCCCGGTTGACGTCCCACATCAACCGGACGGTTGTGCGTCACCGCTACATTGTGTCCTTCATAATACGATGTAGCGGTGCAGCAGACAAATCAGCGGGGGCTGAAGGCAGGAAATCCTTCCAGGCGCCTGCGTTCGAAGGGTACCTCTTCAAACAGCAATGGAACGGTCTGTAGCAGGCATGGTAATTCCTTCAGTCGGTCAATTATTGAAGGCGATGCTATACCATAACATTATGCTGTCAAGTGATTTGTTGGTTGGCGATTCGGGCAGGCTTGTGCATGAAATAACAATACAATTGACAATTGTTATCATTTGCATTTAGTATCTCATCCCGCTGAATCCTGTGCCAAAAGTGCCGGCCCACAGGCTTACCGGCCAACTCGGTTCAGCAGCACCTACAACATTCTCAGGGGTATCCAATGTCCGTTTTTCCAACATTCACCAAATCCAAACTGGCCCTGGCGCTGGCGATGACAGCGTTGCCAATGGGACTGCCGCTGACTGCCACTGCGCAGCCAGACCAGTCCGCTGATGACCGTCGTTCGCCAGCCCCAGGCATCGAAGTGATCCGGGTCACCGGTAACCAGCAGGGACATGCCTATGTGGAAACAGGTACCGTGAATCTGATCGACCTGAGCGAAATTCAGGCGATTCAGCCACTGTCGACAGAAGATGTTTTGCGACGCATTCCGGGTATTAACATCAAAGGCGAAGAAGAAACCTCTATCGTGGCCAATTTCGGTCTGCGTGGTCTGTCCGCCAGCGAATCCAAGTCCTTGCTGCTGGAAGACGGTGTGCCTGTCGCACCGGGTCTGTTTATCGGTAATGACCGCTACTTTAATACCCGCATCCAGCGCGTGGAGCAGGTCGAGGTTCTGAAAGGCTCGTCTTCCCTGCGGTACGGACCGTCAACCATTGGTGGTGTGGTCAACTACATTACCAAAACCCCCGATGACGGCGTCAAAGTGTCCGGCCGGGTGGGCTCCTTTAACCTTCGGGAAATGAATATCGAGGCTGGCGGGCAGAATGTCTCTGGTGACGCCTATGCCGGCGTGGTGGCTACCTATGCTGACAGCGATGGTTTCATGGACAAAGGCTACGAGATGTCCGATGTCATGCTCAAGGCAGGCACTGCCATCGGCACCAATCAACGTGTAGGCGTAAAGGTTTCTTTCCATGAGAATGACGCCAATATTTCCTATCGGGGTGTTTTTCTTGACGCTTACCGCAACGGCGCAGATTACAACCCGGCCCCGGATGACTGGTACCTGCAGGAGCGGAAATCTGCCGATCTTAACCATGAATGGCTGATCAGCGACTCCACCACCTTAAAGACTCTCTTCTACTGGAGTGATGTCAGTCGGGATTACTGGCGTTACAATGTCAATACGCCAGCGTCGAATCTCGCGGGTCGTTGGGTCTATACAGATGACCTGACCGGCAACAACCGGTCGTTTGAGCGTCTGGGCGCCGAAACCCGCCTGTCCATAGCACACGAGTTTGGTAGTCTGACGGCAGATACCGAGTTCGGTTTCCGCGTCATGACGGAAGAGTCCGACGATACCCGTATTCGCGCATCACGGCAGCAGGACCGTACCGGTACCAATGACCGCCATCGTATTGATTCGGCGGACAGTGTGGCGGCATATGTGCAAAGCCGCATTGAGCTGACCGAGCGACTGGCTGTAACACCTGGCCTGCGTGTGGAAGACTACGAGCAGAAGCAGTTGATCCTGACCCAGAACAATGCCTCGGCCTCAACCAGTAACACCGAGTTCCTGCCGGGTGTGGGCGCAACGTTTGATGTCACGCCGGCCGCTCAGATCTACGGTGGTGTATACCGGGCATTTTCTCCGGCTTCCAATGGTGTCGCGCTGGATGGTCTGACCGACCAGAACCTGGATGGCGAGCGCTCAACCAACTACGAAATTGGTATACGTGGCGCGGAAGGACCGTTGAGTTACGAAGTGGCGGCATTCGCCATGGACTTCAGCAATCAGGTGGTTACCGGCAACAGTGATCCCAACCTGTCACAATCCAATGCGGGTGAAACCGAGCATTACGGCATGGAGTTCGCGCTGGGATATGACTTTGGCGCTGGCTTCAGTGTGGATTCGAACGCCACCTGGATACCGACATCCGAGTTCAAGACTGGTGACTTCGAAGGCAATCGACTGCCCTATGCACCGAAAGTGCTGGCCAACATCGGCCTGAACTACACACTCGACAGGCTGCAGGCATCGTTGACCGCTCATCATCGAGGCGAGCAGTATGGCGATCCAAGCAATCAGGTGGATTTGCCGACCGGTGCTGGTGGTGGTATCTGGGGTGGCCTGCTGCCCGCGTATACGGTCGTTGATTTGACGGCGCAATACAATATTGCCGATGGCTTTGATATCTTCGGCGCAGTCAAGAATATTGCTGATAAAAAATACATTGCCGGCCTGCGGCAGGGTATTTATGTGGGTCCCGAGCGTGCAATTGAGGTGGGTTTCCGATACGGGTTCTGACTTCTGCCAAAATTCAGTATCTGCTTGAACCTAGCATAAATAACCCGGCCAATTCAGGCCGGGTTTTTTTATGGTTGATCCGGCGGCTGTTCGCAGCTGATCCATTTGATGTGTATGATCGTAGGGTAATCTGTCCGTTATGGCTTTTTCGGGCATGTTCTGAACCCATAATACGCGCGCATGGAGCCGATTCGTGACCAAAACTCAAATGCTGCGGGCTGTTTTTGCCTTCTGTCTACTGACCCTGTACTCCCTACATACTCCCCCCTCAGCTTTTGCTGCTGAAGCGCCACAAAGCACTGATTCCCCTGATGCCGATACGTATGCCAATCTGGCCGATATCCTGCAGGACGAACAGGCCCGTGAACGGCTGATACTTGATCTGCGCGCGCTGTCCGCCGGAGAAACTCCGGAACTGCCTGCAACAAACGCCGAAGACGAGATTGAACGCGTATCACCGGCTCGACAGATCGCTGACAGTACTCGTGAACTTGCCGAAGATTTTGTCAGTCAGTCTGCTGCTGCTGTGGAAGCTGTGGCTGACCTCGCCAGCGGGGATGCCGATCTCGACATCAATGAGCTGCTCGGTACAGTAAGCAATCTGTTAATTGTCATGGCAGCCACCATCGGTTTGTTTCTCGTTCTGCGCCTGATGTTGCGACCTCTGTTTGCAGCCTTTAATCGCTGGGCACTGAACGATGCCGGGCGCAGCGCCATGCTGCGTAAATCTGTGGCCGTGACGGGGGCGGCGCTGCTTGATGTGCTGGCCATAGCATTGGCGTTTGTTGCCGGCTATGTCGTCGCGCTGTTTGTACTGGGCAGTGCGGGTGAAATGGACATTCATCAGTCGCTGTTTCTTAACGCGTTCCTGCTGATTGAAATATTCAAGGCTCTGATTCGTGGCCTGTTTGCCTCGCGGGACGATGGCCTGCGCATGTTGCCGCTGTCAGCTGAGCAGGCCGCCTACTGGAATGCCTGGTTGGCCCGGCTAAGCGGCTTCATAGGATACGGCATCCTGTTTCTCGTACCGCTTGCCAGCGCCATCCTGGCGCCTGCGGTAGGGCGGCTGGTCGCCTTTATTGTCATGTTGCTCGCGTTTCTGTATGCGCTGGCGATCATTATGCAGAACAAAGTGACTGTCAGCCAGGAGCTGCTGCTGCGTGCCGGCAACTCAGACCTGGCCTTCAATCGCGTGCTACTGACCATGTTGGCCAAATGCTGGTACTTAGTAGCCATCGTCTATTTCGCGGCACTGGCGCTGGTGACCGTAGCGAGACCTGAAGATGCGCTGCCGTTCATGCTGGCAGCCTCATTGCAGACGCTGGTGGCAATCGGCGTCGGTCTGTTTATATCCGTTGTGTTGAGTCAGCTGATCAGCCGCGGATTTCACTTGCCCGAGGAAACTCAGGCACGCTTTCCCATGCTTGAGACGCGACTGAACAGTTTTCTGCCCACCATCATGAAAGTGGTGCGATTCGCGATACTTATTATTGTCGCAGGGTTTGTTGCCGATGCCTGGGGGCTGTTCGATCTGATGGCATGGTTTGCCTCGGAGGCCGGTGCCCGAACACTGGGTACGATTGTATCGGTCGCGATTATCATTGTCCTGGCGATGGTGGTCTGGATAGGCTTGGCAAGCTGGATCGAACAACGTCTGAACCCGTCTGCAGGCGCCCGTGAGGCCAGCGCCCGGGAAAGAACGCTACTGACTATTTTCCGTAATGCAGTGGCTATCACGATCATCGTTATGACCGCCATGATTGTGCTGTCAGAGATAGGTATAAATATCGGACCGCTGATCGCCGGCGCCGGTGTGCTGGGTCTGGCCATTGGTTTTGGTGCTCAGAAACTGGTGCAGGACATCATCACGGGTGTTTTCATTCAGCTGGAGAATGCGATTAATGCCGGTGATGTGGTCAGTGCGGCCGGCATCACCGGAACCGCGGAGAAACTGACAATCCGGTCTCTCGGCATTCGTGACCTGTCGGGTACCTATCATCTGATTCCGTTTTCCTCGGTTGACACGGTCGCCAACTACATGCGCGAGTTCGCCTATCATGTCGGAGAGTATGGGGTTGCCTACCGCGAAGATATTGATGACGTTATCGTCAGGTTGCGAGAAGCCTTTGATGAACTGATGGCGGATCCTGAGCACAAGGCCAATATCCTCGCCGAGCTGGAAGTCCATGGCGTGACGGCGCTGGCTGACAGCTCGGTGAATATCCGTGTGCGTATCAAGACCGTTCCTGGCGCGCAGTGGGGTGTGGGTCGCGCCTACAATCGACTGGTGAAATATCATCTGGACGCTGCCGGTATCGAGATTCCGTTCCCGCATATGACCTTGTATTTTGGCGAGGACAAGGAAGGCAAGGCACCGCCGGCACCCATTGTCATTCAATCTGGTAGAACGGAGGATAATCAGGGATCTGTCCCGGAGCTGGACGATAAACGTGCAAACACCAATGCCAAGGAAGGCGAGGATTACGATGAGCCCGACTGAGGTCGGCGCTCCGGCCCGGCTGTCCCCAGTCGGTGCTGGACTCGGACGCCTGCACGCATTATTCTGAGGTCTCACACAGCCCAACATGGTGCTGGTCACGATCAATAACCTCAGCAATAATCGTGGCAGACGAGACGGAGAATCATTATGCAACCACTGACAGTTCACGAAACAAGTCGCAATCCACTTCAACGGATTCGAAGCACACTGCTTGCCGGCTTGCTGGGCACTGTGACTTTACTGCCTTTGTCCGGCCCCGGGTTTGCCCAGAACAATGCAGAACCCATCAGGATTGGAGGTTTGCACAGCTTCGAACTGCGGGTTAGCGACGTTGAGCGTTCTCTCGAGTTTTACCAGGGCCTGTTTGGTTCACCTGTGCTGAACCGGCTGGGTGATACAGTTTCCCTGCAGATTGGCGATGGACCGCAATATTTTACCCTGTCGCCCACACGCCGCGATGAACAGCCTCATATCAGTCACTTTGCACTGAGCGTACCCGATTTTAATCTGTTTGGCCTGCAAAGCGACCTGGCTGACCATGGTTTGACTCGCACGGTCGCGACCATGTTCGATGGCCGCTCGCCGCTGGAACTGGCCAATCTGACCTGGACCGAGCGTCTGCCTGAAGATGGCGACGACATGACCACGGACAACCATCATCTGTATTTTGCCGACCGCGATGGCATCCGTGTCCAGCTTTCCAGCCCTGATGCCTGTGGTTCCGGTGAAGGCCCGCAAGCGACCTGTAACCTGGAACCGGCGCCGGAAGAAGGGCTCATCGAGCTGCGGGAGATTAATCACTTCACCACCTACGTGGCCAATTACCAGTTGACCAACGACTTCTACCGCAATCTGTTCGGGCTGGAAAACCAGGCATTTCAGGGCACCTTTCCGTTGCTCGGGCTGGGAGACGGTCGTCAGTTCCTGATGTTTGTCGGTGGCACTCAGCCCGGTGAACCAGCCCAGCCGGGCCGCATCGATCATGCCAGCCTGAACATCGAGAACTTCACCGAAGAGTCGGTGCTGGCGCGTCTGACCGAGTATGGTCTGACACCCAGGCCGGAAGGTGAAGAAGCCAGGCCGCTACAGCATTGGGTCAGCCGGCGCATGCCAGAACGGGGCGGGGCGCCAGGCGGCACGCCCGAAGTCTATTTCTCCGATCCTGATGGCATCCACATCCAGCTGCAACATCATACCTATTGCGGCGGCGGTGGAGTCTTCGGCGAGGACTGCTGAAATTACTGAGTGACAAACCCGGCGGATACCGTGCCTTCGCGGCGCGGGTCCGCTGCACCCACCAGCCCATCTTCAGTCACCAGTATCACGTGCAGGCCTGAGTTCTCGCCTTCACTTTCCTGCACATCATACCCTTCGTTACGCAGATAATCGGCCTGCGCCTGTCCCGGCTCGCGGCCAATTTCCACACGTACCGTGTCACCGCGGGCAATGATATTGGGGAAGGCGACAGCCTCTTCAACTGACATGCCCCAGTCGACAATGCCCAGAATGGATTTTGCGGTGTACGCCGGAATCGAATTGCCACCGGGGGAGCCCGTGACCATATACAATTCATTGCTGCCATTCAGGATGATGGTAGGGGACATTGATGATCGGGGTCGCGCGCCGGGTCTGATCATATTGGCTGCCTCGCGCTGATCGGCATAATAGTCGCGGGCAAAATCTGTCATCTCATTGTTGAGCAGAAACCCTGCTGCCCAGCGCCCGGAGCCAAATGCCGATTCTACTGTCATGGTGGCGGACACGGCGTTACCTTCGCTATCAATAATGGACAGGTGTGTGGTGCCTGCCGGTTCCAGCGTACTGTCCTGTGCCCAGACGCTGGCGGTGCCGACGCCCAGAATATCAGCCGGATTTCCGTGCTGAGGTGTGGCGCCCGGCGCGACTGGGTTTTCACTGCGGTATTGAAGATATTCCGGATCCAGCAGTTGTTGAACCGGCACTGTGACATGATCCGGGTCACCAAAGTAATAATCCCGGTCGGCATAGGCCAGTCGCTGGGCATCGACAAATGCCTTGATCTGCTCTTCCTGACTGGGGTTTTCCGGGAGCAACTGATCGTATAGATTGGTGATCATGATCTGCATGGCACCGGAAGAGGGCGGAGTAGCTGAGCAGATGTTAAGCAAGCGCCAGGTGCCGCAGATAGCGGCGCGCTCCACAGCACGGTAACCCGAGATGTCGTCCACAGTCATGCTGCCGCCATTTTCGCCGGCCTGGGCGGATGCTGCCATGGCCCTGGCAATCTCACCCTCGTAGAAAGCACTCGGTCCTTCGGCAGCAACCCGTTGCAAGGTGTTGGCATAGTCGGGATTGCGTAGCATGCTGCCCGCCTGCACCGGCTCACCGTTGGGGTAAAAGTACTCCGCAGCGCCGGGATTTTCATCCAGTTGAGAAATCTGAGCCATTTGCGGCAAGTAACCAGCCATTTTCGCCGTCACCTCAAAACCATCGCTGGCCAGGCGGATGGCGGGTTCAAACAGGGTGGCCCAGGGCAATTTGCCGTAGTTGTCATGTGCCAGTTTGTATAATGCAATGGCCCCGGGCACGCCGATGGCATTGCCACTTTGCCAGGCGTCCAGGAACCCCCCGGGCTGACCGTCGCGCATGAACATATCTGGCGTGGCGCCGCTGGGCGCAGTTTCCCGGCCGTCCAGAAAGCGTACATTCTGTGTTGTCTGTTCGTAGACCACCATAAAACCACCGCCACCCAGGCCCGAACTTTCCGGTTCGACCAGACCCAGCACCGCATGGGCGGCGATGGCTGCATCCACGGCATGTCCGCCTTGCGCCAGCATCTGTATGGCAGCATCAGTAGCGTCAGGGTTGGCCACAGCTGCCATGTAACCCAGTGACCAGGCATTGCTGCCAGCAGGATCCGGGGCGTCAGCCATATCAGGCACGGAGGTTGGGGTCGCAGTTGGGTCGGCAGGGTCCGAGCAGGCGGCGAGTATCGCCAGACTCAGAAGGGCAGCAGGGAATCTCATGACAGGGGGCTTCCGGTAGCAGTAAATGATTCAGTATGCTTGGGAGCATATAGCCGTTTTGCCCCGTGCACAACCGGGTTACAACCCCGGTTACAAGTGAACCACAACACAAGTACACTGTGTATCACAGCGTTGCCGGAATGCGATGCGCGACAAGTGGGAGTGGCGTATGAATGTGGATACCGTGATCGTGGGGGCCGGCACTGCCGGATTGGCAGCGCTGCGCGAGGTCAGGCGCTACACGGAGGATTTTCTGCTGATCAATGATGGTCACTGGGGCACGACCTGTGCTGCAGTTGGCTGCATGCCTTCCAAAGCGCTGATCGAGGTAGCCAATGCCTTTCATCAGCGAAAACTGTTTCCACAGTTCGGGCTGCGCGGGGCGGATACTCTGGAGGCTGATTTGCCGGCTGTGCTGGCGCATGTGCGCAGATTGCGCGACGGATTTGTTGCCGGGCCTGAATCGTTGCCGAATGAACTGGGTAAGCGCGCAGTACAGGGACGCGCCCGTCTGCAGGGACCTGGCTGCATTGAGGTCAACGGGCAGAAAATCCATGCCCGCGCCATTATTCTGGCCCCTGGCAGCCGTCCGGTGGTGCCCAAGGCCTGGCAATCTTTTGGTAACCGGGTACTGACCACCGATTCGCTATTCGAACAGGATGATCTGCCACAGCGGATTGCTGTTGTTGGCATGGGTGCCATTGGTGTGGAAATAGCCCAGGCACTGGTCAGACTTGGCAAGACTGTGGCTGGTTTTGACAACAGCGACCGGCTGGCCGGCATCGGTGATGATGAGGTGCTGGCGGCATTCCGGCCATTGCTGGAGCGCGAGATGACCCTGTACCTGGGCGGATCAGCGGAGCTGGTAATGACCGACGGCAGCATCCGCGTCACCGGCGCGGCTGGGGAGTTTGAAGCGGATGCGGTGCTGGCGGCCATGGGACGACGTCCCAATATAGATGGACTGGGGCTGGAGACGCTGGGCGTACCATTGGATGACAAAGGCATGCCGGACATTGATCCGACGACCTTGCGGATAGGCGAGTCCTCAGTGTTTCTGGCGGGGGACGCCAACGCCCGTCGGCCCCTGCTGCATGAAGCGGCCGACGAGGGATACATAGCCAGCCAGTTCGCCACACCCGGGGCAGAACCGCATGGGTTCTGTCGACGCACGCCGCTGTCAGTCGTGTTTTGTTCACCGCAAGTGGCGCATGTAGGCCGGTCGTTGGCTGATCTGCCCGCAGACACCCGGGTCACGGGCTCGGCTGATTTTTCCCGGCAAGGCCGTGTGCGAATTACCGGCAAGGCTGCGGGGATACTCAAGATTCATGCGGAGGCAAACAGCGGCAAATTGCTGGCGGCGGATATGTGCATACCCGACGCTGAACACCTGGCTCATCTGCTGGCACTGGCGATAGAGCAGGACATGACTGTGCAGCAGGTTCTGGCCATGCCGTTCTATCACCCGGTGGTAGAGGAAGGCCTGCGCAGCGCGTTGCGTGATCTGGCGAAAAAGCTGCCGAACAGGGGGCAGTCCGACTTGTCGCGCTGCCCCAATATCGGTTTTGATGCGCTGGATTAGCTGTTCTCTATGCGGAAGCCGATTTTCAGTGTCACCTGGAAATGCCCAACATCACCGTCGACAATATGGCCACGCGTTTCCGTGACCTCAAACCATTCCAGGTTCCTGGTGGTTTTGTTGGCCTGTTTGATGGCATTGCGGATGGCATCGTCAATACTCTGGGTAGACGAGCCGACTATTTCGATTTTTTTGTAGGTGTGATGATCAGACATGGTGGACTCCTTACTGCTGAGAGTGAGTTGTCACCGTAACATATTCTGTCAGGGCTTTCAGGCGCCACGCCCCGGTCGGCTTCCCGACCGGAGCGGACGTCAGTATACGCCCAGGCTGCGCAGATAGTCTTCGTAGTTACCTTTGAAGTCGACCAGGCCCCCCGGCTGCATATCAATGATACGCGTTGCCAGTGAGGTCACAAATTCCCGGTCATGGCTGACAAAGATCAGCGTGCCGGGATAGTTCTCCAGCGCCAGGTTGAGTGCTTCAATGGACTCCATGTCCAGGTGGTTGGTGGGTTCATCCATCAGCAATACATTGGGATTGATCAGGCTGAATTTGCCGAACATCATGCGTGCCTTCTCACCACCTGACAACACCGGCAGGGTCTTGTTGACATCGTCATTGGAGAACAGCATACGACCCAGTGCTGAGCGCACCAGTTGCTGATCGCCCTTGGTCCATTGTTTCATCCAGTCAAACAGCGTGATTTCCTCGACGAACTCGGCACTGTGATCCTGGGCAAAATAACCGATGTCGGCTTGCTCGGCCCATTTCAGCTTGCCGCCGTCCAGTGCTACCTCATTCATCAGGCAGCGCAGCAGTGTGGTCTTTCCGGCACCGTTGGGGCCGATAATGGCAACGCGTTCCCCAGCCTCGATTTGCAGGCTGAGTTTGTTAAACAGTTCGGTGTCGTAAGCTTTGCTGGCGTTTTCCATGATCAACGCCTGGCGGTGCAGCTTTTTGTTTTCCACAAAGCGGATATAAGGACTGACACGGCTGGAAGGTTTGACATCTTCCAGCTGGATTTTTTCGATCTGGCGCGCACGTGATGTGGCCTGCTTGGCCTTCGACGCGTTGGCCGAAAAGCGGCTGACAAAGGCCTGCAGTTCAGAGATCTGTGACTTCTTCTTGGCGTTTTCATTCAGCAGTCGTTCGCGCGCCTGCGTTGAGGCAATCATGAAATCATCGTAATTGCCAGGGTAGAGTCGCAACTCACCGTAGTCCATGTCAGCGATATTGGTACACACCGCGTTCAGGAAGTGACGATCATGGGAAATGATGATGATGGTGCTGTTGCGCTGATTAAGCACATTCTCCAGCCAGCGGATGGTATTGATGTCCAGGTTGTTGGTCGGTTCGTCCAGCAGCAACACATCAGGATCGGAAAACAGCGCCTGTGCCAGCAGCACGCGCAGTTTCCAGCCCGGGGCAATCGCGCTCATCGGGCCTTCATGTTGCTCCAGGGGAATATCCAGGCCCAGCAACAGCTCACTGGCACGTGACTCAGCGGTATAACCGTCCATCTCGGCAAAGGGCTCTTCCAGTTCCGCCACGGCCATGCCGTCGGCTTCACTCATCTCTTCCAGACCATAGATGCGATCGCGCTCTGACTTGACCTTCCACAAGGCCTCATGGCCCATGATGACCGTGTCAATGACCGAGTACTTCTCATAGGCGAACTGATCCTGGCGCAGTTTGCCCAGGCGCACATCCGGTTCCAGCATGACCTGACCACTGGTAGGTACCAGATCGCCCCCCAGTATTTTCATGAAGGTGGACTTGCCGCAGCCGTTGGCGCCGATCAGGCCGTAGCGCTTACCCTGGGCGAATTTGACGGACACGTTTTCGAACAGTGGCTTGGCGCCGAACTGCATGGTGAGGTTGGCGGTGGAAATCAAAATGGACTCTGTACTGAAGGAACGAAAATGAAGGCGCGCATCCTAACAGAAACCGCGCCCCAGAGCACCTTACGTCTCCGTTTTTATCAGGACAGCGCACGCGCGCCGACATGGCGGAGCAGGACTTACAGATTACGGCGCCAGTCCACTGTCGCAATCCAGTCTCTTAATGTCAGCAGATCAGGGTGCAGGGCGCGCAGCATGCTCAGGTCTGCCTGCCAGCCGCCATGAGGATCCGCGTTGTTCCAGCGGAACTGGGTAACCAGAGACTTGCCAATCTTGTAGCAGCCGCAGTTGTCAGTCAGCTCGGCGTACCCGGCGATCAGGCGTTGCAGCAAAGAGGGCAGGTAGCGGTAGGTGACCGGGCGCTGCAGTGCTTCCGACAGCGCCGCGGCGAACTCTGTCAGGGTAAACTGGTCGCTGGCCAGTTCAGTTCCCCTGTATTGCCAGGCTTCTGCTTGCTGGAACGCCAACGCCACAAAATGCGCGAGATCCTGCATGGCGATCATCTGGAAGGGTTTCTCTGCAGTGATACCGAATGGCAATACGCCGCGAGTGACAATGTTGTTTCGAAACCGGTGGGAAATGAAATTTTCCAGGAAAGTAACAGGCCGAAGGATCGTCCAGGGAATGGTGGATTGACGCAGTGTTTCCTCAATGGCGCGTTTGCTGTCGAAGTGGCTGATATTCAGGCCAGCGGTGCGGTCGGTGCCACCGACAGAGCTGAACACCAGGTGTTTTATGTTCGCCTGCTCAGCGGCGGCAATCAGGTTTTTGCCATGTTGTATCTCTATATGTAAGCCGTGCTCCCAGAATTCGGTTACCCCGAAGACGCCATAGGCGCCTGACATCGCACGTATCAGGGAGGCAGGATCGCCGAGGTCGCCCCGAACCAGGCCGGCGCCCTCGTGTTGCAGCCGCCTGGCTTGTGCACTCTCTGGGTGGCGTGTCAGGGCCCGGACCGGCCAGCCCTTGGACATAAGCGCTCTGGCCACCGCACCTCCCTGGCGTCCGGTAGCGCCGCATACAAGAATCGGGCATTTCTGATTGTCTGGCATACGCAAAATCCTGTATTGTCTGTTGTGTCAGACCAGCTTAATCAACAACCACCAAGGTCCACATGAACAATCCTGCTGACTTGATTGCCCCCTGGCGAGGCGAAATGGCTGTGGCTGAGCTGGCAGCCGTCTATCGTGGTTCGGGCGGTGCCAACAGCTGGCAGCGGCAGCCTGCTCACAAAATCGTGGGGGGCTGTCGGGTCGTATTGGCGGACCGGATCCTTGATGCCCATCGCTGGCCAGTCGTGTTGCCAGCGTCAACTCCGCATCGACTGGTTGCTGTCAGTCAGCCGTTGACCATGATGTTCCTGGATAGCAGGCGATATCAGTGCAATGAGGCTGTGCGTCTGGCTGACAGCTGGCGGACCCGGCGGCTACATTTGGCGTCGGCCGCAACGCTGCTGGAAGATATTGTGTCGATCCCGCCGCGGGTGCTGGACGAGCGTTTGCCAATAGTACTAAGGCATTTTCACGATGGAGACAGTTTGCCGGTTTCGGCAAGTCAGGTCGGTTTGTCTGCCAGTCGGGCTTCCCATCTTTTTACTGAGCAATTGGATGCGTCGGTACAGGACTGGCGGCACTGGATTCGTTTACGCAGGGCGATTGATCTGATGGCCGGAGATTCCGATGTCACGCAGTCAGCGCATGACAGTGGTTTTGCCGATGCGTCTCATTTCTGGCGAATCTGTCGAAACATGTTGGGACTGAGGCCCAGCGTACTCAAGCAAATTCGGTTGACCAATCTGGCTCCGGCGGGGGCGTCCTGTCTGTGATAAAAGTTCGATATAGTCGCTTCAGCGGCCAAAGGCGCTGCGCTGGGCAACTGGCGAGGTCTAATTTTTAGAGGCGAGCAAACCCATGCAAAAAATTCTGTTTTCACGCGCGGTCGGCGCCATCACTGTTTCAGCTGGGTTATTGATGCTCAGTGCATGCCAATCCCGGCACAATGATCCGGCACCGGAGCTTGTTGCCAAAGGGCAGGCAATCAGTGAGCAGTTTGTTGCCACCTTGCAGCCAACGTTGCAGGCCGCGATGCAGACAGGAGGTCCGGTCAATGCCATTCAGGTGTGTGCTGTCGAGGCGCCGCGCATTGCAGCTGATCTGTCGGCGTCGTCAGGCTGGACCGTGAACCGGGTTAGCCTGCGCGCCCGCAATCAGCGTAGTGCCGTCCCCGACAGTTGGGAGGCAGAGGTACTGGCTGATTTTGATCGGCGCCAGCTTGCCGGCGAGCCAGTGGGCCAGCTGAACACTGCAGAGATTGTAGGCGACGAGTTTCGTTATATGCAGGCCCAGGCAGCTGGTGCTTTGTGTCTTACCTGTCACGGCGCCGATATCAGCGCCGACGTACAGGCTGCACTGGATCAGCATTATCCCCAGGACATGGCGACCGGTTACCTGGCTGGGCAAATCCGCGGTGCGATCAGTGTACGGACTGCGCTGGATTGACGCGGGGGCTGTGTCACAGACCCCCGCGGCCCTTTCAGCGTTGTTTGGCCCAGAATTGCACGGCCAGCTCGTGCAGTGACCCGGTAAGGTGAGACACATCGTGGGCACGTGACCGGTTGGTCTGACCACTTTCGACATTTTTCTGTGATGTATCCTGGATGCGGACGATGCTGCGGTTGATCTCCTCGCTGACCATGCTTTGCTCCTCCACCGCTCCGGCTATTTGCATATTCATGTCGGTGATCTCATTGACCCGTTGACCAATGCCTGTCAGTGCCTCGGCAGCTTGCCGGGCCTGATCGACAGTTGCCCGTGTTTGGCTGTTGCTTCTTTCCATGACGGTTACAGCGGATTTGGCAGCATCCTGCAGTACGGTGATCATGTCCTGGATATCAGCTGTGGATTGCTGCGTGCGTGCCGCAAGGCTGCGCACCTCGTCGGCAACAACAGCAAATCCGCGTCCCTGCTCACCGGCACGGGCCGCTTCGATGGCGGCATTGAGTGCCAGCAGATTGGTCTGATCGGCGATCGCCCGAATCACATCAAGCACTTTTGATATGTCCACACTGTTGGTCTCCAGCTGGTTAATCACGCTGGTTGCCTGTGTTATTTCATTCTCAAGGACGGTGATGGCTTCGCTGGCGGCCGTAACCAGCTGTTGTCCCTTGTTGGTTTCCTGATCGGCGTGCTCGGCGGCGGTTGCCGCGTTCTGGGCGTTGCGGGCGACCTCCTGGATACTGGCCACCATCTGATTGACCGCCGTGGCAATCTGTTCGGTTTCAGTCTGCTGATGCCCGGTCAGCTGATTACTGCTGTCAAGTTCGATAAGCAGATCTTCAGCGAGTTTCTTCAACATACGTGAGGCGTCACCGATGCGACCGATAACAGCTCCGGTTTCTGCCTGACGCATGCGCAGGGCAAAATCGATCTGGCCGATTTCATCGCTGCGACCGGTATACAACAGTTGACTGATCGGATTTTCGGCGATATCCGCAGCCACTTTGGCCAGTTTTCTTAGCGGGGCAAGACTCAGGTAAATACCGGCAAAGCTGAACGCAATACTGACCGTGGCAACCAGTGCTGCGCCAGCTAATCCGATGTTGGTAAATGGAACGGCTAATAGGAAAGCTGCCGTTGTTGCCGCGATAATGACCAGGAACATCTTGATCTGGATGCTGGGGCGATAGTGGCCCGGCATTGGGGAGCTGTTGCTGCGCAGTTTTTCGTAGAGCAACTCTGCGGCACGCTCATGTTCCAGTGCGGGCTTCGTGCGCACCGATTGATATTCGACGACCGTGCCATCTTTCTGGATAGGTGTAACATAAGCGCTGACCCAGTAGTGGTCACCATTCTTGCATCGGTTCTTGACCAAACCCATCCAGGAACGGCCTTTTTTCAGCGTGGCCCACATGTGTTCAAATGCTGCCGGTGGCATGTCCGGGTGGCGCACGATATTGTGAGGCTGCTTGATCAGCTCGTGTTCCTCAAAACCACTGATCTCGATAAAATCGGGATTGACATAAGTGATGTGACTTTGTGTGTTGGTCGTCGACAGGATGTTTGCGTTCTGAGGCAATTCTATCTGTCGACCGGTTACTGGCAGGTTTTTACGCATGAATAATCCTCATTACTGGTACGTTATTGAATTATTGTGGTGGTGGCATTGGTGCCAGTATGCATTGTCACTAGGCATGTTCATCGGCGCCTGGAATAAATGTTTAGCTAAGCAGAGGCAAATAATCCTATCCTGACAGACCGCCGGGGTTGCCTGTAGCCGCCGGCGGCCAAGGCTCGGAAAATGCCTAGTGATTGTAGGTAAAGGACTACAAGGAATCAGGTAATTAAATGATCCATATCAAAATCCGTAAATGACGATTGCAATAGCATTCCCTGGATCCGGATAATATTGCTCTGGAGCAATGATGGTTTTGTCAGCAGCCAGAACCATTCGTGCTGTTTCGCGAACCTACTTCATGAAGTAGCCGGGGTGGTTACCAGGATGAGAGTCACTATTACAATCGGCTTTATCGTATTGTTCACCGCCTGTGTGATGTTGAGCGGTTCGCTGCTGTCATTACTGGATCATACCGACTCTTTGCCCGACGCGATGTGGAAGATCGGACAACACGTTGCCCTGGCAATGCTGGGTCTGGCGGTGATGCTTTGCGGTCGACAGAGATTTACGGTTTTCACCCGCTTAATGTATCTGCTGGCATTCAGCCTGGCGGCGGTCGCTCTGATTTCGTGGCTGGCGCTTGATGGCGAGTGGCAGGGACGAGTGTCACAGTTTGCCGTGGTCATCGTCCTGCTGATAGCGATCTCCGCATTGCTGTTTTACGGATCGGCATTTCCGGTATTTGTGATGGGTACTCTGGGCATCGGAATGGCGACTGCCTTGGCGCTGTTTGGTTTTATCTCACACCTGTCTGCTCTGACCCTTTTTTCCGCCACTACCCCGGAAGGGTCCATGTCGAGCCTGATAAATTTCCTTCTGCTCACTCTGCTTGCACTGGCTCATGGGTATGGAGTGTTGAAGAACCCGGTCTTCCGGGATTGGCAGATCAGACATCCCGGCCAAAGTGTTTTTGTCGACGTAATGATCCTTTTGAGCTTTTTGTTCGTAATTGCGCTTGGCTGTATCGGAGAGGTTGTAGTACGGGAATATATTTTCATCGCATACACGCTCCTGTTGTTCTTTTTTTCGTTGGGATTGCTGGTAATCTACCGGCCGATTGTCACGCTGGTAAATCACAAGGCGGCGATCGAACAGGTTTTGCGTGCACGTGAATCGGCACTCGAACAGGCGCAGTCGCAAGCGAAACTGGGGAGTTGGCGGATCACGTTGCCGGATGGTGAGCTGGAATGGTCAGCTGAGAGCTATCGTATTTTCGGAATATCACCGGTGCAGCCAATCACTTTCGAAAAATTTATCGCGGCCATTTATCCGGACGACCGTGAATATGTCCGAAAGTGCTGGCAGCAGGCAATGGCCGGGGCGAACTACGATATCGAGCACAGGATAGTTTGCAACGGCGATGTGAAATGGGTGCGGGAGAGAGCAGATCTTGAATTCGACGAGAACAGCAAATTGATCGGTGGTGTTGGTACCGTGCAGGATATAACCCAACTAAAGACCAAAGAAGCGCAGCTGCGTGACTCGCGTGACCAGCTGCGCATGCTGGCAGCACACAACGAAGATATCCGCGAGCACGAAAGGGCGAGTATTGCCCGGGAATTGCATGACGAGATGGGTCAGCAATTGACTGTGCTGCGACTGGATGCCGCACTGATCGAAAAGCGCGCGCGTCAGCTGGACCCGGCGCTGACAGATATGCTGAGCGGGATGAAAGCAGGAGTTGATGCAGCTATCAGTGCCATGCGCGACGTTGCGAGCTGCCTGCGTCCACTGGCCCTGGATGCGGGACTGATGTCGGCTGTGGACTGGTTGCTGGAAAGCTATCGCCAGCGCACCGACCTGTGTTGTGACCTGATTCTGGATGGATCGGACGCCCAGCTTGACGCCGGACGAACCACAACTGCTTTTCGGGTGCTTCAGGAGTCTCTGACAAACGTTGTCAGGCATGCCAATGCCACCCGGCTGAGTGTTCGTGTCAGCGTCACGCCAAGCGAGCTACTGCTCAGCGTGAGCGACAACGGTACAGGTTTTAATCCGGCCACCGTCAGCTCGACGCGGCGTTTCGGACTGATGGGCATCAGGGAGCGAGTGCTGGTTTACGGTGGAACTACCACCATAGACAGTGAACCGGGGCGGGGAACGACACTAAGCGTCATCATCCCTCTTGATAGAACGGCTGAGATACAGGAAAAAAATTGATGATTCGCGTTCTGATTGCTGATGACCACGCTATTGTCCGGCAAGGGCTGTGCCGTGTACTTGCTCTGACGTCAGACATCGTGTCGGCAGGAGAGGTGTCAGATGGTTGGCAATTGCTGGACACCCTGAAGACCACCGATACTGATTTATTGCTACTGGATATGAGTATGCCGGGTCCCTGTGGTGTCGACCTGATCAGAATGCTGAGCGAACAATGGCCAGCGCTGCCGGTGCTGGTTTTCTCGATGTATGGGGATAGTCATCTTGCCGCCAACGCCATAAAAGCAGGCGCCCGGGGGTATATCACCAAGGATAGCGATCCTGACATGATCATTTCCGCCATTCGCCACTGCGCTGCGGGTGGTCATTATCTGCACCCTTCTCTGGGTGCCAGGATCATGCTTGAGGATCGTCAGGAGCGAACAGAAGAATTGCATCAGAAGCTGTCCGGGCGTGAGCATCAGGTTTTTCTGTTACTGGTAGGTGGTCTGCCGTTGAGTGTCATAGGCGAGAAGCTGCACATCTCCCCTAAAACCGTCAGTACTCACAAGTTTCGTATTATGCAGAAACTCAATATGAAATCGATTAGCGACCTTGTGCGTTATGCTGTGAAGCATCAATTGCTGGATCACTAGGCAGGAGGCTGCTGTAGGAATTCACTGACAATAGAATAAGTGGCAACTTATAGTCGCTTGCCGTGATCGATGATTTAATCGATGGAGGTCTTAACGGAATATCGAGGCTTCTTTATTGCCCGGTGATTTCGATGATGTGGCGTATGGGTTGAGTAGAGGGCTGAGTGAATGACTTGGGTCGACGATAATGAAAACAAGATCAGATCTGTCATTTTTAGTGTGGGTTGCATTGCGGCGATCCTGAGCATCCCGCTATGGGGTGTTATTTTCGGCATGGATACACATCCTGTCATCGATGTACAACTTTATAATACTTTTCACTCATCTATCGAACTGTTCTCCGTTGTTGTTGCGGCAAGTATTTTTATTGTGGGTTGGCACATTCTCGACGAAAGTCGTCCGCGCGCTTCGGTACTGCTGGCCTGCGGCTTCCTGGCGGTAGCCATGTTTGACGCGGCGCATCTGCTTTCCTCCCGGGATATGCCAGATTTTTTCACCACTAATTCGACGGAAAAGTCCGTGCTGTTCTGGGTTTTTGCCCGGGTGTCAGCAGCAACTGCTCTACTGGTTTATGTGCTATCTCCACAGCAGCGTTTAACCTCCAATACGCCACTGCGCCACGGTTATCTTGTAGCCACGTTATTGCTTGTGACGGGCATATTCTGGCTCGTGCTGTCTCATCCACAGGTGTTACCCGTCGGTGTTGCTGCTGACAATGGACTGACCGTTTTCAGTCTGTCGACAGAGGTATTTGTATTCACTTTTCTGCTGGTGACGCTGCTGATTATCTGGCGTCGATCCCGTCAGCTGAAAGTGCATAGCAAGCCGACGCTGGTGCTTGCAGTGTTGTTAATGACCATAGGCGAGGGCTTCTTTCTGCTGTCTTTGAACATGGATGAGTTGAGCTATCTGATCGGACATATTTACAAGGCATTGGCCTATATCTATCTGTACCGGGCGATGTTTCTGGACAGTGTGCGTTTACCAGTGAAGCGGCTCATGGAGGCGCACCAGGAAATAAAAGGTTACGCCCGGCAGAATGATGAATTGCTGGAGCATGCTCCGGATGGCATTGTTGGCGTCAATCAGCATGGCCAGATTACTTTCGTCAATAATAAACTCGAGGAAATGTTTGGGTATCGCCGGAACGAACTGGTTGGCGCACCGGTGGAAATGTTGTTGCCAATGTCGGCGCGTGCCCGACATACACAGTTGCGTGAGGACTATCAACGGAAACCAGTAGGGCGACCCATGTCCACCACCACCGGGCTTTCCGGTCGGCACAAACAAGGCGGAGAAATCCCTGTTGATATTTCGCTGGGCTCACACCAGGGAGAAAACGGCGTACAGATCACTGCCTTCATCAGGGATGTCTCCGAGCGTAAGCGTTTAGAGGATGAGATGCGTCACCGCGCGACCCACGATGCCCTAACGGGATTGCCGAATCGGACCTTGTTGCAGGATCGCCTTGATCTCGCACTGATACATGCCCGACGTTACCACAGTGGCTGCGCACTGCTTATGGTTGACCTTGATAACTTCAAGGAGGTCAACGATGGCTGGGGCCATTCCATGGGAGACAGAGTCCTGATCATGGCCGCGAAACGCATCAGTCGGGCATTGCGCGAAGGCGATACGGTTGCGCGCTTCGGCGGGGATGAGTTTGTGGTGCTGGTAACCGGCCGACACTCGCTGGAGTCGGTCAAGGCGATCGCCGATAAAATTATGAATGCCTTGAGAAATGTGTTCATTGTTGGCGGTCATCAATTCCACGTCAGTGCCAGTATCGGGGTGGCAAATTTTCCCCAGCATGCACAGGATGCCGAAACCCTGATGAGCAACGCGGATATCGCGATGTACAAAGCCAAGCTGATGGGACGCAGCGCCGTGTGCATGTTTGATGACAGTATGGGGCTTCATCAGCAGGAGTCACAAAAACTCAAAACCTGGTTAAATGAAGCAATGGAAAAGGAGCAGTTGCAACTGTATTACCAGCCCCAGTACAGCGTAGCTGACGGCAGTATCGTCGGATTTGAAGCGTTACTGAGGTGGCGCCACCCTGAAATGGGCTGGATATCCCCGAACCTGTTTATACCGGTTGCCGAGGCCAGTGGCTTGATCATTCCACTCACTGACTGGGTGCTGGAGACCGCCGCCGCGCAGATTCGGACATGGTCTGACCGTGGCGTCCCCGCACGGATATCGGTGAATGTCTCCGCGCTGCATTTCCGGCAACACGATGTGCTGTTGGCGTCCGTGCGCAGAATTGTCGAGCTTTATGGTTTCCAGCCGTTATTGTTGGGGCTGGAAATTACGGAGACGGCGCTTATGGATGACTCTGACCTTGTCATCAGCACGCTGCGTCAATTGGTGACTTTGGGCGTGCATATGTCAATCGACGACTTTGGTACCGGATATTCCTCTCTGGCATCATTGCAGTTATTTCCATTGCACACGCTAAAGATCGATGGCAGCTTCATGCGAGATCTTCATGATAATACCCGTAGTGCAGCTCTGGTCTCGGGTTTGATCAATCTGGCCAAAAGTCTCGACCTGGAGATACTCGCGGAAGGTGTGGAAACTGCAGAACAACTGGATATTCTACGGTTGAACAGATGTGATGTGATACAAGGCTGGTTGATGAATCCAGCGATGACCAGTGCTGATTGCACTGCATTGCTGACAGGAGCGCCTCATGTCGAGCAGTTGGACTGCCCCCTGTCAGGGCAGGACAGTGAAAAAGCCTCCGGATAACAGGTTTCGCCTGACGCCGGTGTCAAATTCTATTGACAAAAGGTATGGTTGGTATTGTTCAATGTGCCACACAGACCGGAGGTTGCCATGCGAGTTACAGAGGGTGGAGACACAGGCAGGCGCGTCCTGCGTCATTTCCTGCCCGATATGGTGTACGGTGCCAATGACGGACTGATCACCACCTTCGCTATCGTTGCCGGTGTCACCGGTGCCGGTCTGTCGATGACGGTGGTATTGATCCTTGGGTTCTCCTCGTTGTTGGCCGATGGTTTCTCCATGGCCACCAGCAATTACCTGGCGGAGCGTACGCCGGCCGGTGACGAGACTCAGACTGCTCGCAGGCATGCTGCACGCCATGCACTGGTCACATTTCTTGGCTTTGTAATACCTGGCATTGTCCCGCTGATGGCTTATCTGCTGCCGATCACCGGCGATTACCGCTTTGTGTTGGCCGCTGTCATGACCCTGGTGATGCTGTTTGTCATCGGCGTTGGCCGGGGCCTGGCGACGGGACTGCCAGCGCTCAGGGCGGGGCTGGAAATGTTGCTGGTCGGCGCCCTGGCTGCGGGCGTAGCGTATGGCGTGGGGGCGTTGGGTGCTTTGCTGGTCAGCGGTGGGTTGACCGTTTAATCAACCCACCGTGGAGCGACGCATGATCAGCCTGCTACGGGTTTGACCAGCAGTTCATGGCCTTTCAGCATGCCGTGCCAGTACAGTGGTGGCAACATGCTCTTTTTCATGTGCCAGGCCAGTGCGGTGGGTTTGGTACCGTCGAGCATCCACACGGGCAATGTCGGGCTTAGTTTGCCACCATAGGCAAATTCGGCCAGCACAATTTTGCCACGTTCGACGGTCAGGGGGCAGGAGCCATAACCGTCATATTTGCACAGAGCTGATTGCCCGTTGATATCGGCGACGATGTTGGCCGCGACAATGGGTGCCTGCTTACGCACGGCGGCGGCAGTCTTGGCATTGGGAGTATTGGTGGCGTCCCCCAGCCCCCAGATATTGGTATAGCGGGTGTGTTTCAGGGTACCGGGATCCACATCTACCCAGCCGGCGGCATCGGCCAGCGGACTGTTGCGGATAAAGTCGGGCGCTGTCTGTGGCGGGCATACATGCAGCATGTCGAAATCGGTTTCGACGGTTTTTACAGTGCCATCCGCGGATGCGGTTTCGAACCAGGCCAGTTTGCGGTCGCCGTCAACCTTGACCAGCTTATGGGAATAGTGAACCTTGGCCTTGTACCGGTCGATGTATGTCTGCAGTGCCGGGACGTACTCTTTGACGCCAAACAGCACGGCGCCGGCGTTGTAGAACTCAATCTGGACATCATCAATCATACCATTGCTGAACCAGTGATCACCGGACAGGTACAGCACCTTTTGCGGGGCCCCCGCGCACTTTATCGGCATAGGAGGTTGTGTGAAAACAGCCTTGCCATGTTTCATTTTTTTGACCAGCTCCCAGGTGTACGGCGCCAGGTCAGCGCGATAGTTGGAGGTCACGCCATTGCGTCCCAGTGTCTCGGACAGACCTTCAATACCTTCCCAATTCAACTTGAGACCAGGGCATACAATCAATCGCTGATACGCTATGTGCGTGCCATCTTCAAGTGCCACGACGTTATCGTCAGGCTTAAATTCAGCGGCAGCCGCGCGTATCCAGGTGACGCCCTTGGGTATCAGTGATTGCATCGGGCGTTTGACTTCATCGCTGTTGAATATGCCAGCGCCAATCATGGTGAAGCCGGGTTGATAATAATGCGTCTCGGCAGGATCAATAAGCGCCATGCGCAGGCCACGATCTCGTGACAAAAGGCTGGCAGCTACTGATATGCCGGCGGCACCGGCGCCAACTATTACAATATCGTATTGGGTTTCATGGGGGTTCATGGTTATGAGCTCCTGTATTTTTGGATTATCGAGTCATTAAAGTGCATTGACCGGTACCTTCAGGTACACGATGTCGTTGTCTTCGGCTGGCGGGAAGTGACCGGCGCGCATGTTGACCTGCAGCGATGGCAGAATCAGGACGGGCATCTCCAGTGTCGCATCGCGCGCTTCGCGCATGGCCACGAATTCGTCCTCGCTGATGCCGTCATGGACATGGATGTTGTTTGCACGCTCATCAGCTACTGTCGTGATGTATTCAACTTCCCGGCCATCGGGCTGATAGTCATGGCACATGAACAGGCGCGTGTCATTCGGCAGGCTGAGCAGTTTTCGAACGGAGCGATACAGTGTGCGCGCGTCGCCACCTGGGAAGTCAGCTCTGGCAGTGCCACCATCGGGCATGAACAGCGTGTCACCCACGAAGGCTGCATCGCCGATCAGATGTGTCATGCAGGCCGGGGTATGACCCGGGGTGTGGATGGCCTTGCCGGTCAGGGCGCCGATCTGATAGGTTTCTCCGTCTTCGAACAAATGGTCGAATTGTGATCCGTCACGGGCGAACTCGGTACCGGCGTTAAACACTTTGCCGAACACGTTCTGCACGGTGGTGATATGAGAGCCGATGCCCAGTTTGCCGCCGAGTTTTTCCTGGATATAGGGTGCAGCGGACAGATGGTCGGCATGCACATGCGTTTCAATCAGCCACACCAACTCTAACTGGTGTTTCTGTATGTGGCTGATTATCTCATCAGCCGATGCATTGCTGGTACGGCCCGAGTTGTAGTCCAGGTTGAGTACCGAGTCGATTACCGCGCATGCAGATGACCTGGGATCCTTGACTATGTAGGAAAAGGTTGCTGTTTGTTTGTCAAAAAACGGAAACACGTCAGGTTTGATTATCGGGTCCATAGTTCGATTCCTCTGTCAGTTGGTCATTCGTATGTGAGTGAATTTGCCTTGCCGGAAAATATGCGATAAACAAAAAATGTGTAGACGATAATCATGGGTAGCACTACCGCAGTACCCCAAAAAGTGAAGAGCAGGGATTTGCTGCTGGCGGCAGATTCCCAGATAGTCATCTGGCCGATGATTATGTCCGGAAGAATGCTGTATGCCAGACCCAGTGCGGCGAGCAAACAGAGCATGATCAATCCTGTGTAGAGTAGCCACTCTTTGCCGTCCCGCAGGGCCTTCTGGTCAAACAGCAGCCACAGCAGGCTGGCGAATGTTACGGTACTGAGAAGTGGAATCGGCAGCAGTTTCAGGCCGTCGGGGTAACTGAACCATTTGTCCGCTATTGTCTGACTGACCAACGGTGTGGCAATGGACACCAAAAGCAATGCCGCGCCCATGGGCAGGATGGACTTTTGTGCCCAGCGCAACGCCTTGTCGAAGAGCACACCTTCGGTTTTTATCAGCAGCCAGGCTGCACCCAACAGAATGTAGAGCGCCGGCAATGTCACTGCAATCAGCACCGAGAACAGCGAGCTGATCGCGGTGAGGCCCAATCCGGTAATGTAGGCGCCCAACATCCATCCTTGTGCCACCGCAGTGATCAGTGAACCGGTGGCAAAGATGGCGTTCCACATGTCCTTTTTTTGGGCTATGGCCTTGGCGCGGAAATCAAAGGCAATACCACGCAGTATCAAGCCCATCAGCATCACAGTGACGGGAATATACATGAAGGTCAGAATTTGTCCGTGGGCCTGTGGGAAGGCGATAAGCAGTATGCCAATGCCTAGCACGATCCAGGTTTCATTGGCGTCCCAGAACGGACCAATGGCAGCGATCATGATGTCTTTTTCATGGTCATCAGCAAAGGGCAGCAACAGACCGATGCCAAGATCGTAGCCGTCCAGCACGACATAGATCAGCAGCGCCAGGCCCATGGCGCTGGCAAAGAACAGGGGTAGCCAGAATTCCAGATCCATATCTATGCTCCTGCTGCCGGCGGCAGATTGGTGACGGGTTCCGGCATCGGCTTCAGATCCAGCAGCGAGGCGGCCTGCTTGGTGGCCATGTAGCGCAAGGTGCCAATATAGGACAGCAGAATGAACAGGTACAGCACCATGTAACCGGTAAACGTGCTCAACATGACACCGCTGGCATGGTCAGCGACAACGTCAGCGCTGGTCAGCAGGCCTTGCACGATCCACGGCTGACGACCGATTTCAGTAACGTACCAGCCGGCGAGCACCGCAACCCAGCCAGAGAACGTCATCCAGGACGCCGCATTGAGTAGCATGGCGCTGGGCTTCTGTTTGCGCCTGAACAGCTCCCAGCCCGCCCACCACGACACCAGGATCATCATCATGCCAACGCCTACCATGACACGGAAGGACCAGAACACAATAGCGACCGGCGGGTGCTCACCTTCAAATTCATTAAGACCTCGCACCTCGCCATTGATGTCATGGGTCAGGATCCAACTGGCGGCGTAGGGTATTTCCAGCGCAAAGCGTGTGGTGCGGGTCGCCTCGTCCGGCATTCCGAAGACCGTAAAGGGAACACCACTATGTGTTTCCCATACGCCTTCAATGGCAGCGATCTTGGCAGGCTGATGTTCCAGGGTATTCAGACCATGCAGGTCGCCGATGACAACCTGTAGTGGAGCGAACAGCATGGTGATCACCACCATGGCTTTAAAAACCTTGGCAGTGCCGGGGCCGTCCACTTTCTGTTTCAGGCGCCAGGCACTGACTCCCATGACCAGGAAAGCAGCGGTCAGCATGGTGGCGGTCATCATGTGCGCCAGTCGATAGGGAAAGGATGGGTTAAAAATGACCGCTGTCCAACTGTCGACATGAAAAACACCGTCCTCAATGATGTAGCCGGCGGGCGTCTGCATCCAAGAGTTCAGGCTCAGTATCCAAAAAGCAGACAGCGAAGTACCGACCGCCACCAGCGCGCAGGACAGCAGGTGGACCTTGTTGGACACCCGGTTTTTGCCAAACAGCATCACGCCGAGGAAGGTTGCTTCCAGAAAAAAGGCGGTCAGTACTTCGTAACCCAGCAGGGGTCCGGAAATGTTGCCGGTTCTCTCCATGAATCCGGGCCAATTGGTACCGAACTGGAAGCTCATGGTTATGCCGGACACGACACCGATGGCAAATGACAGGGCGAAAATCTTTACCCAGAAATGGTATGCATTCTCCCAGTGTTTGTCGCCGGTCATGGTATAGCGCAACCGGAAAAACAGCAGAATCCACGCCATTCCCATGGTGATGGAGGGGAACAGGATATGGAAGCTGATATTGGTAGCAAACTGTGCCCGGGCAAGTATGAACGGATCGACGTCGAACATGATGCTTTCCTGTGCAGCTCTGAATGGGACCGGTTATCGTGCTCTGGTGCCGGCAATCGATAGCCTGTACACACTGCATTGCAGGTGACGTGCCAGAATGGGGTGTTAGCCGAATATATCGATATCCTTTTGTTATCTATAACAAAAAGCTTCCGGTCATGCGGTCGCGGTGTTGATTTGGGGGAGAGCGACGGCGACTTGCCTGTCATTTATGTCAGCATTAATGACAAATATGTCAAGCAGCGTAGTCAGCGTATCTGTATCGGAAACATCTGATCGGCGTTGATGACCGCATCGGCGAGCGTATATTCCTCCAGTTTATGGATAAACGCTTGGGTGGTCGTCTATGTGAGTAATTTCCTTTCGACCAGGACTGCCGTGTTGCGTGGGATGATCGATTTACCCTGGGCCTGCAGGTGCACTTTTGTGAAGGCGGCCCCAAACAACAGAATGAGGGAGGAGTAGTAAACCCACATCAGTATCAGGACCACGGCGCCGGCCGCGCCATAAGTCGAGGCCGGCGCCGTGTAGGCCAGATAGGCGGCGATGCCGTAACGGCCAAGCGAGAATAGCAGGGCAGTAATCACACCGCCGATGATGACCTGTCGCCATCTGAGCACAACATCAGGCAGGACTTTGAAGATGGTGGCAAACAGCAGGGTGACGACCAGAAATGACAGGATCATCTCTCCGACACTGATAAGCGCCTCTACCAACGGCACAAAGCGGGCAGTGAACTCCAGCGTGGCGCGCAGTGCAACGCCCAGCATTAATGAGACCAACAATACGAAACCGATGGCAAGGACGACCATCAGGGAAAAGAATCGCTTTCTGATAAAAATAAATACACTACTGCGACTGGGTTTGGGGCGGACTCCCCACAGCGAATTGAGGGAATACTGCATCTGCGCGAAAACCGTTGTTGCCCCGATCATCAGCGCGGCGATGCCTGCCACGGCGGGGAATACGCCGCTGTTATCGATCCGGGAGTTGGTCACCGCCTCCTGGACCAGCGAGGCAGCCTCGGTACCCATGACATCCTGAAACTGGTCGACAATCTGGCCTTGTGCCGCTTGTTCGCCTAACACCAGGCCAATCACAGCTACCGCAATAATCACCGTCGGTGCCAGCGAAAACAGCGTATAAAACGCTAATGAACCGGCATGATTAAATGCGTTGCACTCTATCCACAGTTTTCCCGAGTCACGGAAAAGTTGCCATCCATATCTCAACTTGTCCAAAGCAGCTCCCTGCGTTTGCTCGCTGAGTTGTGTTCACTGCCGGCATTATGGCGGAACCGTGCCGGCAGTGAGCTGGTTTGGCTTAACTGTCAAGCCTGCGTTCAGGGCACGCGTGCGGCGCGGACTTCGATTTCGATCAGCCAGCCATCCACTACCAGGTCTTCGATTTCAACAAACGAACGCACCGGTTTCATCGGGTTTTCTTCGGTGCCGAAGAACTCGCGGTATGCCTCGTTGAAGCCGTCAAAATCCAGAAAGCCATTATCGTCGGCGACGCCAAATGCGCGAACCTGAATAATGTCTGACATCGACCAGCCCTCGGCTTCCAGCTTTTCCTTGAAACCATTGAAGGTGTCGCGCGTCTGCTGCGCCATGTCACCCCAGGTGCCGTCTTCCAGACGGGCAGCGCCGGCGCCGCTCAGGTACATGAATTCAGCATTGGCGGGCACACGGATCGTCGTGTAAAAATGACGGCCTTCGCCTTTACGCTCGATTTCCTGAGCGCTTGCAAGCGGCGCAGTCACGGCGAGCATGCTGCCGACAACCAGAGCAGCGGGCGCAAAAATACACTTCTTCAATGATTTCATTATAAGTTTTCCTGTGCTGTATTTAGATGTTACGAACGCCCTAAGTCTCGCTAATTGTGCGGATATAATCAAGCACTTGAGCAGCTTTTCGACGTCGACTCAGAGGATCTCGCGCTGCACCTCAACGACGGGCGCGTCAATTTTTTGCGCGATAGCTTTCTCAACCTGGTCAAGCCTCGCAGTCAATTGTTGGGCGCTACCGCCTATGGCAACGATGCTCCAGGTGGCGCTGTCCAGCGCCTCAAAATCGCCGGTTTCGGCCACCGCCAGGTCAGCCTCCTTGCCCCACACGGTGCGCAGGGCATTAAAAACCTTGCGCTTGGCCTTCAGGTCGTCGACCCCGTAGAGTTGGAATTGCAGCGTCACAACGCCGATGTTAGGCGTTATCGAGGATGGGACGGCTTCCCGTTGAGCGAGCAACTTGCGAAACACATCGGACATCAGTGGCTCCTTGCAACGTATATTTGCCTTTCTATTTTCCTTTCTATTTGCCTTTTTATTTGCCTTTAAACATACCGGCCCGGCGCTCGGCAACGGAGTTCACGCCTTCCTGAAAGTCTTCAGTCAGTCGCTGCCAGTCCTGCTCGCGGGCTTCATGGTCGGTAACGGCCTGCAGCATCTCGGTCAGGCCCTGACGCAGGGTGGCGCGCACCGACATGACGGCAAGCGGTGCATTGCCTGCGATTTCCTGCGCCAGCGCAATGGCTTCACTGCGCACCTGGTCAGCGCTGACCAGCATATCCGCCAGACCCCAGTCGCAGGCCTGTTCACCCTTGATGCGGCGGCCGGTATAAAACATCAGAGCGGCTTTTTGCTGGCCTATAATAGCCGGCAACGTATGGGTCAGGCCAAAGCCGGGGTGAAAGCCCAGTTTACTGAAATTGGCGGCAAAACTGGCTTCGGGACAGGTTACCCGGAAATCCGGCACCAGTGCGAGGCCCAGGCCGCCGCCAATGGCAGCGCCGTGGATGGCGCCGACCACCGGCTTTTTGTTGCTGAACAGCCTGACGGCTGCGACATACAGTGGGTTGCGGCCCTTGCCATCAGACTGCTCCAGTACCGACGGGCCGGACGAGAAGTTGGCACCGGCACAAAACGCCTTGCCCTGTGCGGCCAGCACCAAAGCCCGACAGTCGGGATTGGCGTCCAGCGCCTCAAATGCGTCAGCCAGGTCTTCAATCAGCGCAACATCAAAGAAATTGTAGGGAGGCCGCTGTATCTCAACGATCGCCACGTGATTCTCCAGGGTAACGCTGATGTCGCCAAATTGCATAGCTGAATTCCTTTAGGGGTTGATATCCGAGTGTGACGCATGATCCACCTGTTTGACAAACCAGGCCATGAATCGTGCCATGCGCTCCATCCCCGGAACCGAAATCGCGTCAGCAACCTCGCCACTGGTATGGTACAGAGGAGGCGCCTGCATGGTGGTGACAATAGGGACACCGGCTTCGCGATAGCCGCCACCTTCACCGCTGGCCATGGTTGAATTGCCGGACACAAAATTGGTGCCGTAGCGTTGCACACCCTGATCAAACAGGTCCTGCAAAAACCCGGATTCATTGGTGATGCCCGCCACAATCGGGGCCTCGCCAGAGTCGGCAATAAACTCGCGATAACCATCCGGCAGCACGCTGCGGGCGGGCGAGAAATTGCGTTGGGCCACGTGCTCCAGATTAAAAATCAGCACACTACTATCGAAAAGAGTCGGATTCATAAGTACCGCATTGCGTGGGCCGTTCAGGCCGGTAGTATGATGGCCGGCGCTGGCGACCAGTACCAGGGTCCGGTTCAGCTCAATGTCCGGACGGCTGAAGTGCCGGGCCAGTGCCATCATCACGGCGACGCCATCGCCATTGTCACCCGCGCCATCGTACCAAGCATCCAGGTGCGCGTTTAGCACGATGGTTTCAGTCGATGTGCCGGGGATGACAGCGATGACATTTTGTCCGGTTAATTGGCTGTGCTGGTTCGCCTCCAGCGACAGTCGGGCGCGTAGCTGACCGTCGTGTCCGTGGTTGGCTGCGGCGTCGAGCACCCGGGTCAGAAACACACCATCGCGACCGCCTATGTTAAAACAAGGGCCGCCACAATTGGCCAGGTCACGTGCCATTTCATTACCGGGCTGGTCAATGATATTGATCACGGCAACAGCGCCACGTGCCATCAAATCCTGGGCCCGGGGCACAGCGGCACTACGCTCGAAGACCAGGTGAGCCTGCGGTGTGATGTGCTGGATGGCTATCTTGCCGCGTACATCCATGTGTGTCAGCTCCGCCGGGCGTGCGGTACCGACATAGATCAGTGGCGCCTCCAGCATCCCGTCGGTAATCTGCGAAGGCGCCAGTGCGACCGCTGTGGTCAACACCACGTCGTCACTGCCGGGCTGGGCGAGACTGTCTCCCAACAGTCGTACCTCCCATTCTACGGGCAACCACAAACTGGCGTCCTCATCCTGGTCAAAAGACTGGATTGTGACCTGTTCGATGCCGGCATCGCGAAACTGTTGCGCTGCCCATTCAGCACTGGCAGTGCCAGAGGGAAATCCGGCAACGCGTCCCCACATCTGGTCTCCGCCCAGTTCCTGTTGTTCGCGACTTTGGTGTGAGAAGGCGATGATGGCGTGCAGGTCCCGCAGCAGGCGCTCACCACGAAGTTCGTTGTATTGCTCTTCGCCGGCAGGGACAACAGCCGGTGCGGGACCCCGGTTCCCCACAATAGCGGGTATCTGGTGCGCCTGAAAAGCCGGGGGCAGCGGCACGCCGTACCAGGGTTGATCGGAAGGCTGCGCTGATGCGTGCATAAGCACAGCGTAGAGGCACGCAGAAACCGAGACAGCTACAACAAGTTTGGCGCTAAAGTACCTGCTCATGAGCTGATCCCCCTTGATGCTTAAGCCATCGATTACCCAGCCTTTCATGGGCTCATTGTCGCGCGCATTATTCCGGGCCATATGCATCGAGCTCCATTGTTATTGTTGGTTAAAGGGCATCTGAAGCTATTCATCATCGTTCTGGCTGATGACTGTAAACTACCAGCGTTCCGGCTGATTTGCCCAGCATCGATAAGATCAACGGTAAATATTGTCGGACAGGCGGTCTGCGTTTGGGGCAACAACTCAGCTAACCCAGTGCAAGAAAGGCAGATTGAAAAGTTTGCGGGATTGTTGACAATCCGTGCTGTTCGGCACAGAATGCACGCCATATATTGCTATTCTCAGTTAAATATTGAAGGGATTATCTACAATTGTCTGTTTCCGAGCTTCGCAACAGTGGTCAGACCTTGTCCGACGGGGCCTTTGAACGTATCCAGACTGCCATTGTCAAAGGGGATATAGCGCCGGGGACCCGCCTGAGCGAGCAATATCTCAGCACGACGTTTGGCATTGGCCGCGGCCCGCTGCGCGAGGCGATCCGGCGCCTGGAAGGGCGTCGCCTGGTGGTGCGCATCCCGCATGCAGGCGTGCGTGTTGCATCTCTGAGTTATGAAGAACTCATCGAACTGTATTACGTGCGTGAAGCACTCGAAGGCATGGCCTGTCGGTTGGCGGCGCAGAACATGACTGACGATGACATAGCCAGCATGCGTGACGTACTGGCCATGCACGAACAGCACAGTGGTCTGCAGCACAACGAGTCCTACTATCAGCAGGAAGGCGATCTGGATATTCATTACCTGATCATCCAGGGCAGCCGGAACAGTACACTGCGCGATATGCTGTGCGGCGATCTTTACCATCTGCTGCGCATGTACCGTTATCGCTATTCGGCAACGCCCAAGCGCCCGCAGCAGGCATTTGCCGAACACCATCGAATCATCGAGGCTATTGCCGATCGAGATGGTGAACTGGCAGAGCTGCTCATGCGCCGCCATATCAGCGCGTCGCGCCGCAATATTGAACGTCTGATGCTGGCACAGGCTGACGACAACCCGTCCCCAGGAGGAAACAGCGAATGAACACAACACCCGGACAGCGTTTTCGTGATGCCGTTGCTGAAGAACATCCACTGCAGGTGATCGGCGCCATTAACGCCAATCACGCTCTGCTGGCCAAGCGCGCGGGGTTCAGGGCCATATATCTGTCAGGTGGTGGTGTCGCGGCCGGATCGCTGGGGCTGCCTGATTTGGGCATTACCGGGCTGGATGACGTACTGACTGATGTGCGCCGTATTACCGATGTGTGTGATCTGCCGCTGCTGGTGGACGTTGATACCGGTTTTGGTGCCAGTGCCTTTAATGTGGCGCGTACCGTTAAATCCATGATCAAGTTCGGCGCCGCCGCCATGCATATTGAGGATCAGGTGGGGGCCAAGCGCTGTGGTCACCGCCCCAACAAGGAAATAGTCACGCAGCAGGAAATGGTCGATCGCATTAAAGCCGCTGTGGATGCCCGGACCGATGAGAGTTTTGTGGTCATGGCGCGCACTGACGCACTGGCGGTTGAGGGGCTGGATGCGGCGCTGGATCGTGCCGAGGCCTGCATCGAAGCAGGGGCCGACATGATTTTTCCAGAAGCCATCACCGAATTGTCCATGTACAAAAAGTTCACTGAGCGACTGAAAGTGCCGGTGCTGGCCAATATCACCGAGTTCGGCTCCACGCCGTTATATACCACCGACGAGTTGGCATCGGTAGATGTCTCGCTGGTGCTGTATCCGCTGTCGGCATTTCGCGCCATGAACAAGGCCGCAGAAGCGGTGTACACGGCCATACGCCGGGACGGAACGCAGCAGAATGTCACTGATCTCATGCAGACCCGCGCGGAACTTTACGACCGTATTGATTACCATGTTTACGAAGAGAGACTTGACGCTCTGTTTGCAAAACAGAAAAAATCTTGATAACCGGATAAGACGAGGAGAGCAGCGATGGCTGAAGCTAAAAAATTGGGTGGCGCAGGCTTGCGTGGACAGATTGCCGGCAAGACCGCTTTGTCGACCGTGGGCGTATCGGGTTCCGGGCTGACCTACCGCGGCTATGACATACAGGATCTGGCCGACAACTGTGAATTCGAAGAGGTGGCTCATTTGATTCTGAAAGGGCACTTGCCGACCCGCGCTGAGCTTGTCGAATACAAGTCCCGATTAAAAAGCCTGCGAGGATTGCCGAATGCTTTGAAAGAAGTACTCGAGCGGATCCCAAAATCTGCGCATCCGATGGATGTGATGCGTACCGGCTGTTCGGTGCTGGGTAATCTGGAAACCGAGGAAAATTTCAAGCAGCAGGGCGCTGCTGCTGACCGCTTGCTGGCAATATTCCCATCAATCATCTGTTACTGGTATCGTTACAGCCATGATGGCGTACGTATCAATGAAAATACCGATGATGACTCCGTGGGCGCGCACTTTTTGCATATGCTACGCGGCGAAAAGCCAAAAGAGCTGCATGCGCAGACCATGAATGTGTCGCTGATTCTGTACGCAGAACATGAGTTCAATGCGTCCACGTTTACCGCAAGAGTCTGCGCCTCGACGCTGTCCGATATGCACAGCTGTATCACGGGCGCTATCGGCACACTGCGTGGCCCCTTGCACGGCGGCGCCAATGAAGCTGCCATGGATATGATCGAAAAATTCCGCGATCCTGACCACGCCGAGCAGGAAATGCTGGGCATGCTGGAGCGCAAGGAAAAGATCATGGGTTTTGGTCATGCCATCTACAGTGAGTCAGATCCGCGTAATGCCATCATCAAAACCTGGTCGGAAAAGCTGGCTGACGATGTCGGCGATACTACCCTGTATCCGGTATCCGTGCGCTGCGAAGAAGTCATGTGGCGCGAGAAGAAGCTGTTCTGCAATGCCGACTTTTTCCACGCATCGGCCTATCACTTCATGGACATTCCCACCAAACTGTTTACACCCATCTTCGTGATGAGTCGGCTGACCGGTTGGGCAGCTCATGTTATGGAGCAGCGCGCAGACAATCGCATCATCCGGCCCAGCGCCGAATACACGGGGGCTGAACCCCGCAAAGTTGAACCCATTGATCAACGATGACAAGGCCTGCACTATCATGAATACCCGCTATCGCAAATCTCTGCCAGGTACGTCGCTGGAATTTTTTGATACACGCGAAGCCGTGGATGCCATCCAGCCCGGCGCCTACGACGCATTGCCCTATACTCTGCGCGTACTGGCAGAGAACCTGGTGCGGCGATGTGATCCTGAGATGCTGACAGTCTCCCTGAGACAATTGATTGAACGTAAAGGTGACCTGGATTTTCCCTGGTTTCCGGCGCGGGTAGTCTGCCATGATATCCTGGGACAAACGGCGCTTGTGGACCTCGCAGGATTGCGCGATGCGATAGCCGAGCAGGGCGGCGATCCTGCCAAAGTCAATCCGGTGGTGCCGACACAGTTGATAGTCGACCACTCACTGGCGGTTGAGCATGCAGGTTTTGACAAGCAGGCCTTTGAGAAAAACCGGGCTATCGAAGATCGGCGCAATGACGACCGTTTCCATTTTATCAACTGGACCAAGACTGCCTTCGAGAACGTCGATGTGATTCCCCCGGGCAACGGGATCATGCATCAGATCAATCTGGAAAAAATGTCGCCGGTAGTGCAGGTGCGTGATGGTGTAGCCTTTGTTGATACATGCGTGGGTACCGACAGTCACACGCCCATGGTTGACGCACTGGGAGTCATCTCTATTGGTGTGGGAGGGCTGGAAGCCGAAAGCGTCATGCTCGGTCGCGCCTCCTGGATGCGCTTGCCCGATGTGGTGGGTGTGGAACTGACCGGCAAGCTGCAGCCAGGCATTACCAGTACCGACATGGTCCTGGCATTGACCGAGTTTTTGCGCCGAGAGAAAGTGGTGGGGGCCTGGCTTGAATTCCATGGCGAAGGGGCTGCGCGTCTTAGTGTAGGCGATCGCGCCACGATTTCCAATATGACGCCCGAGTACGGTGCCACGGCCGCCATGTTTTTTATTGACCTGCAGACTATTGAATACCTGACCCTGACCGGTCGGGATGAAGAGCAGGTTGCTCTGGTGGAAAATTTTGCCAGGCACACCGGGTTATGGGCTGACAGTTTAAAAACGGCGAAATACGAGCGACGTCTGAAATTCGATCTGTCCACGGTAGCACGGACTCTGGCAGGTCCTTCAAACCCACATGCGCTGCTGCCGACTTCACAGCTGGCGGCGCGCGGAATCAGTGGCAAGGTCGACAATGAGCCCGGACTGATGCCCGATGGTGCCGTTATTATTGCGGCTATTACCAGCTGTACCAATACCAGCAATCCGCGCAACATGATTGCCGCAGGTCTGATAGCCCGCAACGCCAACAGGCTGGGTTTGCAGCGCAAGCCTTGGGTGAAGACCTCGCTGGCGCCGGGCTCCAAAACGGTAAAAATGTACCTGGAAGAAGCCGGGTTACTTTCGGAACTCGAGCAACAGGGATTCGGAGTGGTCGGCTTCGCCTGCACTACCTGTAACGGCATGAGCGGCGCGCTGGACCCGGTCATACAGAAAGAAGTGATCGATCGCGACCTGTATGCCACTGCAGTACTGTCGGGCAATCGCAATTTCGACGGGCGAATTCATCCGTATGCCAAACAGGCGTTTCTGGCCTCGCCGCCGCTGGTAGTTGCCTATGCCATTGCCGGTACCATTCGTTTTGACATTGAAAAGGACACGCTTGGTAGCGATCAAAACGGCAATCCGGTCACGCTGAAGGACATCTGGCCCAGTGACGAGGAGATTGATGCCATCGTCAAAAAGAGCGTCAAACCGCAGCAATACCGTGATGTGTATATTCCGATGTTTGATATTACCCGTGACGCTGAAAATCGCACCGAACCGCTGTATGACTGGCGACCGCAAAGCACCTATATCCGCCGACCGCCGTATTGGGAGGGCGCGCTGGCGGGGGAGCGGCCGTTAAAGGGTATGCGCCCCCTGGCGGTGCTGGGCGACAACATTACGACCGACCATCTGTCTCCTTCCAACGCCATCATGATGGACAGTGCGGCGGGTGAGTATCTGCACAAGATGGGCGTACCGGAAGAAGACTTCAACTCCTACGCCACACATCGCGGTGATCACCTGACAGCGCAACGCGCGACCTTTGCCAACCCGAAACTGATCAATGAAATGGTGGTTGTGGATGGCAAGGTCAAGCAAGGCTCGCTGGCCCGCATAGAACCTGAAGGCGAGATTACCCGTATGTGGGAGGCTATCGAAACCTACATGGTGCGTAAACAGCCACTGATCATCATAGCTGGTGCCGATTACGGCCAGGGATCCTCGCGGGACTGGGCAGCCAAAGGGGTGCGTCTGGCCGGAGTGGAAGCAATTGTCGCCGAAGGGTTTGAAAGAATTCACCGGACCAACCTGATTGGTATGGGAGTATTGCCACTGGAATTTGCGCCCGGCACCACGCGCAAGACGTTGGAGATAGACGGTACTGAGGTCTTTGATGTGACCGGGGAGCGCACGCCGGGGGCGCAGCTGACACTGGTCATCCATCGCCGCAAGGGACAGCGTGTCGAGGTACCGGTCAAGTGTCGCCTGGACAGTAATGAGGAAATGTCCATCTACGAGGCAGGGGGCGTGTTGCAACGCTTTGCCCAGGATTTCCTGGAATCAGAGCAGGCGCCGGGGGTAAGCGCATGAGTTTTGCTCCTCAGATCAGAGTGCCGGCGACCTATATCCGTGGCGGCACCAGCAAAGGCGTTTTTTTTCTGCTTGATGAACTGCCGGAATACGCACAACAGCCCGGGCCTGCGCGTGACAGATTGCTGATGCGTGTCATCGGCAGTCCCGATCCCTATGCCAAGCATACTGATGGCATGGGAGGGGCAACATCAAGTACCAGCAAGACGGTCATCATCAGTAAAAGCACGCGGCCTGATCATGATATCGATTACCTGTTTGGCCAGGTGTCCATCGACAAGGCATTTGTCGACTGGAGTGGGAACTGCGGCAATCTCTCGTCCGCAGTTGGCGGGTTTGCTGTCAGCAAAGGTCTTGTCGATGCTGCTCGCGTGCCTGGCAACGGCGTGTGTGTGGTACGAATCTGGCAGGCCAACATCGGCAAAACCATTATCGCGCATGTGCCTGTTACCGGCGGCGAGGTGCAGGAGACTGGCGACTTCGAACTGGACGGTGTCACTTTTCCCGCCGCCGAGGTGAAACTGGAGTTTATGGATCCGGCAGATGACGGCGATGAAGGTGGCGCCATGTTCCCGACCGGACAGGTGGTGGACCAGTTGGAAGTGCCGGGCCTGGGTAGCATTAGTGCAACCTTCATCAATGCCGGCATTCCGACCATTTTTGTGAACGCCAGTGATATTGGCTACACAGGGGCCGAACTGCAGGAGACGGTGAACGAGAGCAGCAGTGCATTGGCAATGTTCGAGTCCATTCGCAGTCATGGCGCCGTGAAAATGGGTTTGATCAGTGATGTCAGCGAGGCCATTACCCGCCAGCATACACCGAAAGTGGCGTTTGTGGCGCCGCCCCGGGACTATGTGGCCTCAAGCGGCAAAACCGTGTCGGCCAGTGACGTCGACTTACTCGTGCGTGCCATGTCAATGGGCAAGTTGCATCATGCCATGATGGGCACGGCCGCTGTTGCCATCGGTGCGGCGGCAGCAGTGCCCGGGACGCTGGTCAACCTGGCGGCGGGGGGCGATGACCGCACCGAGGTTGTCTTTGGTCACCCTTCAGGGACGTTGCGTGTGGGCGCCGTGGCAGAACAGGTAAATGGGGAATGGCTTGTCAAAAAAGCCATCATGAGCCGTAGCGCACGTGTGCTCATGGAAGGCTGGGTCAGGGTGCCCGACATCTGAGGGACCGGCTACCTGCTCAGTTGCCGGCCCGGCTTATTTCAGTCTGATGAGGTCAGAATCTGCTGTACAGCCTGCAGATGTTCAGCCGCCTCATGGCCGAGTGTGGTCAGAAATCCCCCGTCCTCATGCTCGACCAGCTCTTTGTGGTACAGACGTTTTGCTGCGGCAATCACTGACGCGTCAGCGTTACTGTGTATTTTCAGACCGACACGGGCACTGCTCAGATCAAATTTGAGCAGTAATTCCATTTCTTCGACCAGTTCTTTGTTCAGTTGCATGATGTTCCCTCGTACATTGTTATACAGTCAGTGTGGCACGAAAATGTATTGAAGGGGAGCACTTTGCAGGCAGGCTTTTTTGCAACGAATTGTAGCCAGCTATGGGTGCGTCGTTGCTGGCCGGTTATATTTCGTAAAACCCCTACCGCCCACAACGAGCATGGGGACAAAAAGAGAATAATAAACATGCAAAATTTCAGGCAGCGCCCGGCCGGGTGCAAACAGTTTATGGCGGCACTGTTCGTCATCCCCATGTTGATTGCCAGCAGCCAGCTTCAGGCTCAGGAATCGGCCCCGCGTCTGGTTCGTGTCGCTGAGAGCGATGCCAGTATTACTCTCGATGGCCGGCTCGACGAGGAAGTCTGGCAGCGCGTGCCAGCTATTGACGGCATGCGGGTCATTTTGCCGGATACCCTGGCTGAGGCATCATTGCGCACGGACACCCACATTTTCTACACCGAACGGGGCATTTATGTAGGCGTGATGAACCATCAGGATCCTGATACTCTGGTGGCGCGTATGACCTCGCGGGATACCCGACTTGAGCGTGATGGTTTTGTCATCAATATCGATCCCTCCGGCCAGGGTCTTTATGGATATATGATGCGCGTCAATCTCGGCGGTTCCAAAACCGATGGTACCATCTTGCCCGAACGGCAAATGAACATGCAATGGGATGGTTCGTGGGACGCGGAAACCAGCCCGGTTGAGGGCGGCTGGGTGGCCGAGTTCTTTATTCCATGGACCATGATGGCGCTGCCGAATGTGTCTGGTGATTCCCGCCAGATCGGTATTTATACCGAACGACAGATTGGTTATTTGAACGAGACCTGGTCTTTTCCGCCGTTGCCTACCACAGTCAACGAATTTCTTTCTGCGTACCACAAGCTGGAGCTCGACGCGATCGAGCCCAGCGCGCAGCTGACCTGGTACCCCTATCTGTCGGGGACCTATGACGGTATTCGTGACGAGTCAGATTTGCGTGCCGGTCTTGAAGTTTTCTGGCGACCGACCACCAATACACAGTTGTCGGCGAGTCTCAATCCTGACTTCGGCAACGTGGAATCAGACGATATTGTGGTCAACCTGACCGCATTTGAAACATTCTTTCCGGAAAAGCGTGCATTTTTTCTGGAAGGGCAGGACGTCTTTAATACGTCTCCTCGCAACCAGAGTGCCCGTGGCCCCGGAGGACCAACGACGCTATTGAATACCCGCCGTATTGGTAGTGCCGCCCTGTTCGATGTACCGACCGGCGTCAGCACCGTGGCAACCGATGTCAGTGCCCCGACTGATCTGCTGGGTGCCGCAAAATTCACAGGACAGAATGGCAACTGGCGCTATGGCACGTTGCTGGCATCGGAAGATGACAGTGAAATTCGAGGACAGGCCATCGATGGAACCCGAGTGAAAATTGAAGCCGAGGGCCGCGATTTTGGCGTGGGTCGTCTGCTCTACGAAGATACCACTGGCGGGGGACGTCGCTCCATTGGCTGGATGGGTACCTCGGTGTCACATTCAGAAGTGGACGCTGTGGTGAATGGCGTTGATGTGCACTATTTCTCCGCAGATGCGCGTTGGGTGTTTGATGCGCAGGCTGTCAGTAGCGATGTCGATGGCGTGAACGGGCAGGGTGCATTCGCCGATATCATTTTTCAGCCGGTGCGCGGTCGCCAGCACCGGGTAGCTGCCGGATATCACGACGACAAGCTGGACCTCAACACGCTTGGTTTCCTGACCCGCAATGACCTGATGCACCTGGATTACAACTACACACGCAATGAATCCAATATTGAAGGGCTGCGGTCGCGCAGCACCAGCATTTTCAGTTTTAACCAGTGGAACGGTAACGGTGATTTTGTGCGCCAGGGGGTCTTTGCCACTCGCAATTATACCTTCCTGAACAATCATTCGATGATGGCCAGCGCGCGCTACTATCACCGGCGCGTAGACGACAGGCTCGGTCGTGGCAGCGGTGATTATTATGTGCCGGGTCGTTGGCAGTTTGTGTTCGGCTGGGATACTGATCCGTCGCAGCAGCTGGTTTACAACTTCAACGTGGATGCCAATTCGGAAGATCTGGGTGAGCGCAATACCACGACCACCGCCGGTGTGACCTACCGGCCAGTGGACAATTTCTCTCTGCAGGCCGAAGCCGCCTACACAGACCGCGAAGGCCTGCTTGTGTACCGAGGTAACGGGCGTTATACCAGCTATGAAGCGACGCAGTGGTCACCGAAAGTGACTATGAACTACTTCATCAGTGCCCGGCAGCAGTTCCGCCTGGGCGTGCAGTGGACCGGTCTGAAAGCGTTTGAAAACAAATTCCTCCAGGTCAATCCCAATCGCATTGAGGAGCTGCGTGAGGTGCCCAAACCGAATGCCACCAGCGACAATTTCAGCATCAGCCGCATGACATTCCAGGCGCGTTATCGCTGGGAGATTGCGCCGTTGTCGGATCTGTTTATTGTTTATACCCGAGGCGGCAACTTGCCGGGCGATACCTTTGATGATTACACTGGGCTTTTGCAGGAAGCATGGACCGAACCAGTGGTGGATACACTGGTGATCAAATTGCGTTATCGGATCGGGTCCTGACGTCTTTCGGAGACGGATCAACAATAATAACGAGGCAGGCTATGACCATCTTTGCCCGACTAAACCGGCCCATCGTTTCAGGGCTGATGACAAGTGTCTTGCTGTGGCTGCCTGCGCCACTGATGGCGCAGGGTGATGATGTCCACCCGGGAGAGGCGGTATTTACCAACTACTGCGCAGGCTGCCATGATGGTGGCGATCCGCGGGCGGCGTCCACAGAGGCGTTGCGCGCAATGTCCGCAGACAATCTCCGGTTCGCCCTGACGGCGGGTTTGATGCAGGCCCAGGGGCAGGGGCTGTCGACACGGCAGCGCGAGGCAGTGATCGATTATCTGGCCGTACCGCCGGTATCCGGTGAGTGGCTGACTGAGAATCTGTGCGCGCCGGGTGAGCGGGCGGTTGACCTGACAATGGTGTCTTTGAGCAGTGCCGGTGGCAATCTGCGTTTCAACCGTAACCTCAGCGCCGAACAGAGCGGACTCAGTAAAGCTGATATGTCCGAACTGGAGGTAGCCTGGGCGCTGGGCCTGCCTGGCATAGGCGGGCTGCGTTCAACGCCGGTAATTGCTGGCGACACGGTTTTTTATCCGGCTGCTGCGACCGAGCAGGTGCTGGCCCTTGATGTTGGCACGGGCTGTATCAGGTGGGCCTATGACGCGGGTGCCAGCCTGCGCAGTTCGGCAACGCTGAGTGACGAGTTTGCCGATGGCCAACGCCTGCTGTACGTCAGCGATGAGCGGGCGCGTCTGCATGCCATTGATCCCTATACCGGTGAGGCAGCCTGGGTTATCGATGGCGCTGTCGACGAAGGTGTGCACACGCGATTGACCGGTGCGCCGCTGTTTCATGAACAACGCCTGTATGTGCCGGTGTCCGCCTCCGGCGTCCAGCGTGGCGCCGAAGCCAGCCACGAGTGCTGTGACGGTCGTGGTGCGGTCATTGCTCTGGACGGACTCAGCGGCGAGCGTATCTGGACCTATTACACCATGCCGCCGGCTGACTACACCGGCGGTGTCAGCTCGGTAGGCACGCCCCTGCGTGGACCGTCGGGGGCACCGATCTGGTCCAGTCCCAGTCTGGATGAAGAGCGGCGCCTGCTGTATGTCACCACTGGTGAAAACACGTCCTTGCCTGCCACTGACACCAGCAATGCCATTATTGCGCTGGATATTGATTCGGGCGAAGTGCGCTGGCAATTCCAGGCAGTAGCCAATGATGTCTGGAACATGGCCTGCACTGGCCGCGAATACGGTCCGAACTGTCCGTCGCCAACAGACAGTATCATCAAGGATTGGGATTTCGGCGGTGCTGCCACGCTGGTCACCCTGGCCGATGGCAGCGAGCGTTTGCTGGCCGGTCAGAAATCCGGGCATTTATGGGCGCTCAACCCCAACGACGGCACGGTCGTCTGGCAGCAGCGCGTGGGCGATGGCGGTGCACTGGGTGGCAACCATTGGGGAATTGCCGTGGACGGTGAGAGAGTGTTTTTACCGATCAATGACCCGCATTACGCCAGCATGACTGACGACATGATCGATGCCGGTATCCACGCCTTCGACGTTGCCAGCGGCGAGCCGACATGGGAATTTCGTGCCCGGCCTGACTGTGCCGATGGCCGCGATCTGCGCGTGGCTACCTGCCAGGAACGTTATGGTTTTACCGCTTTGCCGCTGGTGATTGATGGCGCGCTGGTGGCAGGCAATATCGACGGCCGCCTGTTCATTTTTGACGGCGAGGATGGTGAAATTCTGTTCGAATTTGACACCTCCCAGGGTTTCGCAACGGTCAACGGTGTGGAAGCGCGCGGGGGTTCAATCGATTCCCATACCGTGTCGGCAGGGGCCGGCACGTTGTTTGTCGGTTCCGGCTATGACCGCTTTCGCCAACAGGCAGGCAATGTGTTGCTGGCCTTCAGGCCTCGTCGCTAGTGGCCGGGACTTCTAGATGGGCAGCGCAGTTGTGGTCTTGATTTCTTCCATGACAAAACTGGCGGTAACATCAAACAGGTCGGCGGCGATCAGCTGCTGGTACAGTCGATCATAGCCGGGCATGTCGGCCACCACTGCCTTCAGCAGGTAATCGATCTGCCCGCCCAGCCGGTAGACCTCGAGCACGCCCTCTACGTTCTGCACCACTTTGTTGAAATTGTCTGCCCAGTCAGCATTGTGCTGATTGGTGCGCACTGTGACAAAAACCGTCAGTCCCAGCCCCAGTTTCGCCGGGTCCAGCAGGGTGACGCGCTGTTTGATGACACCGGCTTCCTCAAATTTCTGAATGCGCCGCCAGCAGGCTGATTTCGAGATACCTATCCTGTCGGCAAGGTCTGCCACTGACAGCGAGGCGTCCTGCTGCAACAGGCGTAGCAGTTTTCGATCTTGTGAATCCATCATTCGCTCCGGAAATTTGCCATTGACCATGAGACCCGGATACGCCATGTCGTGATAAGGTACAGTGTCTCATAAAACATGATATTAACGGAATAACGTGTCGACTGTAAGCTATTTAGTGACACAAATGGGAACAATGTTCCGGTCCAATTTAATTAATATGGCGTTCTGTCACTTTCCTTCATCTGCCGGAACGAGCATGAACAAACTGATCCAGAAAATCCGTGATGACGTTATCGGTCAACGCCAGGCGATTGCCACGCCGTTCGGCGAAAAGCCGCTGATTTATGCCGATTACACGGCGTCGGGCCGCAGCCTCGGGTTTATTGAAGACTATATCCGCGATCAGGTGCTGCCCTGGTATGCCAATACTCATACTGAAACCACGTTTACGGGCGCCCGCACATCAGCATTGCGTGAATCAGCGCGGCAGGTAATCTGGCGCGCGGTTAATGGCACCACAGATGACAAGGTGATCTTTTGCGGCTCCGGCGCCACTGCTGCTATCAATAAGCTCATTGATGTGTTGAACCTTCGCCTGCCTGCGGATCTTGACCAGCGCTGCGGACTGGCAGCGTCACTGCCGGAAGAGGAACGCCCGGTGGTTTTTATTGGCCCCTATGAGCATCATTCCAATGAACTGCCCTGGCGGGAAAGCATCGCCCGTATCGAACTTGTGCCTCTGGACGCCGCCGGTGGTATTGACCTGGTTGCGCTGGAACAGGCGCTGATCAGGCATCGGCAGCGGCGACTGCTGATCGGCAGCTTTTCAGCGGCCTCCAACGTGACCGGCATCAAGTCAGACGTGGCCGCAGTAACGGCCTTGCTCAAGCATTATGGCGCGCTGGCATGCTGGGATTACGCGGCAGCCGGTCCCTATGTGCGTATCGATATGAATGCGGCACACGCGCTGGACGCGGTGTTTCTGTCGCCGCACAAGTTTGTGGGTGGTCCTGGTACACCAGGAATTCTGATTGCCAAGCGTGGCCTGTTTCGCAATCGTGTACCGGCGACGGTGGGCGGCGGTACGGTGTCCTATGTCACCCCTGAAGACCATGTTTACGTAACCGATATCGAGCGCAGGGAAGAAGGCGGCACCCCGGCTATTGTTGAATCCATCCGCGCCGGGCTGGTGTTCTCCCTGCAGCAGCAGGTCGGCATTGATGTCATTCAGGCGCAGGAACAGGCGATGGCAGAGACGGTCATGAAGCGCCTGCAGGCCTGTGCCAATATTGAGGTGCTGGGCAGCCGGGACGCCCACCGGTTGCCGATATTCTCCCTGCGCTTCTGGCACGGTGAGCGTGAACTGCATTACGGGTTTGTGGTGTCGCTGCTGAACGACCTGTTTGGTATTCAGGCACGCGGCGGCTGTTCCTGCGCCGGGCCATACGCTCATAGCCTCCTGGGTATGGATATGGCCTACAGCAAACGTGTGGAAGCCGCAGTGACCTCAGGCGCCGGGTTGATGCGCCCGGGCTGGGTACGGTTGAATTTTAACTATTTCATAGCTGGCGACGAGCTTGAGTACCTGCTGCGCGCACTGGAGCTGGTGGCAGAGCATGGCTGGCGCCTGCTGCAGTGCTATCGCTACGACGCTGCGCACGGTGTGTGGCGGCATCACCATGCCGATGCCCAGCGTCAGGATCTTCTGCTTGACCTGGATTGGGAACAGACCCCGGAGGCTGCGCGGACATCTCGTCATGCGGGCAGTCTGCAGGATGAACTGGCTGCGGCCGAGCGGATCCTGTGTCACGAAGAGATCATGTCATCGCCCTGTACCATGAACCTGTGCGCTGAACATGAAGCGATCCGCTGGTTTGTGTTGCCCCGTGAAACCGCCGCTCAGGCGTCCGGTGCCTGGGCCTGAACCTGAGCCTGAACCTTAGCCTGACGCAGATTGGCGGCGGTCATGTCGACTACGGTTTGTCGCGCTTCCGGGGTAATCCACGCATTGTGTGGCGTCACAATAAGGTTTAACCCGTCCTGCAGGGCATCCAGCAACACGTGGCCATCCCTCGGGGGCTCATTTGGCAGCACATCCACGCCCAGCCCGCCCAGCCGCCCATCACGCAGTGCTGACAGCGCCGCCTCATCATCGACAATGCCACCGCGGGCACAGTTGATCAGCAGTGCACCGGGCTGCAACGCGTTCAGTATACGTGTATCGATCAGGTGTCGGGTATGCTCGGTGAGCGGGCAGTGCAGGCTTATCACGTCAGCAGTCGGTGCCAGCCGGGTCAATGCCGGGCGTGAGTCATTGGCCTCATTGCCCGGCCGTGCACAGAAACTGACCCGCATACCAAACGCTGCTGCCAGCTGTGCGACTCGCTGTCCCAGCTCTCCCTGACCCGCAATGACCAGGTGTTTACCGGCCAGCTGCAGGGTTTTGTGATTCATCAGGCAAAAGGCAGCGCTCTGTTGCCATCGGCCAACGCTGATATCGTGCTGATAGCACGGCAGACGGTTGGCCAGCGCCAGCATCAGCATCATCGTATGCTGGGCGACACTGGCAGTGCCATAGGCGGTGATATTACGCACCGCAATGCCCAGTCTGGCCGCCGCCTCAGTGTCAATGTTGTTGGTGCCGGTTGCCATCACGCAGATCAGTTCCAGTCCCGGCAAGGCGGACAAGACGCCCGCATCGAGTACCACTTTGTTGGAAATGGCCGCCTGCGCACCCTCCAGCCGGGGCAGGCACTGTTCGGGATCGGTGTGCTGGTGAATGACAAGTTCATCGACCACGGCGGCTATCGGGGTCAGGTCGACATCGTCTCCCAGGCTGGCAGCGTCCAGTATGACGGCTTTCATGTGGTGATCCTGTTGCTTTGCAGTCGTTAGAGTTTTTTTGCAGGCAGGTAATACGATGGTAATACGAGACAGGTACTGCAAAACGTCAGTCTAATATGGTAATAATGCAGACATCTACAATAACGACAAAAAACAGGGTAGGGGATGCTTGAACTGGCGGGCGTAAGCAAACGGCTGGGCAACGAGGAACATATCCGCGATGTCAGCCTGCAGCTGCAACGCGGATCCATGAATGTACTGCTGGGACCCACCCTGTCAGGCAAGACCAGCCTGATGCGCCTGATGGCGGGGCTGGACAGCCCGACTTCTGGTGATATTCTGCTGGACGGTGTCAGCGTGCTCGGTGTGCCCGTGCAGAAGCGCCGGGTTGCCATGGTTTATCAGCAGTTCATCAATTATCCCACCCTGACAATTTATGAAAATATTGCTTCGCCTCTGCGTGTGGCCGGACGGCCCTCTGCCGAGATTGACCGCAAAGTGCGGCATGCAGCCGATCTTCTGCGTCTGACGGACTATCTGGACAAACGTCCCGCCGAGCTCTCGGGTGGGCAACAGCAGCGCACGGCCATTGCCAGAGCGCTGGTCAAAGAGTCGCAACTGGTACTGCTCGACGAGCCACTGGCAAATCTGGACTATAAACTTCGTGAAGAACTGCGCCAGGAACTGCCGCGGATTTTTGCGGAACTGGGCGCGATCCTGGTCTACGCCAGTACCGAGCCATCTGAAGCACTTTTGTTGGGTGGCAACACCGCCACCCTGCATCAGGGGCGTGTGACCCAGTTTGGGCGAACCATTGATGTCTTCCAGCGCCCGGTCGACCTGGTGACCGCCAGAACCTTTTCCGATCCTCCGCTCAACACAGCATCGGTCAGCAAGCGCGGCGCTGAATTGTGGCTGGACCGCTTTGTCATTCCGCTGTCAGACAAACAGGCGGCCTTGCCTGATGGCAAATACACCTTGGGGCTGCGTCCCTGGCATCTCACAATGGAGGGCGGCGCCAGCTGTGCCATAGAAGGCCAGGTGAAAGTCACTGAAATCACCGGATCTGAAACCTATATACATCTGCAGGTCGCCGGGCTTCCCTGGGTCAGTCTGACGCAAGGCGTCCGGTACCCCGAAGTGGATGCCATGCAGCGGCTGCACTTTTTGCCGGAGAATGTTTATCTGTTTGATGAGGCGGGGTGCCTGGTGCTTGCGCCGGAACTGCCTGCGGAGCAGACATGGCAAAAATAACACTCAACAACATCGCTCACTCCTATGATGGCGGCAGCAGCTACGCACTGAAAGCGATGTCGCTCGACTGGCACGATGGTGGCGCCTATGCCTTGCTGGGGCCGTCTGGCTGCGGCAAAACCACCTTGCTGAACATTATCTCCGGGCTGTTGCAGCCCAGTGAGGGTCAGTTGTTATTTGATGATGTTGATGTCAGCGGTTTGCCCACGGAGCAACGCAACATCGCGCAGGTTTTTCAGTTTCCGGTGCTTTACGACACCATGACGGTAGCCGAGAACCTGGCGTTCCCGCTGCGCAACAGACGAGGCGCGGACAAGTTGTCGGCGGCAGAGATTGACACTCGCGTACAGCAGGCCATCGCCATGCTCGGGCTGGAGGCATTGGCCGGGCGCAAGGCGCGTGGCCTGAGCGCCGATGACAAACAGAAAATTTCCCTGGGTCGCGGTCTGGTGCGCACCGATGTCAACGCCATCCTGTTTGATGAGCCTTTGACAGTGATAGACCCGCATCTGAAATGGCAGCTACGTACGCAGCTGAAACAGATCCATCGCCAGTTCGGCCATACCATGATTTATGTGACACACGACCAGACTGAGGCGTTGACCTTTGCTGACAAGGTGGTGGTGATGCTGGCGGGCGAAGTGGTGCAGGTCGGCACGCCGCAGCAACTGTTTGATACGCCGCAACACACATTTGTCGGCAAGTTCATCGGCTCACCGGGCATGAACGTATTGCCCTGTGAGCTGGCGGGTAACCAGGCTGTGATTGACGGCCATCACATCGCACTGCCACGGGAATATCCTGTGCTGACGGGTGTTCCGGAACTGGGTATTCGTCCTGAATTTGTACGTCTCGTGGAGAGCCATGAGGGGATGCCCGTGCAGATCGTTGCTGTTGAGGACGTCGGGCGACACAGGATCGTGCGTGCGCAGTTGAACAGCCATCCGCTGGATATCGTGTTGCCGGAGCATCAGCCGGTGCCCAGTGCGCCCGGCGTCAGGTTTGAGATGAACAGAATCAATATCTACCAGAATTCGCAATTGGTTGGGAGGGGCTCATGAAACCCTGGAACTCTATATGAAACCCTGGATCTGTTTATGAAGCCGTGGAACAACAAAGCCTGGTTTTTTGTGCTGCCGGTGCTGTTGCTGGTGGCGTTCAGTGCCATCATCCCGCTGATGACAGTGGTGAACTATTCGGTACAGGACTCCTTTGGCAATAACGAGTTCTATTGGGTCGGGCTGGAGTGGTTCCAGGAGGTGCTGGCATCAGAACGTTTCCATAACTCATTGATGCGTAATCTGCTGTTCTCCGGCATCATCCTTTTGATCGAGATTCCTTTGGGCATTGCCGTGGCGCTCGCCATGCCCAGGCGCGGCTGGGGCGTTTCCGTGTGTCTGGTATTGATGGCTTTGCCGTTGCTGATTCCCTGGAATGTGGTCGGCACCATCTGGCAGGTATTTGCCCGGGTTGATATCGGCTTACTGGGACATACGCTGGCATCAATGGGAATTGACTATAACTATACCCAGGACACGATTGATGCCTGGATAACCTTGATAGTGATGGACGTATGGCACTGGACCAGCCTGGTTGTGCTGTTGTGTTATTCCGGGCTGGTGTCGATTCCCGATGCCTATTATCAGGCTGCCCGCATCGATGGTGCGTCGCGCTGGGCTGTGTTCCGTTATATACAACTGCCCAAGATGCGGCGTGTGCTGGTGATTGCGGTGCTGCTGCGCTTTATGGATTCTTTCATGATATACACGGAGCCATTTGTGGTGACCGGTGGTGGTCCGGGCAACGCTACTACCTTCCTGTCCATTGATCTGGTACAGATGGCCATTGGCCAGTTTGACCTGGGGCCGGCAGCGGCCATGTCGCTGGTTTACTTCCTGATCATTCTGCTCATCAGTTGGGTGTTCTACACGGTCATGACGCAGCAGGATAACGAGTCGGTCACCGATACCAGGCCCGGAGGTGTGCAATGAACTCGTCAGCCGGACAATCATCCAGCAAAGCCTGGCTGGTACCGACAGTTTATATCGTGTTTTTGATGTTGCCGTTGTACTGGCTGCTGATGATGAGTTTCAAAACCAACCAGGAGATCCTCTCCACTTTTTCGTTGTGGCCGCAGAATTTCACGTTGCAGAACTACCAGACCATACTGACCGATGCCAGTTGGTACAGTGGATACATCAACTCGATGATTTACGTGGTGATGAACACGGTGATTTCGCTGGCGGTGGCACTGCCCGCCGCGTATGCGTTTTCGCGCTATCGCTTTCTGGGCGACAAGCACCTGTTTTTCTGGTTGCTGACCAATCGTATGGCGCCACCGGCGGTGTTTGTGTTGCCATTTTTTCAGCTGTATTCTGCCTTTGGGCTCATCGACACGCATATTGCGGTTGCACTGGCCCATTGTCTGTTTAATGTGCCGCTGGCGGTCTGGATTCTGGAGGGGTTCATGTCCAGTGTGCCCAGGGAAATCGATGAAACAGCCTACATCGACGGTTATTCTTTTCCACGCTTCTTTGGCAAAATTTTCATGCCTCTGATAGCCTCGGGAATAGGCGTGGCGGCCTTTTTCTGCTTCATGTTCTCCTGGGTGGAGCTGTTGATAGCACGGACGCTGACAGTGACTGATGCCAAACCCATCTCCGCGATCATGACCCGCACGGTCTCGGCATCGGGTCTGGACTGGGGTGTTCTGGCGGCCGCGGGTGTCTTGACGGTGATCCCCGGTGCGCTGGTGATCTATTTTGTACGCAATCATATCGCCCGGGGCTTTGCCCTGGGGCGTGTTTAAGGGGCGTTAACCATGGATTTATCCTGGATGGCCTGGACAACGCCAACCGCCATTTTTTTTGCCACCATTGGCTGCCTGATTGTGCTGATGTGTGTCTGGGAAGCGGTCAGCCCCGGCGGTCAGCCGCGCAAGGGCATACTGCGCTTCGAAACCACACGCGGCGACCGGCTGTTTGTCACTCTGCTGGGCAGTGCCTTTATCAATCTGGCCTGGCTGGCCTGGCTGGGCCCACCACTGTGGTGGGCACTGGGCGTTTGTGTACTGTTTGCCGTGCTCGTTTTTCTGTTTGTCTGACAACAATTACCGGAGTTGACTCATGCTGCATAAAAAAACTGTACTCGCTGCCCTGATCGGTGCAGCCGGCCCACTGCTGTTACTGTCAGCATCGCCGTTGCTGGCGGATACCGAAGCAGCGCAGCGCTGGCTGGATGAATTTCAACCCTCTACCCTGAGTCGCGACGAGCAGATGAATGAACTGCAATGGTTTATTGATGCTGCACAACCGTATCGCGGCATGGAAATCAAGGTTGTATCGGAAACGCTTACCACCCACGAATACGAAGCCCAGACACTGGCGCGGGCGTTTACCGAAATCACCGGTATTGAAGTGACACATGACCTGATTGGCGAAGGTGATGTCGTGGAAAAACTGCAGACACAGATGCAGTCGGGTGAAAACATTTATGACGCCTATGTCAACGACTCCGACCTGATCGGCACGCATTTCCGTTATCAGCAGGTGCGTAATCTCACCGACTGGATGGCAGGTGAGGGCAGTGCGGTAACTTCGCCGACGCTGGACCTGGACGATTTTATCGGCCTGCCATTCACCACGGCACCTGATGGCAAGATTTATCAGCTCCCCGATCAGCAGTTTGCCAATCTGTACTGGTTCCGATACGACTGGTTCACGGACCCTGACATCAAGGCGCAGTTCCAGGACAAATACGGTTATGAGCTGGGTGTACCGGTAAACTGGTCGGCCTATGAAGACATTGCTGAGTTCTTTACCAATGACATCGGCACCATCGATGGACGTCGCATCTATGGTCACATGGACTATGGCAAAAAGGATCCTTCACTGGGCTGGCGGTTTACCGATGCCTGGTTGTCCATGGCCGGTGCCGGTGATGTTGGTATACCCAATGGACTGCCGGTGGACGAATGGGGTATTCGCGTCGATGGTTGCCGGCCAGTAGGGTCCAGTGTGGAGCGTGGCGGTGCCACAGATGGTCCGGCAGCGGTTTATTCGGTCACCAAGTATGTGGACTGGCTGCAAAAATATGCACAGCCTGAAGCTGCCGGCATGGTATTCAGTGAGGCAGGTCCGGTACCAGCGCAAGGCAACATCGCCCAGCAGATCTTCTGGTACACCACATTTACTGCGGACATGGTCAGACCCGGTTTACCGGTGATGAATGACGATGGTACACCGAAATGGCGAATGGCACCGTCGCCGCGTGGAGCTTACTGGGAAGAGGGACAGAAACTGGGATATCAGGATGCCGGGGCATGGACACTGATGAAATCCACGCCGGTTGATCGTGCCAGCGCGGCATGGCTGTATGCGCAGTTTGTCACCTCAAAAACGGTGTCACTGAAAAAGAGCCACGTGGGACTGACCATTATCCGGGCTGTCTCTTATACACATCTCCGAGCCCACGAGACAGGCAGAAATCTCG